>DASSCV010000461.1:0-8754 GCA_035697505.1 Rubrobacter sp.
CCCCATGAGAGGAGCAATGAGGGATTCTTTGCGATGGCGATAGAGGTGGCCTCCATGGTTGCTGCAGCCCACGCGGCCGTCAAGGCCCAGGTCGCCAGGATCAACGATCTCAACGTCTATCCCGTGCCTGACGGGGACACGGGCACGAACATGCTACTCACCCTGGAATCCGCGTTGAGCGAAACCTCGGGCAAGTCCTACGCTAGCCTCGAGGAGGCGAGCAGGGCCTGTGCCAGGGCCGCGCTGATGGGCGCGAGAGGAAACTCGGGGGTCATACTCTCGCAGATGATCCGGGGCGCATGCGAAGTACTGGCCGACAGGAGATCCCTGGACGCCGAGGCCTTCGTTGCCGGGCTCGAAGGCGCAAAGGACAGGGCCTACGCCTCTGTTCGCGAACCGGTCGAGGGCACGATGCTCACCGTCATCAAGGATGCGGCCCTGGCCGCCCGCCAGGCCGTCGAAGGAGGGGACTCCGACCTGCCTTCCTTACTCCGGGCGGCGAGGCAGGCGGCCCACGATTCGGTGCGCCGCACCCCGGAGATGCTCGCAGTCTTGCGCGAGGCCGGTGTCGTCGATGCTGGGGGGTTGGGTGTTGCCGTGGTCCTCGACGGCGTGTACGCCTGCATCAGTGGGCAGGAGATCGAGGTTCCCCAAGCGGACGAGGACGACGCGCCCGACCTGGAGGCTATCCACGCCCAGGAAGAGGCCTGGGGATACTGCACGGAGTTCCTCGTCGACGGCTTCGAAGGCGACGTGGATGCGTTCAAGGAGCACGTCTACGCCTCGGGCAGGAGCGTCCTCGTGGTCGCCCAAGACGACGTGGTCAAGGTCCACGTGCACACGCAGGACCCTGGCGGTGCCCTCTCCTACGCGGGCCGCTTCGGCCGCCTGGCAGGCGTAAAGGTCGATGACATGGAGGCCCAGATCCGCTCCCGAGAGCCCGAAGAGAGGCATGCGGCCAGATTGGGCGTAGTGGCGGCGAGCCGCGGGGAGGGCAACCGCGTCCTCTTCGAACAGATGGGGGCGGTCGTGATCGAGGGCGGGCAGGGCGAGAACCCGAGCGCAGCCGCCCTCGCCCGGGCGGTAGAAAGAACAGGGGCCCAGGCCGTCGTGGTGCTTCCCAACAACAAGAACATCGTCCCCACAGCGGGGCAAGTGGACGGGCTGGTAGAGGCGAAGACCTACGTCGTACCGACGACGAACATAGCCGCTGGACTCGCAGTGATGGTCGGATACGACCGCGAGGGCGACCCCGACGAGGTGGTCGAGGAGATGCGCGAGATCTCAGACTCGCTGCGGGTTGGCGAGGTTACGCGTTCCGTGCGCGACGCCCGCCTCGGCGAACGCGAGGTAGCCGAGGGGGCCTACTTAGGATTCCTCCACGGCGACCTCATCGCCGTCGAGAGTGGCGCCTACGAGGCGGCACTCGTGCTCGCGAGAGAGATCATGGCCGACGACGCCGATGTCTTGACGCTGCTAAAGGGCGAAGAGCTGGCCGAGGCCGAGCTCGAAAGGATACTCGAAGGTATCAGAGAGCTCGACGACGACCTGGAGGTGGAGGCCAGGGATGGCGGCCAGCCGCTGTATCCTCTACAGATGGTGGCCGAGTGACCACGGCGGTCGTAACGGACTCGACCACGAGTCTCGCCCCTGGTGTGCTGGAGCGGCCCGATGTCAGGGTGGTCCCGCTCACGTTCCACTTCGGTGAAGACGAGGCTTACACAGACAAGGTAGACATGACCAACGAGGAGTTCTACGAGCGGCTGCGCGACTCCGACGTCTTCCCGACAACGGCGCAACCCTCCCCAGGTGCCTTCGTCGAGGCCTACGAGGCGCTCTCCGACTACGACGACATCCTGGTGCTCACGCTCTCGAGCAAGTTCAGCGGCACCTACGACTCGGCCCTGCAGGCGGCGGGGATGGTAGACGGGCCCGTCCACGTACTCGATGCCAAGAGCGCCGAGATGGGGTCTGGTTTGATCCTGCTCGAGGCCCTGCGCTGTATCGATGAGGGTCGGGACTTCGATGAGGTCAGGCACGCCGCTGAGCGGGCTATCGGAGGGGCGAGGGTCCTCTTCGCAGTGGGCACGCTGGAGTATCTGGCCAAGAGCGGACGCATAGGAAGGGCGCAGCGTCTCCTCGGCACAGCCCTCGATGTCAGGCCCGTGCTCGAGATAGCGGGCGGGGAGATCATTCCTTTCAAACGTACTCGTGGCCGCAGGCGCCAGATGGCGACCATCGTCCAGGAGGTCAGGCCGGCCGCGGAGGCCGGACGTCAGCTCTACTTCGGGCATATCGCCGCCCCAGAGCTCCTCTCCGAACTGGCCGAACAGCTCGGGGTCGAGGAGAAGCTCATCGCTGAGATCGGGGGGGTCGTCGGGTCCCACGTAGGCCTTGGAGCCTATGGCGTTGCCCACTTATAGAGGCGGTGGGGCGCAGGGGGCTCCTCTCCCCGCACGGACGACCCTGACTGAGCTTCGTTCGCGGCCTGTGACCGAACTTCCCGGGGTCGGACCGCGGATCGAGGCCGCGCTCGGCGACCTAGGCATAGCTTCGCTGGCCGACATGGTCTCGCACTATCCCTCGCGCCACGAGGACCTGTCCAACGTGAAGAGGATCTCCGAGTTGCGCGTGGGGGAGCGGGCAACGATCTTCGGCACGGTGGTCTCGACGCGGCCCGTCGGCAAGCCTGTCAGGGGACGCGCCCCTGGCTTCTCGGCCCAACTCTACGACGGCACGGGATACATCCCCGTGACGGTCTGGGGCAGGAGCTGGCTTCTGAACCAACTACTCCCCGACGTTCGGGTGGTCGCCTCCGGCGAGGTCCAGAGCCGTTACGGTATTCAGATAGCCGCAAGAAGCATCGAGATCGTCGATGACCCAGTGGCGGACGAAGGGCCGCACGCCGGACGTTTCGTGCCCGTCTACCCCGTCAACAAAGGTATACAGGCTCGCAGGATGCGGACGCTTATCCACCGCGCCCTCGACTCGGCCGGGCGCATTCTCGACCCCCTACCAGCCGATGTGCTCGTACGTCACAGCCTGCCCAATCTGCACGACGCGATACATGAGGTCCATTTCCCCACAGAGCGGGCACGCCTCAAGGCGGCGATGCGGCGCCTGATCTTCCACGAGCTCTTCCT
Organism: Rubrobacter sp.; assembly: GCA_035697505.1. Taxonomy (GTDB): domain Bacteria; phylum Actinomycetota; class Rubrobacteria; order Rubrobacterales; family Rubrobacteraceae; genus Rubrobacter_D. The sequence continues at coordinate 3,144 of DASSCV010000461.1, forward strand.
GATACAGGCCGGTCTAGCTGCTCGGAAGGCACGCGTCGAGAGGACGGAGGTCGGCGGCGGGCACCGTGGCGACGGGAGCCTCCTAAACCCCTACCTCCAGGGGCTCCCCTTCGGGCTGACCGGGGCGCAGGAGCGGGTCATAGAGGAGGTCCTCGCCGACATGCGCCTGGAGAAGCCGATGCGCCGCCTCCTTCAGGGAGACGTGGGCAGCGGCAAGACCGTGGTCGCCATTGCCGCGCTCCTCACAGCGGTCGAGGCGGGGGGACAGGGCGCCATAATGGCCCCGACCGAGGTCCTTGCCTGGCAGCACCACCTCTCGATCTCGACGGCCCTGGCCGACTTGCCCGTCAACGTCGTATTGCTCACAGGCTCCCAGAGCGTGGCGCAGAGGCGTAAGGCCATGGAGCAGATAGCGGCCGGCGAGGCCCATGTCGTGGTTGGGACGCACGCCCTCATACAGAAAGGCGTAGATTTCGACGATCTCTCGCTCGTGGTAGTGGACGAGCAGCACCGCTTCGGCGTCGGCCAGCGGACGGTGTTCCGCGAGAAAGGAACCACCCCGGACACCCTCGTCATGACGGCCACCCCTATACCGAGGACCCTCTCCCTCACACTCTACGGTGACCTCGAGGTCTCCCTGATAGACGAACTGCCGCCGGGAAGGAAGCCCGTCGAGACAAGGGTCGTCGACCCTGCGGAACGGCTCGGGGCTTATGAGGAGGTCAGGAAGGAGATCGAGGAAGGGCGGCAGGCTTACGTGATATGCCCGCTCGTCGAGGAGTCGGAGGCGCTGGAGGACGTGCGCGCCGCCGAGGAGCTCTACGAGGAGCTTGCGAACGAAATCTTCCCCGAGAGGGTGGTCGGACTATTGCACGGCAGGATGAAGGCCCGGGATAAGCGTGAGGTGATGGCCCTGTTCCGGGCGGGGGAGATCGAGGTGCTCGTGGCTACCGTTGTCGTGGAGGTCGGTGTCGACGTGCCAAACGCGGGTGCGATCGTTATCGAAGGCGCAGAGCGTTTCGGGCTCTCCCAACTCCACCAGCTAAGGGGCCGGGTGTGCAGGGGCCTGCATCCCCCGAAGTGTTTCCTAGTAGGAGCACCCAAATCCGAAGATTCCGAACGACGTCTCAGAGCTCTGGAGCAGTATCAGGACGGGTTCAAGCTCTCCGAAGTCGACCTCGCCATAAGGGGTGAGGGGACCCTCTTCGGTAGTCGCCAGAGTGGCATGCCTGACCTCAAGGTCGCCAAGCTCTTGCGCGACGTTGATGTTCTTGTCGAGGCCAGGCGCGAGGCGTTCGCGCTCGTGGCTGGTGACCCCACGCTAAAGCGGCCCGACCACAGGCCCCTGCGGCGTGAGATCCGTGAGCTGCTCGGCGCGGACGTCGAGTGGCTCTTCAGGGAATAGGTCTTGAGGGTTATCGCCGGGTCCGCCGGGGGCACCAGGCTGGCATCCGTCCCCAGGGGCGTGCGTCCTACGTCCGACCGCGTGCGCGAAAGCCTGTTCAACTCCCTTGGACAGTTCTTCGAAGGCGGCTGGGTCCTCGACCTCTACGCGGGTACGGGCGCGCTCGGGATAGAGGCCCTAAGCCGCGGGTGTGGGCACGCCGTCTTCGTCGAGCGGGATCGGGCGGCCAGGGCCGTGATCCTCGAGAACCTGCGGCGGACCGGCTTCGCGGACAGGGCAGAGGTACTAGGTGGTGAGGTCGAGGCCGTAGTTGGGCAGCTCGGCACGCGCCGCGACCGATTCGATTTGATCTTCGCCGACCCACCATATAGAATCGCGGCGGAGGTCGGGGGAATCTTGCACCGGCTACGCTCATTGCTCGCGCCGGGAGGAAGGGTCGCGATCGAGAGCGGCGAGGCTCCGGTTGAGGGCGCAGGAGGCCAGAAAGGGGTAACGCGCCGTTACGGCGGCACGTTCATAACCATACTTGATCGGTCTGAGCTGACAATGATCGTGGCTGTGTGTCCAGGTAGCTTCGACCCTGTAACGACGGGGCACCTCGACGTCATCGTGCGCGCTTCCCGGATCTTCGACCACGTGGTCGTTGCAGTCGGTAGTAACCGCCGCAAGCAGGCCCGCCTTCCCGCGGTCGAACGGGCGCGGCTCTTGGAGAAGGTCACCGCCGACATGGACAATGTCTCCGTCGAGGTGATGGAGGGGCTCCTCGTGGACTTCGCGAGGGAGCGGGGTGCGCAGGTGATCGTGAAGGGCCTGCGGGCCGTCTCGGACTTCGAGTCGGAGTTCGAGCAGGCGCAGCTGAACCGGACTATGTTCCCGGAGCTCGAAACGGTCTTCATAATGGCTTCGGCGGAGCACAGCTTCCTCTCCTCGAGCGCGGTCAGGGAGATAGCATCGCTCGGCGGAGACGTGCGCGGGCTCGTACCTGAAGGCGTACTCGAGACCGTGAGGCAGATATACTCCGCTCAGGACGGTAAGATAGAGGGATCGTAGGCGAAGGATAGGTAGTAGAAGATGGACGTACTGGTACTTATAGATAGGTTGGAAGAACTGGTCGAGGACGCGCGCAGCTTCCCCGGTTTCGGCAACACGGCGATGGTCGACCGGGACGCCGCCTTCGACATCATAGACCAGATGCGCCAGACTATACCGGAGGAGCTCAAGCAGGCCCGCTGGATCGTCAAGGAGCGCCAGGCGATGCTCGACGAGGCCCGCAGCGAGAGCGACCGTATCATTCGCAGCGCCCAGGACGAGGCCGAGAAGATCACCTCAGAAGAAGAGGTCCTGAAGAGGGCTGAGAAGCGGAGCGCGGAGATCATGGAGGATGCCCGCCGCCGCGAGCGCGAGATACGCCTCGGCGCCGAGGACTACGCTGACGAGGTACTCGCCAACCTCGAGGACAACCTGGGCAAGCTCCTGGAGGCCGTGCAGCGTGGACGCACAAAGCTGCAGGGCGTCCAGGAACAATAGCAAGTAGTAAACTTATTTCATGAATCCTTTGATCCCCCTCAGGCGACCCGGTGCGGAGGTCGGAGACACGCACGAGGTGCGTGCCGAGTTTTCCGCAGGTCCTTTCGACCTCTACGGGCGCTACCACGAGGTTACGAAGGCAGAGGCAGATGTAGGCGTCACACGTCTCTCCGAGGGTCTGCACCTCGACGTGCGGGTCGTCGCGACGGTGCTTACGACCTGCGACAGGACGCTCGATCCCACAGAGCTCGAACTGGAGTTCGGCGACTCGGAGTTCCTCTCGGGGCCGAACAACCCCGAGGTCTGTGTCCAGGACTGGACCATGGATCTGGCGCGCTATACGGAAGGCGCCCTGCCGAACGAGGTCCCGATGCAGGTGTTCTCAGCTGGCTCCGAGCCCGTGCACCCCGAAGGCGATGGCGACGAGGTAGACCCGCGCTGGCGGGGCCTCGACGGCCTCTTCGCCTCACGATCTTGAGTCAATAGCAACCAGGAGGTATTCGCATGGCCGTACCCAAGAAGAAGTCGTCACGGGCACGCAGGAACCAGCGCCGGGCGCACCACGCGATCACAGGCCCGGGTCTGGTGGCCTGCCCCAACTGCGGCCAGCCGCACGTACCGCACAGGGTCTGCCCTGAGTGCGGCTTCTACAAGGGCCGCACGGTAGTCGCCGTAGAGGACATCTAAGCCCCGATAAGGCCTTCCAGTGCGTATCGCGGTAGACGCCCTCGGCGGAGATAATGCCCCGCGGGAGATCGTCGCCGGCGCCCTATCCGCTGCCAGAGACCTGTTCCACGACGAGTTGATGCTAGTCGGGAAGCCTGATGCCATCGAAGCCGAGGTGGGCCCTGATCCCCCACCGAACGTCTCGCTGCGGTCCTCTGGGGGAGCCGTCGGGATGGACGAGGAGCCGTCTTCGACGCTGAGGGCCCATCCCGACGCCAGCGTCGCCGTTGCGGCCGGGATGGTTCGTGACGGGGAGGCTGACGCGTTCTTTTCGGCGGGGAACACCGGCGCCACGGTGGCTGCGGCATTGCTCAGGATGGGACGCCTCGAGGGATGCCGCAGGCCCGCGATCGCCACTCTGCTACCTTTCCCTTCGCCCGTCTTGCTACTCGACGCCGGGGCCACCGTCTCCTGCAGGCCGCAGGACCTCTTGAATTTCGCTATTCTTGGCGGTGTGCTCGCGAAACGTTACTTCGGGTTGGAGGGGGAAGCGCGGATCGGACTCGTTAATGTCGGCGAAGAGCCGGGGAAGGGCAACGACCTCGCAAAGGAGGCGTACCGTCTCATGGACGAGTCTGACATTCGTTTCGTCGGTAATGTGGAGGGTCGAGACATCCCTGGCGGGGTGGCTGACGTGCTCGTAACGGACGGTTTTACGGGCAACATCGTCCTCAAGACGGCCGAGGGGGTGGCGCGTGAGATCCTGGGCATGGTTCGCTCCGCGATGACGGGCGATGTCGTGAGCAAACTCGCCGCAGGTATCCTTCGTCCGCGATTGTTGGGGGTGAGAAACACGGTGGACCCCGAGAATTATGGGGGTTCCTTCCTGCTCGGCGTAAGGGGCTCGGTCGTGATCGGCCACGGAAACTCGCGAGCTACGGGCGTCGAGAACGCGTTACTCGGTATCTCGCACGCCGGCGCCGGCCTGACCGAGGAACTGCAGCGGGCGCTCTCCGCGCACAGTCTCGGTCTGTCTGAGGGCAGGTCGGCTTGAACGGCGGCGCTGTCGGCAGGATCCTCGGCGTCGGAAGGGCTCTCGGGGGCAGGATCGTTACCAACAGCGACCTAGAAGGCGTACTTGACACCACGGACGAATGGATCTCGGCGCGAACAGGGATCAAAGCTCGCCATTTTGTCGCTGAAGGCGAGAACGCCGCGACGCTCGCCGTTGCGGCGTCGAAGAAAGCCCTCCAGCATGCCGGGGTAGATGGAGGGTCTGTGGACCTTATCATCTGCGGTACGTCGACCGCGCCTGAGTCCATGCCGTCGGTCGCGTGTCTGGTCGGGGAGGAGATAGGGGCCCCAGGCGCCGGCGCGATGGACCTTGCAGCAGCGTGTGCTGGATTCTCTTACGCCGCTTCTGTCGCTTCAGCCATGCTTCGCTCAGGCGCGGCTGGCAGGGTCTTGCTCATCGGGTCGGACGCCATGAGCACCATCGTCGACCAGGGAGACCGCTCGACGGCCGTCCTTTTCGGAGACGGCGCTGGCGCGGTCGTACTCGACGGCGGCGAAGGGGATTCCGGTTTCGTCGACCATATCCTCGGGGCCGACGGCAGGGGGGCCACGCTGGGGCGCGCTGGCCACCCGGGTGACGAGGAGAAGCTCTTCCAGAACGGCCGCGAGGTATTCAAGTTCGCCGTCAGGATACTGCCCGACATGGTCGAGAAGCTCCTCTCCCGCAACGCACTCTCGCCTGATGAGGTCCAGTACCTGATACCCCATCAGGCAAATGCACGCATAATACGATCCGCCGCCCGGAAGATGGAGATACCTGAGGACCGGGTCGTGATCAACCTCGACAGGTTCGGAAATACTTCGGCGGCGAGCATCCCGCTCTCCTACCCTGACATCTACGACGCGATGGAGCCAGGAAAGTACGTCATCACCGTTGGCTTCGGGTTCGGCCTGACCTGGGCTGCGAACCTGTACAGGATCTAGTTTGCGGGGCGACGG
>DASSCV010000462.1:0-4045 GCA_035697505.1 Rubrobacter sp.
CGATATGCCCTTCCTGGTCGACTCGACGAGGATGGAGATAAACCGGCAGGGATACGCCATACACATGATCCTCCACCCCGTCATGAACGTGCGCCGCGATGAGGAAGGCCGGCTCCTCGAAGTCCTCCCCCCCGACACAGATGAGGAAGACGCTATCTCCGAGTCTGTAATCCACGTCGAGGTGGACCGCCAGACGGAGCCGTTCGTGCTCGAAGACTTGAAGCAAGCCATCCAGAAGACCCTCGCCGACGTGAAGGCGGCCGTGGAGGACTGGCCAAAGATGCGCGGGGGGGTCGGGGACATAGTCTCCGGGCTCGAGGAGAACGCGCCCGACTTCGAGCCTGAGGATCTGGCCGAGACCCGGGCGTTCCTGGAGTGGATCGACGACGACAACTTCACGTTCCTCGGCTACCGCGAGTACGACCTGACCACGCAGAACGGCGAAGAGGCCCTCTGCGCCGTGCAGGGGTCGGGGCTCGGCATCCTGAGGCAGACGGAGTCGGGACCTGTCTCCCACAGCTTCGCCGAGCTCCCGCCAGGGGTGAGGCGGCTCGCCCGCACGCCCAAGCTGCTGAACCTGACGAAGGCGAACTCCCGGGCGACGGTGCACAGGCCCTCCTACCTGGACTACATCGGTATCAAGAAATTCGACGAGTCGGGCGAGGTCACGGGAGAGCGGCGGTTCCTGGGACTGTACACCTTTTCCGCTTACAGCGCGAGCGCCTTCGACATCCCGCTCGTCAGGCGCAAAGTGCGCTACGTTATGGAGAGGGCCGGCTTCCCCGAGGGGAGCCACAACGAGAAGGATCTGATCGAGATCCTGGAGACCTACCCGCGTGAAGAGCTGTTCCAGAGCTCCAATGAAGAGCTCTTCGAGATAGCCATGAGCATACTCCACCTGCAGGAGCGCCAGCGCGTCAGGTTCTTCGTGAGGCGCGACACTTACGAGCGCTTCTTCTCCTGCCTCGTCTTCGTTCCCCGCGACCGCTACACCACATTGATCCGGGAACGCATGCAAGAGATACTCCTCAAGGCTTTCGAAGGCGTGAACGTGGAGTACAACGTCAGGCTCTCCGAGTCCGTGCTCGCGCGCGTCCACTTCATAATCTACACGAAGCCGGGGGCGACACCGGAATACGATGAGGAGGAGATCGAAGGCCGCATCGTGGAGACGACCCGCTCCTGGACGGACAACCTCTACGACGCCCTGATCGAACATTTCGGCGAGGAGCGGGGAACCGAGCTGTTCCGCAAGTACCGCGACGCATTCTCCCCCGGCTACCGCGCAGGATTCCTGCCCCGCACGGCCGTCTGGGACATCCAGCGGATGGAGACCCTGAAATCCGAGGACGACCTTGAGATGAGCCTCTACCACCCGATCGAAGAGCCCGAGAACTTCCTCGGGTTCAAACTATTCAGGCTCGGCGAACAGGTCTCGCTCTCGGAGATCTTGCCGCTGTTGGAGGACATGGGCGTCGAGGTGGTCGACGAGCGCCCGCACGAGGTGAAGCCGGCGGGTTCTCCTCCGGTCTGGATCTACGATTTCGGCCTTGTCCACGAGACCGGCGACGAGCTGCAGACCGGAGAGGTCAGGGAGATCTTCCAGGACGCCTTCGCCCGTGCCTGGCGCGGGACCGTCGAGAACGACGGCTTCAACCGCCTCGTGTTGCGCGCCAGGTTGACGTGGCGTGAGATCTCGATCCTCAGGGCATACTGCAAGTACCTGCGCCAGACAGGCACGACGTTCTCCCAGGATTACATGGAGGACGCTCTCGTCAAGAATCATCACATCGCCAGGCTTATCGTGGAACTCTTCGAAGCCCGCCTCGACCCGTCGCGCCGCGACACGGCAGAGGCCGAGAGCGGGCGAATAACCGAGGAGATCGAAGAGGCGCTCGAGGCGGTCGTGAGCCTCGATGAGGATCGCATCCTGCGCTCGTTCCTCAATATCACCCTGGCGACGTTGCGGACGAACTACTACCAGAGCACGCCGGATGGAGATCCCAAACCACACCTCTCTTTCAAGCTGGACCCAGAGAAGATTCCCGGCCTGCCAAAACCGCTACCCCGCTTCGAGATCTTCGTCTACTCCCCACGCACCGAGGGGGTACATCTGCGCGGCGGAGAGGTGGCCCGCGGCGGAATCCGCTGGTCGGACAGGCGCGAGGACTTCAGAACCGAGATCCTCGGCCTCATGAAAGCACAGACGGTGAAGAACGCCGTCATAGTCCCCGTCGGGGCGAAGGGCGGTTTCGTCGTCAAACGCCCGCCCGCAGAAGGAGGCCGCGAGGCCCTGCAGCAGGAGGTCGTTGGCTGTTACAAGACCCTGATCCGGGGCATGCTAGATATTACGGACAACATCTCGGGCGACGAGGTCGTCCCGCCGCCAGACGTTACGCGCTACGACGATGACGACCCATACCTGGTTGTCGCCGCGGACAAAGGCACCGCAACATTCTCTGACATAGCCAACGAACTCTCGGCCGAGTACGACTTCTGGCTCGGAGACGCCTTCGCCTCGGGAGGATCGGTCGGCTACGACCACAAGGAGATGGGGATCACCGCAAGGGGCGCCTGGGAGTCGGTGAGCCGGCACTTCCGCGAACTCGGCAAGAACATCCAAAGCGAGGACTTCACCGTCGTCGGTATCGGGGACATGTCAGGCGACGTGTTCGGCAACGGCATGCTCCTGAGCCGTCACACAAAGCTCGTTGGCGCCTTCAACCACATGCACATCTTCCTCGATCCCGACCCCGATCCCGAGAAGAGCTTCGAGGAGCGCGAGCGCCTCTTCAGGCTCCCCCGCTCCTCGTGGACGGACTACGACGAGAGCCTCATCTCCGAAGGCGGCGGCATCTTCCCGCGCACGGCCAAGTCCATTCCTCTCTCGCCGCAGGTGCGTGAGATGCTCGACATCGAGGCAGAGTCCATGACGCCGACAGAGCTCATAAACGCCATGCTCAAAGCCGAGGTGGATCTGCTCTGGAACGGTGGCATAGGGACCTACGTCAAGGCTAGCTCTGAGAGCAATGCCGAAGTCGGCGACAGGGCGAACGACGCCCTCAGGGCAAACGGTGACCAGCTCAGGTGCCACGTGGTCGGGGAGGGCGGGAACCTGGGGTTCACCCAGAGGGGGCGCCTAGAGTACGCGCTCCGTGGCGGCAGGATCTACATGGATGCCATCGACAACTCGGCAGGGGTGGACTGCTCTGACCACGAGGTGAACATCAAGATCCTACTCGACGCCAGCGTCGAGGCCGGTGACATGACAGAGAAGCAACGCAACGAGCTGCTCGCAAGCATGACCGACGAGGTCGGGAACCTCGTTTTGCGCGATAACTACCAGCAGACGCAGGCCATAAGCCAGGCCCTCGCCCTCGCGTACTCCATGGTCGACGTGCACGCCCGCTACATCCACGCCCTGGAGCATGAGGGCAGGCTAGACCGCGGGCTCGAGTTCTTGCCCAGCGACGAGGAGCTCGGCGAGCGACGCTCCGAGAACAAGGGCCTCACCGCCCCCGAGCTCGCCATACTGTTGTCGTACAGCAAGATCACTATTTACCAGGTCCTCCTGAGCTCGGACGCCCCCGAGGACCCTTATCTCTCGCGAGAGCTGGAGAGGTACTTCCCGACACCCTTGAGAGAGCGGTTCAGGGAGCAAATCCACGAGCACAGGCTGCACCGGCAGATCACGGCCACCCACGTTACGAACAGCCTGGTGAACCGCAACGGCCCTTCCTTCGTGTTCAGGCTGGGCGAGGAGACGGGGGCTGCTGCGCCGGATATCGCGCGCGCGTACATGGCGGCGCGTGAGATCTTCGACATGCGCACCCTGTGGGACGGCGTCGAAGCCCTGGACAACACGGTCGAGGCGAGGGTACAGACCAGGATAATGCTCAACGCCCGCAAGCTCGTCGAGCGCGCGACCCGCTGGCTGCTCCGCTACCGCCGCGCACCGCTGAATGTCGGGACGACGATCTCGCACTTCTCCGAAGGGGCGGCGGAGCTCTCCGAACGCATCCCGGAGCTCCTGCTCGACGGTGAC
>DASSCV010000463.1:0-15788 GCA_035697505.1 Rubrobacter sp.
GCCTCGCGGCCTGGCGGGCGCCTCAACAGCAGCATCATCTGCCTGTAGGCGACGGCGTGCTTGGAGAGGTCGTCGTAGATCAGGAGCGAGTCCTCGCCCCGGTTCATGAAGAACTCGCCGATGGCGCACCCGGCGTACGGGGCCAGGTACTGGAGCGTCGCTGAGTGGGCCGCCGAGGCGTTCACGACGGTGGTGTACTCGAGCGCGCCGGCCTCCTCTAGTGCGGCGACGACGCCTGCCACGGTGGAGTCCTTCTGGCCGATGGCCACGTAGACGCACTTCACGTCCTGGTCGGCCTGGTTGATAATCGTGTCGAGCAGGATTGAGGTCTTGCCCGTCTTCCTGTCGCCGATGATGAGCTCCCGCTGTCCGCGGCCGATGGGAATCATGGCGTCTATGGCCTTGATCCCCGTCTGGAGCGGCTGCTTGACCGGCTGGCGCTTGATGATGCCAGGGGCCACTATCTCCACGGGAAGGGTCTCCGAAGACTCGATCTCACCCTTGCCGTCCATCGGGCGTCCGAGGGCGTCTATGACCCGGCCGAGCACGCCCTCGCCGACGGGCACGCTGGCCAGTCGCTCCGTGCGCCTTACCGTATTGCCCTCCTGGATGTGGGTATCGTCGCCGGCGACGATAATGCCGACGTTGTCCTCCTCCAGGTTGAGCGCGAGGCCCGTGATCTTCTCTCCCGTGGCGTCTTCGAACTCCACCATCTCCTGGTACATGACGTTGGTAAGGCCGTGGACGCGCGCGATGCCGTCCCCGACCTCGAGGACCTGGCCGACCTCTTCGGTCCTTACCCGGTTCTCGTAATCAGTGATAGCGCCTTTGAGTATGGAGGAGATCTCCTCCGGCCTGAGCCTGCCCACTAAACAACACTCCTCTCGAGCATCCCCTCCCGGAGGCTCTCCAACCGCCCCCGGATACTGCCGTCCATCATACGTCCCCCGAACCGGAAGACCGCGCCCCCGATAAGCTCGGGGTCCACGTTAGTCTCCAGAATAACCTCTCTGCCTTCGAGCACACTTCCGAGCCGCTCTTTGACCCTGTGGAGCTGATTTTGTGAGAGCTCGACGGCGGTAGTTACCCCGACCTCGATCCTGCCAAGGTGCCCCTTGACGAGCTGCTCATAGCGACCGAGCACCTCCTCCAGGATCTCCTCGCGCCCGTTGTCAACGAGCACCTTCAGAAAGTTGGTTGTTAAGGTCTTCATGCCTTCGGTCAGGCCGTCGATGGCCATGCGCTTCTGACGCTCGGGGATCTGCCCACCGTAGTAAAACAGCCTGAGCTCCTCGCTCTCGTGCAGGGCGGCGACGAACTCCCTGAGGTCCGAGAGGACCTCCTCGAGCTCGCCTCTCTCACGCGCCGCCTCGAAGAGGGCCCCGGCGTAGGTAGAGACGGCGCTCAAGCGGTCCCGCTCTCTGCCATCTCGGCTTCGAGATCGTCGAGGGCCTGGGAGATCAAGCGTTCGTGCTCGTCACGGTCTATGGAGCGTCCTATGACCTGTTCTGAGGCCTGGACGACCATGTCCGCGACCTCGCGGCGGACCTCGCGCACGGCTGACTCCCGCTCGCGGTCTATCTCCTCGCGGGCGCGCTGGATTATGCGGTCGCCCTCTTCGCGGGCCTCCCTCTTGGTCCGCTCGCGCTGGGCCGCCGCCTGCTTGCGGGCGTCCTCGAGGATCTGCCGACTCTCGCCGCGGGCCTCCTCGATCTGGCGCCTGTACTCGGCCAGGAGCTCGCGGGCCTCAGCGCGCGTCTTCTCGGCTTCGTCTATGGCGCGTTCTATCTCGGCCTGCCGCTCCTCGATCTGCTCGCGGATCGGCGGGTAGACGTACCTGGCGAGCAAGAACAGCAGGATCGCGAAGGTTATGACCTCCCAGAAGATCAGGCTGGTATTACCCAGGTCGAAGATGCCCGTCGGGTCCAGCATACGCTCTCCTCTCTCCCTCTGGGCCGCCTAGAGCACGAAGGCGATAAGGAGGGCGAACACTATCCCGTAGAGCGCAAACGCCTCGACAAGCCCGATGCCGAGGAACATCAGCGTCCTGGTCTGGTCGAAAGCCTCGGGCTGGCGGTGGATAGACGCGATGGTCTGACCTATAAGGTATCCCATCCCCGCCCCAGGCCCGATGACCGCGGTGCCTGCCGCGATGCCGACCCCGATCATGGTTACGTCCCCGCTGGCCTGAAGCAACGCTAGCATGGGTAGCAACATCGCCAATGTGTCCATCTTCTTACTCCTTTCGCCTCTCGGCTGACTCTCTTGACTTACCTTTGACCGTTAATGGTCCTCGCGGAACATGGCCAACTCGATGTATACCTGGGTGAGTATAGCGAATATGTAAGCCTGCAAGATGGCCACAAAGACCTCGAACGCATAGAACACTACGGACAGGGGTACGGAGATTATCGCGACGACGGTACCGAAGTACAGGATGAGCCCTAGGAAGACGTAGATGATCAGGTGTCCAGCCAGGATGTTGGCATACAGCCGCATCCCTAGCGTGAGAGGCTTGGTGAACTCGCCGAGAACTTCGATTCCCCACATGAAAGGCACCATGACCGGCTTGAGCGGCAACCCTGGAGGTGCGAAGCTCTTCAGATAGGTCCCTGCGCCGTTGCGCCTGAAGCCCTCGTACTGGGTGAGGATGAACGTGAGCAATGCCAGCATCAACGTAAACGAGATGTTCGCGGTGACGGGGTAAGTATTGGGGATTAGCCCGATAAGGTTGAGCACCAGAATGAACACGAAGAGGGAGAGCGTGTAAGGGAACCACTTCCTTCCCTCCTCTCCGACCTGCCCGCCCAGGTTGCGACCGAAGCCATAGACCTCCTCGACGATCACCTGGTAGGCGCCTGGCCTGTCCTTGAGCAACCGGGTGCCAACGAACAGGATCAAGAACGTCACTGCAGCCCCGATCCACAAGAACCAGATGCTCTTGTTGATCGAGATGTCTACCGGCCCTATGTGCAACGGTATGTGCCAGGCGTGTCTGGCAGCCTCGAACGTGTGCAGGATCTTATCTCGCAGTTCGTCCTGGCTTATCTGCGCCAGAGTACCGGTCAAGCCTCCGTCCTCCGTTCTACGCCCTTGCGGGTCGCCTCACGCCTTATGCTCGCGTGGCTGATCTTCAACGCTTTAGGCATGAGCACGATGTTCTCGACCAGATAGACCCCAGCGAAGCCCCCCAGCATCGGCAGCACGGGCCAGAGGCCGAGATAGGCGGGAACGCCGAGCGCGCCGGCCGCGAGAAGGCACCGACCCACGAAGGAGAAGACCCCTACCATCACACCAACCGCCATGTTCGGTCCCCACAACAAAGAGACCGTAAGCGCCGTAGAGAGCAGGCTCACAAGTCCTATCCCTACTCCGTAAGCGAAAGCTTCGGCATGGGCGACGCCGTAGACATACAGAAGCAACGCCCCAACAGGGACCATCAAAGCGAAGATCCAGCCGGCGCATCGGAAAGCCAACCGCCAGTGATCGCCCATCAGCCGCCCAATTTCTGGAGCGCCCTGTGCACGTAGAACATCCCCCCGGCAAACCCTAGCGCAAGCCCGATAAGTAGAAACAAAGGAAGCGTGCCGGCCAGCCTGTCCAAAAAGAAACCTACCACAGTGGGGAGACCGAAGATCAAGAGGAGCGTAATTCCAAGACCTACGAAACGTGCGTAGTTGCCGCTAGCGTCGTTCCGTTGAGATCTGGTGTCGGGCATCACCGGAACTATACCTTACGGGCTAAACTGTTGCAATCAGTGCCAAGCTCCGGAAAATGTCCTTTCCTGCGAACCGCCGCAGGCCGCCCGAGCCAGGTTCCCGCCGTTCTGGCCAAACCTCCCTTGCCTCGCTACAGTCCACGGATCTCTCCTCTCGCGGCTCTCTACCAGGATGATATCTTGTTATTGACATAACGTCAATAGACACGGTGTCAATAAAGCGGTACATTGTCTCTCATAGGAGGAGAGATGTTGGCTAGAGAGTGGTGATGAGGTGAGTGGGGATCGGGGTCCGCGCAGGCGACGCAGGCCTGAGGAGGCTGAGCAGGCGATACTGGCTGCGTCGCGCGCGTTTCTGGAGGAGCGCCCTTTCAGGGAGATGACCGTGGAGGGAGTAATGGTCCGAACGGGCCTGTCCCGACCTGCCTTCTACGCGTATTTCCGGGACCGTTACGAGGTGGTGACGCGGCTGTTGGAAGGCATCGGGGGTCTGCTCTTCGCGCTTGACTGGCGCTGGCTCTCTGGTGGGGAGATCGAAGAGGAAGCGAGGGACGTTCTGATCGAAGCGTTACGGGCGGGTTCGCGGACCTTCGTCGAGTACGGGCCTGTGTTGCGGGCTATCGCTGATGCGGCGGGCTACGATGCCAAGGTCGAGCAGGTTTACAGGTACGGTCTGATCGAACGCCTCGTCGCTGCGGTGGCCAGCCGCATCTCGCGTGACGTGAAGGCTGGTCTGTCCCCTACCGACCTCGAACCGCAGGAGACGGCCCGGGCGCTGGTGCTCATGACCGAGCGTTACCTGCTGGACGCTTTCGGGCGTCCCGAGCGCCGGCCATCGCGCCGGGAGAGCGCGGCGGTCTTCCATACGCTGGAGGGGATTTGGGTAAGGACGTTGTATGGGTAGGGCGGTTCGTGGTTGTGGCGGTTCGCGAACCGCCCGTACGGCCTTACGCGAACCTGACCATGGCGAGGCCGCCTTCGGTGGCGAGCTCCACTGCCAGGGGATCAGGATAGCCGCCGGCGTAGTGGACTTCCTCGATACCGGCGTTCATGATCATCTTCACGCACATCAGGCATGGCTGATGCGTGCAGTAGATGGAGGCGCCTGTGACGGAGACCCCGTGGTAGGCGGCCTGGATGATGGCGTTCTGCTCCGCGTGGAGCGTACGCTGGCAGCTCTCCCGGCCGTCCACGATCCTGAGGAGGCATCCTACGTCGTCGCAATGGGGCATCCCTGAAGGGCTGCCGTTGTAGCCTGTGGTCAGGATGCGTTTGTCGCGGACGACCACGGCCCCCACGGCGAGACGCGGGCATGTCGAGCGGGTCGCGACCTCGTGCGCTATGCGCATGAAGTACTCGTCCCAAGAAGGCCGGACCTTCTTCAGGGCTTCGTGGGAGTTCGAGGTGTCTACTGCGGGGTCTTCAAAGGGTTCCATAGAGTCTGTCTCCGGCGTCGCCTAGGCCTGGGACAATGAACGAGCGGTCGTCCAGTTCGGGGTCGACGGCGGCGGCGTAGAAGGTCACGTCTGGGTGCTCGCTGGAAACCCGTTCGACGCCCGGCACGGCGGCGACAGCGTGGAGGCAAGAGATCCAGGTCGCCCCCTCTTCCTTGAGCTTGTCTATGGTGGCCGAGAGGCTCCCCCCGGTAGCGAGCATCGGGTCGAGGACGAGTACCAGGTACTCGTCCAGGTTGCGTGGGAGGTTGACGTAGTATTCGATAGGCTGGGCCGTCTCCTCGTCGCGCTGGAGTCCCATAAAGCCCACCGTCGCCGTCGGCAGGAGGGCGAGCGCCCCGTCGAGCATACCGAGGCCGGCGCGCAGGACGGGAACGAGGCAGACGGGGCCAGAGATCTCCTCGACCTCCGTCTCGGTCAGGGGCGTGCGGATCTGGACCTGGCGGGTCGGCATGTTCCCTGTGGCCTCGGCGACCAGGATCAGGGCGAGCTCCTTCATGGCCTGCCTGAAGTCTGCGGTCGTTGTCCGCTCGTCGCGGAGGACCGCGAGCTTGTGGCGACTCAAGGGATCATCTACGACGTGGAGTTTCCTTACATCGGGGGTGGTCTCACTCATACAGCGGGTAAGCCTCCGTAAGGGCCTTCACCCTATCGCGCAGGCCGTCTGTCTCTCCGTGTGTGGTCGAGACGATGATGTCCGCGATCTCTTGCATCTCGTCCGCGCCCATGCCCCGGGTCGTCATCGCCGCTGTGCCGAGCCTGACACCGCTGGTCACGGTCGGTGGCTCTGGATCGTTCGGTACCATGTTCTTGTTGCAGGTGACGCCGACAGCCTCAAGCGAATCTTCCAGTTCCTTGCCCGTAATTCCGGCATTTTTCAGGTCGACCAGGATCAGGTGGTTGTCCGTACCTCCGGAGACGAGATCCAGACCCCCTTCCAACAGCCCCCCAGCCAGGACCCTGCAATTTTCGACGATCTTGCGGGCGTACTCGTCGAACTCGGGCTGCAGCGCTTCTCCCAGGGCGACGGCCTTGCCGGCAATGGCATGCATCAGCGGGCCACCCTGCATGCCGGGGAAGACGCGGCTGTTGACCTTCTTGGCGAACTCTTCGCGGCAGAGGATCATACCCCCGCGGGCTCCCCGCAGCGTCTTGTGGGTCGTTGTGGTTACGATCTCGGAGTAGGGTATGGGCGAGGGGTGGACGTCTGCGGCGATGAGCCCCGCGATATGGGCCATGTCCGTAAGGAAGAAGGCCCCGACCTCGTCGGAGATCTCACGGAACCTCTCAAAGTCGAAGATGCGCGGGTAGGCGCTGGCTCCGGCCAGGATCATCTTCGGCCCCTCGCGGAGCGCGATGTCGCGGACCTGATCGTAGTCGATGTAGCCATCTTCGCCGACGCCGTAATGGACGAAGTCGTAGGTCCGGCCTGAGAAGTTGAGCTTCATCCCGTGCGTGAGGTGCCCGCCGTGGGCGAGGTCCATGGATAGCACCTTGTCGCCGGGGTCGACGAGCGCCGCGTAGGCGGCCTCGTTGGCCTGACTTCCCGAGTGGGGTTGCACGTTCACGTGCTCGGCGCCGAAGAGCTGTTTCGCCCGCTCGATGGCGATGTTCTCGACCTTGTCGACCTGCTCGCAGCCGCCATAGTAACGTTTGCCAGGATAGCCCTCTGCATACTTGTTCGTAAGGACTGAGCCCTGCGCCGCCAGGACCGCAGGCGAGGTGAAGTTCTCGCTCGCGATAAGCTCGATGGTCGTGCGCTGGCGTTCCAATTCGCCATCGAGCGCCTCCTGGACCTCCGAATCCACGGTCTTGGTGTACGGTCCGATCAAGATCTACCTCCGCTTCGGGTTAGAGAATTGCCCGGCGCCACGCCGGGAAAGATGGTGGTTGAGCGATCCTGTGGGGCTTCGATCTCCCCGCGTCCTCCCTACCAGCCCTGCAATCGTACGGAGTATAGACCTTCTCTGCGCAGGCAGCAATCAGCACGCTCCGGCATGCGTCTCCACTCGTCATGTTTTCAGATTGGGGGAAGACGAACAGCCTGGTGCCGACAGAGTTTGCAGAGGGATGAAGCTCTCTAGCTATCCTCATTCGGACGCAAGGCGGGCTAGCCTCTGTGTGGACAGATCCCTGGCGGAACGCACGAGCCGCACTTTGCCTCCCGAGAGGTCGACCACCGCCGAGGCTTCGCCGCTCCCCGGTTCTCCCTCGACGACGACGTCTACTGCTTCGAGCACCCGCTGGTCCACATCGCCGAGTACCTTCGGCGCAGGCTCGCCGGAGAGGTTCGCGCTAGTGGCGTAGAGTGGGCCGCCGTAGGCCTCGAGCAGGTCCCGCACGGCCCTGCCGGCAGGCACCCTTACTCCGATGGTCCCGCCAGAGGGAAGATCCAAGACGAGCGTGAGAGGACCGGGCCAGTAGAGCTCTGCAAGTTCTCTGGCTAGGGGAGGCACGTTCGCCGCCAGCCCGAAAGCCTCCTCCGCAGAAGCACATAGCATGGCGATGGGCTTGTTCGCGTCCCTTCCCTTGATCTCATGGACCCGGGGTAGACCCGGCTCCGTAGCGACGAGACCGACTACCGTCTCCGTAGGGACGAGAGCAACCTTCCCGGCTTTCAGGGCGGCGATGGCCTCACCCGGCGCGACGGTCCTCATTCCCATCTCACGGTCCTCATTCCCATCTCAGCAGCACGGCCCGAGGCGTGCCTGCCAGGTCGTTTCGTACGCCGAGCGGTACGAAGCTGGACTTAGTGCCCAGATCCTGCACCTTCTCGGCCTGCCCTTCGCCGATCTCGAGCACCACATCAGCGCCGCGTCGCAGCAGCGGGGGTGTCTCGGTGAAGATGCGCCTGAAGAACGAGAGCTCGTCGGTACCGCTGTAGAGGGCTGCCGGCGGATCCCACTCCCGCACTTCGGGCGCGAGGCGTCGAGAGGCGCTGATCTCATCCACATAGGGAGGGTTCGAGATGAGGAGGTCGATCGACCCGTTCAAGAAGTGCAAGCCTGAGGCAACGTCGGCGTTGTGGAATGTGACGGCCGCGTGGTTTCTTGCCGCGTTCTGGCGTGAGATCCGGAGCGCAGTTTCAGAGATGTCCGTAGCGTGCACCTCGCAGCGAGGCCTTTCCTGGGCGATGGAGATCGCGATGGCCCCCGAACCTGTTCCGATGTCGAGCACGACGCACGGGTAGCCTCGGGAGTCTATTAGCTCCAAGGCCGCATCGACGACGCTCTCGGTGTCGGGACGCGGGATGAGAGTCTCCTCGTTCAGGTCGAGGACGAGGTTTCTGAAGTATGCATAGCCCAGGATACGCTGGACGGGCTCACGCTTTATGCGGCGGGAGATCCAGGCCTCGTAAAGCGATGCCTGCTCGGCTGTCAACTGCGGTGCCGAGGCAGCAAGCTCTGCGCGCCCTACGCCGAGTAGCTCGGAGAGTAGAACTTCGGCCGAAGCGACAGGCTCGGGTACGCCGGCATGCTCCAGCCTCGCTGCTGCGCGACGTGCTGCTACTGGGGCGCTGGCTTCGCCTGCGCCGGCACGCACCGTACTAGCCTGGGGTTCCTGCCGCTTCTGCGGCGAGCTTGTCCGCCCTCTCTTTGGCGGCGAGGGCCTGGGTGAACTCTTCGAGGTCGCCGCCCAGGGTGGCCTCGAGGTTGTGGGAGGTGACGCCGACGCGGTGGTCGGTTATACGTCCCTGCGGGAAGTTGTATGTACGGACCTTCGCCGAGCGGTCGCCGGTGCCGACCTGCGCCTGGCGGAGGGCCCCTTCCTGCTGGGCCCTTTCGCGCATCTCGCGTTCCAGGAGCCTGGACTTGAGGATCCTCATGGCCTGCTCCTTGTTCTGGAGCTGGCTCTTCTCGTTCTGGCAGGTCACGACCAGGCCCGTTGGCCTGTGCGTGATCCTGACCGCAGAGTCTGTGGTGTTCACGCTCTGGCCGCCAGGACCGCTGGAACGGTACACGTCGACCTCGAGGTCTCCTGCGTTGATCTGGACCTCCACGTCCTCGGCCTCGGGCAGGACGGCCACGGTGGCCGTCGAGGTATGTATGCGGCCCTGGCTCTCGGTCTTTGGCACCCGCTGGACCCTGTGGGTCCCCCCTTCGTGCTTGAAGACCGAGTAGGCGCGGTCGCCGCTGATCTCCACAGCGACCTCCCTGTAACCACCGACCTCGGCCGGGCTGGACGAAAGGGTACGGTGCTGGAAGCCTAGGCGGTCGGCGTAGCGGGTGTACATATCGTATAGCTCGCCCGCGAAGAGGGCTGCTTCGTCGCCGCCGGCCCCGGCCCGGATCTCGATGATGACGTCCTTGTCGTCGTTCGGGTCCCGGTCGATGAGCTCGGTCCTGATTCTCTCGGAGAGAACGTCGATCCGCTCCTCGGCCTCCCTCGCTTCGGCCGTGAAGAACTCGCGCTCCTCCGCATTCTCGGCCTGGGGAATCAACTCCCGCGCCTCCCGCTCGGCCTCGATCGCTGAGAGCAGACCCCTGGACAGCTCGGCACCACGCCGCATGCGTGCGTGCTCCTTGGCGATCCCGGCGTAGCGCCGCTGGTCGTCGAAGATGTTCGGGTCCGAGAGTTCCTGCGTTAACGCGTCGTAGCGGCCGAGCGTCTCCTCGGCCAGCTTCAATACCTGACCATCCAATTCAGATCACCAGTTTGCTCGTAGCCTCGTTGGGCTCGATCTCGGCTTCCTTCTCCATGGAGAGAACCTTCTTAAGGGATGCCATCGCGGTCTCGACCATGTCGTCCGACGGCTCCCGCGTGGTCAACTTCTGCATCTGCAAGCCAGGCCACACGAGCGCCCGCACCAGCGCGCTGTCCTGGTGCCGCGCGCTCCACATGATGAACTCGAACGCTATGCCCGCCACGAGCGGGATTACGATTACCCGGCTGGCCAACATGTACAACCAACCCTCCACCCCGAGCAGCGAGAAGACCAGGATGGAGAGCACTAGCACGTAGAGCACGAAGCTCGTCCCGCAGCGGACGTGGCTCGTGTCGAGCTTGCGGGCGTTCGCCGGGACTAGTTCTTCACCACGTTCGTAGACCTTTATCGCCTTGTGCTCCGCGCCGTGGTAGCCGAAAAAGCGCTTGATGTCCTTGCTGAGAACAGTGATCACCAGCAGGTAAGCGATGAAGATCGCGATCCTTATGAACCCCTCAACCAGGTTGAAGAGCACAGGGTTCTCGATGCTCGCACCGATCAGAGAGCCGAGACCCTTGGTCCCGAGCACGGGGGCGACGAGGAAGAGCCCGAAACCGAGCACCAGCGCGAAGATGAGCGTGCCTGCTATCTCCTTTTTGGAGAGCTCCTGCTCCTCGCCGAGCGCGATGTTCGTGGACAGTGTAAGCGCCTTCATACCGAGCCACAAGGTCTCTCCGAGGGAGAGAGCGCCCCTGATAATGGGGAGGCGTAAGAGCTTGCTGCGGCGGGTAATAGAACGGAACCTTTCGGCCCGCAGGTCCGTATCCCCTGAGGGCGCGCGGACGGCCATCGCCCAGAAGTTGGGAGAGCGCATCAAGACGCCTTCCATTATGGCCTGTCCGCCGACCCTCACTGCGTCTGGCCCTACTGCCTGTTCTGGCGAGCCTGGCGGCGATTCTGGAAGCGCTGCACCCTACCGCCGGTGTCCACTATGCGCTGCTTGCCCGTATAGAACGGATGACACTCTGAGCAGAGGTCCACCGTAATGGTGTCCCCCGCCGTCGAACGCGTCTCGAACTCGTTGCCGCACATGCAGCGCACCAGCGTCTTCGTGTACTCCGGATGTATACCAGTCTTCATCGTAAACCTCCGTCTCTCAAATAACGTCTTCCTATAGTGTATTACCTCTGTAAAGGAGGCGAGCGACGGGTGCGGTGTTTCGTGTACGCACCCGTCCGAATCTATTCGCTAACCGCGGACGCGCTGGAGCTCGCGCAGGAATTCCGGGTTCGTACGGGTCTCCTTGAGCTTCTGGATCAGGAGCTCGATCTTCTGCGCGCTGTCCAGGGCGTTGAGGATACTACGGACCTGCCAGACCCGCTGTGCCTCGGCCGGCTCCATGAGCAACTCCTCCTTACGGGTCGAAGAGTCCTCGATGTTGATGGCCGGATAGATCCTGCGGTTCGCCAGCTTACGGTCGAGCCTGAGCTCCATGTTGCCCGTGCCCTTGAACTCCTCGAAGATGACTTCGTCCATCCTGCTTCCCGTCTCGACGAGCGCGGTCGCCAGGATGGTCAGGGATCCGCCGTTCTCGATGTTGCGCGCCGCCCCGAAGAACTTCTTGGGCGGGTAGAGCGCCGCCGAATCGACACCACCGGAGAGGATCCTTCCCGAAGCGGGTGCGGCGAGGTTGTAAGCGCGCGAGAGCCTGGTTATGCCGTCGAGCAGGACGACTACGTCCTCCCCCTCTTCGACCAGGCGCTTGACCCGCTCCAAGACGAGCTCGGCGACGGCGATGTGGTTGTCGGCGGGCTGGTCGAACGTCGAGGCGACGACCTCGGCCTCCTCTACGCTTCGCTGCCAGTCGGTGACCTCCTCGGGGCGCTCGTCGGCGAGCACCACGAAGAGTTTGGTCTCGGGGTAGTTGGCCGCGATGGACTGGGCTATCTGCTTGAGGATCGTGGTCTTGCCGGCCTTCGGCGGCGAGACGACCATGCCGCGCTGGCCCTTACCGATGGGTGCGACCAGGTCTATAACGCGTGGAGCGATGTCGTTCGGCTTCCACTCCAGGCGCAGCCGCTCCATCGGATACAGCGGCGTCAGGTCGTCGAAGTTAGGGCGCCAGCGGCCCTTCTGGGGCTCCTGGCCGTTCACCGCCTCTATACGTACCATAGCAGGGTACTTTTCACCTTCGCGGGCGGGACGGATCTGGCCCACTATATAGTCGCCACGCCTCAGGTTGAAGCGTTTGATCTGGCTGGTCGAGACGTAGACGTCGCCCTTGCTCTGGCTGTAGCCCCCCGTCCTGAGGAAGCCGAACCCGTCGGGCAACACATCGAGGATTCCGCTCTGCACGTTCTCCTCGCCGCCCTTGCCGTCCTTGTCGCCCCGCTGCTCCTGACGGCGGTCCTGACGGCCGTTCTTTCGGTCGCGGCGGCCGCGGTCCTGACGTTGGCGCTCGACCTGTTCTGTGGTGGCGAGGTTCGTGTCAGCCTCGCCGATGCCGTCTGCGGGGGCCACTGGCGTCTCCGTCGCTGCGCCGTTGGAACCGTCTGTCGTAACGGGGGCTTCCTGCGTTGCGGTCGCCGCGGCGCCTCCGTTGGTCGTGGTCTCGCTCTGCTGGCTCGCCGCCTGCTCGGTTGCGACCTTGTAGATCATCTCTGCCAGCTCCGGCTTGCGGTACTTGCGGTACTGCTTTATTCCCAGCTGCGAGGCGATCTGGTGCAGGTCACTCAGGCGCTTGCGCTCAAGGGTAGATCTTTCGGTCATGTTTGTACTCCACCTCTCCTGTTTACGATGCGGAAATGTCTTTCATCTGGTTTGCTTTCAAAGCTGGAAGCCCCGCCGGCCTGCTTCAGGCTCTAGGGCATGGATGGTGTCCATGAATCTTACCACACGAGGCTCGGTCGACATGACGACCGTATGCGTCCTGGCACCTCCCCGGAAATACCTGACCCCGTTGAGGGGTTCGCCCGGGGTTATTCCTGTGGCTGCGAAGAGTACGTCGGTGCCCCTTATAAGGTCGTCCAGCGTAAGCTTCCGCTCGGGGTCTGTAAAGCCGTACTCTTCGAGCTTCTCGACCTGTGAGCGTTGGGTCGGCCACATCCTGGCCTGCATCTCCCCGCCGAGGCACTTCATGACCGCGGCTGCGAGGATGCCCTCAGGGGCGCCTCCTATACCGATAATGGCGTGCGGGTCGGCCCCACGCATCCCTACGGCGATGGCCGGAGTGAGGTCGCCCTCCGGCCTTATCTGGATACGCGCCCCCGTCTTTCGGATCTCCTCTATCAGGGTCTCGTGCCTGTCACGGTCGAGGACGGCGACGGTGATCTCCTGAGGCCTCCGGCCAAGCGCCACAGCTATGGCCTCTATGTTCTGCGAGACCGGAGCGTCGATGTCGATGTTACCTTTCGCTCCAGGGCCAACGATCAGCTTGCTCATGTACATATCCGGCGTCCTCAACATGCTCCCCCTCGGGGCCGCCGCGACTGCCGAGATCGAACCCTCCTGCCCTTTTACGAGCAGCTGCAAGCCCTCGATAGGCTCGACGGCGAGGTCGGCCTCCGGCCCTCTGTTCCCGAGCGAGTCCTCCAAGCTGACTATCCCAGGATGGCTCTTTGGCGCCCTGACCCGTCCCTTCTCGTCGAGGCGCTGCTCGCGCAGTACTGTAACTCGTCCAGAGACCGGGACTTTCTCCAGCTCCTCGCGGAAAGCCTGCGTGGCGAGCGTGTAGGCCCGCTCCGAGTCTCCCGAACCTTCGAGGCGCGCCACCTTGATCGCGACCTGCTCGGTTACGGCAGCATATTCGACGGCAGCCGAAGCTATGGTTCCCGAGGGGGAATCAGTAACGTTAATGGGCTCTCACCGAACCTCCCATAACCCACTAAGATAGACCGCACGCCACGGAACGCTCTCGTGGCTGGGCCTGCGTCGAAACGGTGCGGAGTGGTTCCAGGGAACCAGCGCACCTGACACTGTGATTATACACTAGCGTCAGTGAGTCGACCACCGGCTCACGGCGCGCTGTTCGCCACCGCCTCCCGCGCGAGCCCGAGAAGCTCTTGGTCGAGGCCCTCGCCTACGGGGTCGTTATCGCAGTAGAAGACGGGCTTACCCTCCGCAGAACCCCGGCGCGTAACGACGTCCACCGCCGCCGCCTTTATCTCGGTGAGATACGCTTCGACCCCTGACATCTCTTCGAGGTCCGCGCCGAGACGCTTTCTGTCGGAGAGATTCCCCGAGGCGGCGACGACCTCGCAACCGTGGTGTTCCTCGAGGTGCCTGGAGAGGGTGTCGAGCACGGCGGGCGGCGCCGTCGAGACGTAGCCGACCCGCAACCCCTCGACCCTTCCGACCGGACGAGGCCTGAAGACCGTGGGGATCACGACCAGATCGGGACGCACTCTGCGGACATCCGCGACGAGACCGCGGACCTTCTCGGGTCCCGCCATCGGCTCCTCGCTCATGGTGAGGAGGACCAGGTCTGAGAGGAGCAAGCGGTAAGTGCCGAGAAACCCTACTATGTACTCGGGGTCCTGGTTGGCTCCCGCGACGAGCACGCGCCTCTCGACCTGGACCGGGGGCATCGCCGCCCCCGAGCCGTCGAAGAGGGTAACGCGGGTGTCGAGGCCGTTGGCGATCTCGGCTCCCTCCAGGACATTGGAGACGAAGGGTTCCCCTGCTAGCCCGCCGCCGCACCTGCGGCATCCCACGGTGATGACCCTGCTCAAGGCCGCCGTCTCGTAGTAGTCGCTTGCGGCGTGCGCTCCGCGTCCGAGGGCTTCCAGCAGGTACTCGCTTCCCACTTCCATCTTGTGGCCCTCGATGACCTCGGGATGCTTGGGCCCCCCGCGGCCCATCGAGACCACGCCGGGGTCGAAGCCTTCAGTGGCGAGCAGGCGCGCCAGGTAGCCCGAGATCGCCGTCTTCCCCACTCTCTTGCCCGTTCCGATCACGGCCAGCGAGGGCTTGGTCGAGACGGGACGAAGCTCCGGGGGCTTCAGCTCGAAGTCGCTGCCGAGGTAGCGCGCCCCGGCGTAGAGGGTGAGCGAGGCAATCTTCATCCGCTCTCTGTAGCCGATCACAGGCTCATCGGAGAGGTCGACGACAACGTCGACCTCGTAGTCAGCGAGCGCCTTCGTGACCGCGGAGACGGGGTCTTTGTCCTCGACCAGCGGGACGCCGTAGTCGGTGCCTTCCGTGATCTTCTCGGTGCCGCCCAGGAAGGCCGCGGCCACACCTTCGGCGTCCAGCGACTGACGCACGCTCTGCATGGCTTCGATGACGACGGGAGGATAGTGCTCGCCGTCGATAAGGAACAGCGCCCGCACGAGGTTCTAGCTCAGCGTTCGCCGCTTGCGAAGGTCCTCTGGTCTGCCATCGCCCTGGCCCTCTTCGAAATGCAGGTACTGGTGGGTCGCGGCGTCGAAGTCCACGATCAGCTCACGGTCCTTGAACGGATACTTGCGGAAGACCCTCACCCGCCCGTCTTCGATCTCTATTACGTTGTAGCAGGGGCGCGTGTTACCCCTGAGGCGGGTGGTGGAGGCAGTCCCCGCGTTGACGATGAACATGTTCTCGAGCTTCCAGGCGTAAGGCACGTGTTTGTGCCCGGAGAGGACCAGGTCGACCTCTGTATCGGCGAGTAGCTCGAGCACGTCCCCCGCATCGTAGATGATGTTGCGCTCTCTTCCCGTTCCAGGGATGGGGATCAGATGGTGGTGGATGACGAAGATCTTGAGCTTGTCTTCGGCCATGGCGAAGGTCTCGTGGATGAACTCGTAGTGCTCGCGGCCCACCCGCCCGTCGTCGAGGTCGGGCTCGGATGAGTCCACGGCGACCATGACGGCTTCTTCGAAGTCCAGGATCGAGTAGCGCTCTCCGAAGAGCCGCTCGAAGTGTATGTAACCGACGTTCCGCGAATCGTGGTTGCCTGGTATCACCATGACCCGCTCGCACCTGATGCGCCTGA
>DASSCV010000464.1:0-2721 GCA_035697505.1 Rubrobacter sp.
GCACGTCACGGTGCCTGGCGGCGTTGAGGGGACCCATCCTTATCTTGGGCTTCTCCGCCTTCTCCATCCCGTCGCCCAGCTCGTAACGGGAGACCCTCTTGGTGAGGCCCTCCAGAAATTCGTCGTAGATCTCGTCGAAGATGTAGACCCGCTTGGCGGCGAGGCAAGCCTGGCCCGCGTTGAAGAAGCGGCCTATGTTGATGCCACGCACGGCCGCGTCCACGTCCGCGTCGGGGAAGACGATGACGGGGTCGGATCCACCAAGTTCCGCCGAAACGCGCTTGAACTTGGGGGCCGCTAGCTCCATCATCCTCCGCCCCGTCTGCGTGCTGCCCGTGAGGGCGACCCTTCTGACGTCAGGGTGGGTGGCAAGCGCCTCGCCAACCTCCTTGCCAGGGCCCGTAACGACATTCAGCACCCCGGGAGGAAGCTCTGCCTCCTGGATCAGCTCGGCGACGCGTAGCGTGGCGAGCGGGGTAGTATTGGCCGGCTTCACCACGATCGTGTTGCCAGCGGCGAGTGCAGGTCCGACCTTGGTTCCCATCAGCGTGAGCGGGAAGTTGTAGGGCACGATAGCGGCACATACGCCGATCGGCTTCTTGATGACCATGCCGTAGGCCCGGCCGAGCGCCGAAGGCAAGTTCGCGTACACACCTTCGATCTTGCTGGCGAGGTCAGCGTAGTAGTTCATCCCATGCACGAAGTGGTGAAGTTCCCCCATCGCCTCGGAGAACGGCTTGCCCTGCTCGCGTACCAGCAGCTGCGCGATCTCCTTGGCGTTCTCCTGTACCTTCGCTATCCCGGCCCGCATCAGCTGAGCACGATCGTCAGGGTCTTTCTTCGACCACTCGGAGAACGCTTCCTTCGCCGCGGCTACCGCCGCGTCCACATCTTCAGGGCCACCCTTGGGAACCGCGTCGAACGCCTCCTCCGTGGCCGGGTTTACGACCGGCGTCTCCTCGCCGGACCTGGCTCCTACCTGCTCTCCGCCTATCAAGGCCTGCGTCATGCTAGGCATCTCCTTTCGCTATCTCGTTCGCCAAATACTCAGGTCGTCCCACGTACTTCAGCCTCAGCGCCTGGTACTCGCGCGCTGCCATCTCAACCCACTCCGACGAGGAACCACCCAGATCCTTCTTCACCTCAGCCGGCATGCCGGCAGCGAGTACCTCTGATGGTATCTGCTGGTTTTCACGCACCACGCTCCCCGCCGCAAGCATCGCCCGCCGGCCGACACGGGCCCTGTTCAAGACGATGCTCCCCATCCCGATCAGCGCTCCGTCCTCGATCTCACACCCCTCCAGCAGCGAGAGGTGGCCGATCGTGACGTTGGAACCGATTTTGGTCGGCAGGTCCTCGTTCGTGTGTATTACCGAGTTGTCCTGCACGCTCGTCCCCGACCCAACGACGATCCTGTTGAAGTCTCCTCTCAGGACCGCACCGAACCAGACGCTCGCCCCTTCCTCGACAATCACGTCCCCGATGAGGACCGCGGTCGGCGCGATAAAGGCGTCGTCGGCCACAAGTGGCCTCTTGTTCTCGAACGGGAGTAGATAACCCATCCAGCTACCTCCCCGTGAACGAGGGCGCTCGCCGCCCGCGGGCTGCCCGCACGCCCTCTCTGTGGAGCTCCACGAGCAGCGCGCTGTCATCTAGCGTGGTTCGTATGCCCGAACTCCCGGTCATCGTTTGATGACCTCGAACGGGCTGTTGCAGCTGCGGCAGATGTAGGAGTACACCATCAAGTGAGGACCGTACTCGGAGACTTTCTCGACTTCGCCAGAGTCGCACCAGGGGCAGATCAAACGCCGCTCCTGTGCGCCGGCCTCTCCAGACGTCTCTGCAACTGGTTCCATTCGTTCCATGGCAGCTCTCCGTACTCCCATCGCTTTTCGCTCTCACTCCACTCGATCGGGATTTCTATTTCGCACTCCTTCAGCAGCGGAACGACCTTGTCCAGATACCTCTGGCGCATCTCCTCGTTGCCCATGCCGATCAGGCCCTCCGCCTCGAGGGCTTCCATGCCCTCCTCTCCGTCGGGGCC
Source organism: Rubrobacter sp. (assembly GCA_035697505.1). Taxonomy (GTDB): domain Bacteria; phylum Actinomycetota; class Rubrobacteria; order Rubrobacterales; family Rubrobacteraceae; genus Rubrobacter_D. The sequence goes on from DASSCV010000464.1 coordinate 2,045, forward strand.
GAACCAGCAGAGCATCTCGGGCAGGAGCTCGTCGACGCGAACCTGGAAGAGGTTGCGGCCACGCTCCTCGTAGGCGATCTGGCGTACCAGGCTCTCGGCGTATGCAGAGGTGAGCCTCTCCTCGTCGAGGATGCGGTGCGCCCTCCTTGCGAGCGCCTCGTAGCGGGAGTGCTCCACGGCCTCCAGCACGGTGTTCATCGCGGGACCGACGAGCGCGAGCGCTGCGACGACGTTCGTCCAGCTTGGAAGCGGGTCGTCGAGGAAACTGACAGAGTAACGGCGCGCCCTGTCGACCTCCCCCTGCAGCCCCGTTGGCGGATTGGGCCAGGGCAGGTCTTCGAGCAGAGGGTAGATGGCCCGCGATTGCCCTAGCTTGTCCTGGGTTATGGCCGCGCAAGCGGCGGTCGATTCCAGGAGCGGCCCGGCATCGGCCCACTCGGAGACGCGGCGACCCAGGAAGTACACGTTGTCGCCTATGACCGCGATCAGGTTGACCAGCGCGGCCAGGGCATCGTCGTTCTCGACGAGGAACTCGCTCTGCGCCCCACGTCCCGGTGCTACTTGCTCCGTGCCTTCGGGACGCTTGCTCACACCTGTACCTCCGCTTCGCCCTCTTCGGTCTCCCTCTCGGCCCAATAAGCCTTGCTCACAGGCACGAGCGACATCTCGAGCCAGTC
>DASSCV010000465.1:0-4182 GCA_035697505.1 Rubrobacter sp.
GACGAGTGGGACGAGCTGTTCGCCACGCTTGCTAGGATCGAGGAGATCGGGGCTAACCACGGCCTCAGCGTGGTGCTCCACCCTCACTACGGGACGGAGATCGAAAACCCCGAACACGTGCAGCGTTTCCTCGAGGGTTGCCCCACGGGACTCTGTCTCGACACGGGACACTCTATGGTCGGGGGCGGGGATCCCGTCGCGCTGACGGAGGCGGCCGCGGCGAGGATTCGTCACGTCCACTTGAAGGACGTGGATCGGGACCTCGCCGAACGCGTGGTCTCGGGCACGCTGCCTTATGATCAGGCAGTCAGGGACGGGCTCTACAGGCCGCTGGGAGACGGTGACGTGGATGTCAGGCGCGTGCTGGAAGTACTGGACGGGGAGGGCTACGATGGTTGGTACGTGCTGGAACAGGACATAATGCTGGCCGCCGACCCTGGCTACGGTCCTGCCGCGGAGGTAGGCAGGAGCCTAGCCTACCTGAATGGAGTTCTCGAGGAGTGATACGGAGTCAACATGATCACTTTCCCGCTTCATCTCTCGTCGTTCCCGCGCATGCGGGAATCCACTGCCTCGGGCGTTCCACGCCTCCAATCGGAACCGATCTACTGGATTACCTATGAAACCTGAAGTGATTACGATGGGAAGGGTGAGCGTGGACCTTTACCCCGAGCAGATCGGGGTCACGCTCGCCGAGGTCGAGACCTTCGCCAAGTCCCTCGGCGGCAGCGCGACGAACGTGGCCGTCGCCGCTGCTCGTCTCGGCCACCCCTCCGCCCTCATAACCAAGGCTGGCGACGACGGCTTCGGCCAGTACATCCGCTCCGCGCTCGGAGAGTTCGGTGTGGACACCACCTGGGTCAGCACGGATCCGGAGTTACGGACCCCCCTGGCATTCTGTGAGATCCACCCTCCCGATGACTTTCCTATCCTGTTCTACCGAGAGCCAAAGGCCCCTGACATGAACCTGACGGTCGAAGACCTCGACTTCGACGCGATCACGGCCGTGCCGCTGTTCTGGATCACCGGTACGGGACTCTCCGACGAGCCGAGTCGTACGGCGACCCTCGCAGCACTCGAGCACAGGCCCTCGGGCATCACGGTCTTCGACCTCGACTACAGGCCGACGCTCTGGGCCTCGCAAGAGGAGGCGGCCCACTACTATAGGGAGGCGCTGCGGCACGCCACGGTGGCCGTCGGCAACCAGACCGAGGTCGAGGTAGCCGTAGGCACAGGAGATCCTTTCGAAGCGTCCGAGGCGCTACTGGACCTGGGGATAGAACTCGCTATCGTCAAGCGGGGACCTGATGGCGTGCTCGTTCGCACGAAGGACGGAGTAGCCGAAGCCCCACCAATCGAGGTGGAGATCGTGAACGGGCTCGGGGCGGGTGATGCCTTCGGAGGGGCGCTCTGCCACGCCCTGCTCTCGGGGTGGGACGCCGAGAGGACCATCCGCTACGCCAACGCCGCGGGAGCCATCGTCGCCTCTCGCCTGGCGTGCGCCGACGACATGCCGACCCGCGAAGAGGTGGAGCAACTGCTGGAGAAGTCCTCTGACGCCTGAGAGTGTAGGGGCCATAGTGCATTTCCCAAAAGCTGAGACATGCCACAGCAGAATAGCCCTCCTCAGAGAGGTGACTATCCCATGCAAATCCTGATACCTGAAGCCTTGCTGTTCGGAAGGACCGGATCTTTCGCACAGCGCGAGTCGGGGGTGATATCTTGGTCACGATAAGGCTGACGGCGGCCCAGGCGCTGGTGCGCTTCCTGACCGAGCAGTACGCAGAGAGAGATGGGATCGAACGCCGCTTCTTCGCCGGATGCTTCGGTATCTTCGGCCACGGTAACGTCGCCGGTGTCGGCCAGGCGCTCCAGCAGTACTCCGACGGCCTCCCTTACTATCAGGCCCGCAACGAGCAGGCGATGGTACATACAGCTTCGGCCTACGCCCGCCAGAACAATCGCCTCCAGGCCTTCGCCTGCACGAGCTCCATCGGTCCAGGCGCCACCAACATGGTTACAGGGGCCGCCCTCGCCACGATAAACCGTCTGCCCGTGCTGCTCCTTCCAGGCGATGTCTTCGCCTCGCGCGGACCCGACCCCGTTCTACAGCAACTCGAGACCGCCCACGACGGAACCCTCTCCGTCAACGACTGTTTCAGGCCGGTATCTCGGTACTGGGATAGGGTAGTGCGTCCCGAACAGGTGATTCCGGCCGCCCTGGCCGCCATGCGCGTGCTCACGAACCAGGCCGAGACGGGGGCCGTTACCCTAGCGCTCCCGCAGGATGTGCAGACAGAGGCCTTCGACTATCCCGAAGCGTTCTTCGAAAAGCGGATCTGGCACGTAGGGCGCCCCTTACCCGATGCCGGCGCGATGGAACGTGCAGCAGCCATGATCCGTGCTTCCCGCCGGCCCATGATCGTGGCCGGCGGGGGCGTCATCTACTCGGAGGCAACAGAGGCCCTGCGGCGCCTGTGTGAACGCACGGGCATCCCCGTCGGCGAGACACAGGCAGGCAAGGGCTCCCTTCCATACGACCACCCTTGCGCCCTTGGCGCCGTCGGCGCGACGGGCACCTTCGCAGCCAACCGCGCGGCCCGCGAGGCCGACCTGGTCATCGGCGTAGGCACCCGCTGGTCCGACTTCACAACGGCCTCCAAGACGGCGTTCCAGAATCCCGAGGCACGCTTCGTCAACATAAACATCGCCGACTCCGACGCCACCAAACATGCCGGCCTCCCCCTCGCCGGTGACGCCCGGTCCACGCTCCACGCGTTGGACGATGCGGTTATGGGCTATGAGGTGGAGCGCGGCTACAGGGAGCAGAGCAAGATGGCGAACCGGGAGTGGGACAGGGAAGTCGAAAGGTTGTACTCCCTGGGTCACGAGCCACTGCCGGCCCAGAGCGAGGTCATAGGGGCTGTTAACTCGTTTTCCGATCCCGAGGACGTTGTAGTCTGCGCGGCGGGTTCCATGCCGGGGGATCTGCACAAGCTCTGGAGGACTCGCGACCCGAAGGGATACCATGTGGAGTACGGCTACTCGTGCATGGGGTATGAGATCTCCGGCGGCCTCGGCGTCAAGATGGCCGCCCCCGAGCGCGAGGTCTACGTCATGTGCGGCGACGGTTCGTACCTGATGATGAACGCCGAGATAGTCACGTCGATCCAGGAAGGCTACAAGCTCACCATCGTCCTTGTGGACAACTCCGGGTTCTCCTCCATCGGCGCTCTCTCTCGTTCCGTCGGCTCTGACGGCTTCGGGACCCACTACCGGTTTCGCAAGAACGATTCCATCGGCCTCGACTCCGAGGAAGAGCCAGGCGACGTTCTGCCTGTGGACCTCGCCACCAACGCCCAGAGTCTGGGAGCCCACGTGATCCGGACACAGAATATCGAAGATCTCGAGAAAGCCCTAGGAGACGCAAAAGATGTGGACAGGACGGTCGTCATCCACATCCCCGTGGACCGCTACGAGGGCGTACCTGACTACGATTCATTCTGGGACGTGCCGGTCGCCGAGGTCTCGGAGATGGAGTCCGTGGCCGCTGCTCGCGAAGAGTACGCGACGAACACGGAGTCGGAACGCCGATATTTATAGAGAGGAGCTTCGGAGAGTGCCAGACTTGCTCGTAAGTAGCAACCGTGAGCCGGACCCCGACGGCGTCGTCGCAAAGGTCACGCCCAGGTCCGCGGGCTGGGAGTACGTCGGTTTCGAGGTGCTGCGGCTGGAAGCAGGCCGAAGTGCGAGCCGGCATACAGGAGGTGAGGAAGTCTGCCTGGTCCCGCTCTCCGGAACGTGTAAGGTATCCGCTGGTGATGAGGAGTGGACGGAGATCGGGGGCCGCCAGAGCGTGTTCGACGGCGCTCCCTATGCACTCTACCTGCCGCCAGGCACGGACTACCGGATAGAAGCCGTGACGGATCTGGAGATCGCCTTAGCTTCGGCGCCGGCGGAGCGGGGGTCGGATCCAATGCTGGTCAGGCCCGAGGATATCGAGGTCGAGGTACGCGGCGCTGGCAACATGGAGCGGGAGATACGTCCGATCCTGATGGAGGACCGACCGGCGGAGAGGCTTCTGGTGGTCGAGGTCCTGACCCCGAACGGCCACTGGTCGAGCTATCCGCCGCACAAGCACGACGAGGACGATCCCCCGCGCGAGCGGTACCTCGAGGAGAC
>DASSCV010000466.1:0-2665 GCA_035697505.1 Rubrobacter sp.
GCTTGAGGAGAAGCTGGCCGAGTCGGGGATCGTGCTGCTTAGCAGTGAAGCCAGCGCCAGACGGCCTGGGGTCCGCCAACAGATTGAGGTCTGCTTTTCGAGTCTCAAGCGCGTCTTTGGGCTTGGGGAGACGCTGGCTACCACCCTCGTAGGGTTGGCCACCAGGATTGCGGCCAAGATGACAGCCTACACTTACGCCTTTCTCATCAACCGGATGTTGGGTCGTCCTCAAGGTCGCATCAAGGAGCTGTGGGCATGAACCTGACAACACTCATCTAGGCAGGATTGATCAAGTCCGGTCGAAATCGGTGTCAGCGGATTATCTTCTGCACGCCCTGCATAAAGGAGTCAGACTTAGATCTGGTCAAGATTGAACAGTCTAAGTATCAAGATAGATCATTCGAAAAGCTTTCGGGCAGGGCACAATCTACGATAGAGGAACCAAGAGGTAATCCTAAGAGTATTGACAAGTAGGGGAAAGAGCAGCGTGTAAGGGAGTGGAGAGCGACGGTGTCTCCTACGCCAGCGGTCGGGGGCGACGAAATCCCTCCGCAGCCGGAGACGACACGAAGTCCAGAGGCGGAGACCACCATATGGGCGATCGGTCTGCGATGGTACAGGACATATCGAAACCCCACTTCCCCAGCACGACTACGTGCTGGGGAGACCAGACGGAGAGCACGCGAAGCACCGCGGTACGACGTAAAAAAGTCGACTCTTTCTGAGGGAGAGTCACAGAAAGGAGGAGTGAGCGATGAACGAGACGCCGATGATGGTTAGTGGTCTGGAAGCGCAGGCCGAGATGAACCGGATGGAAGAGTTGTTTGGTAGCCCCGAGCGGATCTACCGGGGCGTACCGAGAGGTCGCGGATACTACGGAGTACCGGGTATCTTCGCCGAGTACGAGGCATGCCAGGGGTGGAGGACCTCCTCGCTTAAGTGCCGCCCGGCCACCTCCCGCACAACGTCCGTATATTCAGCGCCGCAGTTAGGGCAGGTGGTGTGGCGGGCGTCTGCGTCCATGGTCTGACCGCAATCGCACTCGATCAAGGCGTGGGCCGGCACCCACTTGTAGTTCGTGCCGTAAGGAATCTCCTCTACTTCGTAGTGGCCCTCGATCTTGACCTTTACCTTCGTCATCTCGTGCTACCTCCTTTCTGCAAGAGTCAGTATAAGGGGAGACCCGCCCCCCCGACATGATCAAAGTAGGGCGTTTAAACAGTCATTTTGACCTAATAGGCCAAAGCTCCAACTCTCGTGGGTCCAAAGGCTCGCCGAAGATGACTGTGGTGAGTTCAACTGGTGAGCGCAACGGTCCTGGCCAGTGTAGCAGCCGGGGTGCTGTAGCCTAAAGCCTTGCGGGGCCTCGTGTTGAGCTTCAGAGCGATCAGGTCGAGGTCGACCTGATCATACACAGATAGGTCGGTCTTTCTGGGCAGGTACTGCCTCAGGAGCCTGTTTGTGTTCTCGCTCGTACCACGCTGCCAGGGGCTCTTGGGATCACAGAAGTAGACCGAGACGTCGGTTGCTACTGTGAAGCTCTTGTGGGCGGCCATCTCCGGCCCCCTGTCCCAGGTGAGGGTGGCCATCATGGTCCCAGGCAGCCGCCTTACCTGCTCGCCAAGGGCCCTAACCACGCTCTCTGTGTCCTTGCCGCCAACCCGCACCAGCATCACGAACCTCGAGCTGCGTTCGACCAGGGTGGCCACGTGGGTGTTGCGCGATCCGGCCAAGAGATCTCCCTCCCAGTGTCCTGGCACCGCACGGTCTTCGGCCTCGGGCGGACGTTCACGGATGGAGACAGCCTCCTTTATCTGCCCGCGCGGTTGCCCCCTCGTCGAAGCGCGTCGGGACCTGCGCATCATCCGCCTGGAACGCAGATGGGCTAGCAATTCCCTCTTGAGAGCGCCCCTGGCTTGCACGAACAGGGTGCGGTAGATGGTCTCGTGTGAGATACGCATCGCCTCATCGTCAGGATACTCTCTTTTGAGCCAGCCGGAGATCTGCTGGGGCGACCAGTCCGCTTCGAGCTTCGCTGCCACCAAGTCTCGCAGGCGATCATCGATCGCGAGCAGGCACCTTTTCGGACGCCGAGTACGCTTTGAGGCCCGCTCCTCGGCCTTCTGGGCCCGGTAGTTTCTGCGCCCGCCGTTGCGGTTTACCTCCCGGCACACCGTGGAGGCGGGCCGGCCCAGCCGAGCGGCGATCGCACGAAGGGATGCTCCGGCAGCGAGCCCGCGGGAGATCTCCTCCCGCTCTGAGGGGGTGAGCGCGCATCCTCGCCTGCGCCGCTCGGGCGGAGAGAAGCCGCCGGTAGCCTCGATCATCCCGTGGATAGAGCCGGGGGCTTTCTGTAGAGCCTGGGCGATGTCGCTTATGGACTCGCCGGCCCTCCACCGCTCCCACAACTCCTTCTTGCCTGCCGCCGACAACCCTCCTGGACGACCCAGTCTCCCCACTCATGCACCTCCGGTCCGGACAACACCCAAAACCTACCGTGTTGCACCGACCGGTTGAACTCACCACGGGTTCTGGAAGGTCGCCATCTCGATACCCGGAAACTCATGAGGGTCAGTCGCATCTTGCGGGGATGGTCCTATCAGCTCCAAGAGTGCCCGCATCCCGAGCCCTAAATCTCCGCCAAGAAGTTTCAAACGGCGCAACT
>DASSCV010000467.1:0-4402 GCA_035697505.1 Rubrobacter sp.
ATCTCCAACCTGCCAGAGGCCCTTTCCTCCACGGCCGGCCTCTCCAAGAGCGGCTGGCCTCGAGGGCGGATCCTGGGCCTCTGGACATCGGTCACCGTGGTGTGCGCGCTCTCTTCGCTGGCCGGCTACGCCCTCTTTGACGAAGCTCCTGCGGCGACGGTCGCCTTCGTTCAGTCCTTCGCCGGCGGCGCGCTGTTGACCATGCTGGCCGATACGATGATGCCCGAGGCATTCAAGTACGGGGGCAAGCAGGTTGGTCTCTTCACCACCCTGGGTTTCGCCCTGGCCTTCCTCATCACCACGATCGAGTGAAGGGGCAACACCTCTGAGAATGCGCCTTTTAGACACTCGGGTGCATAAGGGCACATAAGGAAGGAGGGCCGGAGCAGCATGTCTGGAGCGGCCGGACGCCACGCTCGGCGCCGAACGACGAGAAGGGTGCCCTCGAAAGGTAAGCCGGGTCGTACCGACGACGCTTGTGTCGGTTACAGGTCTTCCACCAGTTTGGATACTTGATCGGGGCAGGTAGCTGTCACCGCAACTACTAGGGCAGCGTGGAGACGCTCCGATAGGAGGCGACGCCGATGGGCTTGGTGGACTCTCTCAGTGCGTACTCTCCACGATGGTCTCCTTCTCGATGTGGTGGATCAGCAGGTTATGCATCCAGTAGATTTCTGCCACCAATGGCGGCAGTTTTTCGTCCTCGTATGAGTGAGATAGAATTCGCCATCCAGTTCGTCCTTGCACTTCTCAATGATGAGGTGGTCGAACGTCCAGCCGATTTCTCGCACCAATGGTGCGAGTTTCTCGTTGCCGGCGCAGGTGTCGTGGAAGTGCCCCATGCGGCCGAAATCCTGCGCTATCGATGGCATCAGTAAATCCCCTGCCGAGGGCCGGCCTCCAGAATCAGGACTTCCCTGGCATCGTCGTCTATGCGGTAGATGACCCGGTAGTCCCTGCCGACCCGGAGGCGCCAATCTCCGAGGTTCCCCGTCCCCCTCATCTTCCTGGCTCCGGTAGGCTTTGGGTCCTCGGCAAGCCTCTCGATGGCCCGGAGCACCCGCTCATATTCACGGCGAGGAAAGCGGCTCATGGACTTTCGGGCTCGTCGGGTGAAGATCACCTCGTACAAGACGAGGCCACCTTACCCCTTTTCGCCGGGCAGTTCTCCCGCTTCCCGTAGCCTGCTCCGCTCCTCTTCCATCTCATGGACGGCTTCGTCAAGAGGCAGAAGTTCTTCCTCACCACGCGCAATGGCTTCGAGAGTTTCGTCCGCGGCTCTCAGGTCGGCAAGGTCTTCCAGGGCCTCCATAAGACGCTCGTACTCCCGCACGTCCAGAATAACCCCGATGCGCTCGCCCTTTTCGTCTGTTACGTAACGGGTCTCCATCTCCTGCTCCTAACTCGCTCTCTACTCCCCGCCCCTTCATTATGAGTCTAGCGCAAGCCTTACCTGTCCAAAAGCTCGGGCAGGTCTCCGTCGCGGGATTTACGGCGCGCCCCCGTTGGTGTACAAGGGCCTCAGCGCTATTGTCGGTAATTCGCGTCTACCACGATTGTCCTGCAAATCGGGAGAAAATAAGAGAGCCGACGAGCGGACTCGAACCGCTGACCTGATCTCATTACGAGTGTGCGGTCATGTGTTGCAGGGGCTTGCACAGGAATGCAAATCCCGCATATCTAAGCGGGCTTTCTTTCCCTGCCTTGTCCTCTGTTGCACCGTATTGCGCTCCCGGTGGTATCAGAGTGGTATCAACAGAGGCATAGCTGCCTCACGATGGTGCTCAGTTCTGGCATTCACCTGAAGGACATCTAGCACCTCGCGAGATAAACTAGAATCCAGCCTGTCCTCGGCCACTACTCTCGGTGGATGCGTTCGGTAGGCCCTGCCAACGCCGACAACATGGACAAGGCGTTGGGCTAACGACGGCGCTTACCGGTGAGCGCAATGCAAGGCAGGAAACGTGTGTGCTCCGCTCCCAGACTAGCGTGGCAGTGGAGCATTCACGATCCTGCATATCGACTCAGCACCACTACATGTAATGGAGTCGGTCACCGGACGTAGATTCGCTAAGGAGCGAGCCTTGCGGCATTGAGGCGCCGTTTTCTATGCACGATACTGTATGCAGACTTCCCAGAATCCCCTTCCACGCACTCCGGTGAATAGGGCAACGAGAAGGGCCGGGGCTGCTACACCCCGACCCTTGTGTTGTTACTCGTTGACGTCCCTACGAGGTTCGGTGAACAAGGCCGCTAGCCCCGCATCAGGTAGCTCACCATACCCCCACCACTTTCTCTATGACCTCCCTCCTCCTGATCCTGCACTGCAAGCACTCAGCGCCGAAGCGTCATGGTCATGATCCCTTCTTGCATCCGGAGCCGGCGCACTGGTCGGGAAGGTTGTGGGCTATCTGGCTGTGGTTGAGCGTCACCGGGAAGGCGGTGAAGAGGCCACCGCCCTTGACGGGGAGGCCGGGGCTGGCTCTCAAGGTGTTGCCGATCACGCGGGTGTGGTTCAGCGTCAGGTGGGGTGTCTCTTCCTCGAAGAGACGATCGTTCCAGATGCCGCCGCCGCGGGCGAAGCCGTCGGGGCCGGTGGCGATGGCGTGGTTGTCCTCGATCAGGTCGTGTTGCAGCACCAGGCGCCCCTCGTTGACAACGCCGGCGCCGAAGGCGCTCGCCGAAGGCGCTCGCCGAGCCATCGGCGCTGCGCGCCGTGAGCCGATTGCCGCTGATGACGCTGTGCGTGATGCGCGTCGCGTCGGCATTGTAGATCGCTCCCGGCGCGGCCTGGGCCTCGCCGTCCTCGCTTGTCACCAGCGTGGTATTGCCCGTGATTCGCACGTGGCTCACGGTCGCCGCGTGGCTGCCCGTCGACGGGCCATCGATGTCGATCGCAGCGCCGCTCGGACCCACGTGCTCTGAGGAGCCGACCTTCGCTCTGAGCAGGTTGCCCTTAATCGTGCTGTGGCGCAGATCGAGCTTCGAGTTCTCGCTGATATGTAGCGCCGAGTCGAAGACGTAGGGTTCTCCGTTGGGGTCCTCGACGCTGAGCTTGTTCTCGTTGATGCGGGTGTTGGCGATCGAGATCGAGCTGCCGCCGCCGAAGTGGGCACCCGCTCCGTTGGCGTTCATGTCGATCGTCGAGCCCTTGCCATCTCCGACGAAGTACGGCAGCTTGCTGGTCAGGCTGGCCTCGTTGTCGTTGATGGCGCCGCCGCGAACCCGGACCGCGACCGGCGCGTCGTTGCTGAGGATGCCCCCGGTGAAGATGCCGCCGCCCTCGGCGTAGCGGCCGGGTTTGGCGACGTGCGTCCTGCCCACTACGCGGTGTTCAGGTTCCTGAAACCCGGGGGGTCGCGGGTAGCCGAGTTGGCGGAGGAGGCACGGATGACCAAGCAGTCCATGGGCGAGCTGGTGGAGTATCTCGAGCGGCGCGGTTACGTCGAGCGGCTCCCGGACCCGCGGGACGGGCGGGCCAAGAGCGTGGTGTGGACCGAAGCGGGCCTTCGGTGGGCCGAGGCTGCGGCAGAGCGGCTAGGAGAGATAGAGGATGCGTTGGCGGAGCGTTTGGGAGGGCAGGAGCGGTTGGAGGAACTCGCCGGCTCGCTGGAGGGGTTCATGGCCCTCTCGGCCGAGCCTATACCCACGCGAGCAGGTTCGGCGCGCAATTCGGCTCGTACATCCTGACCAACCGCGCCGCGGATCCGGTTTGAGGCCTGCTCTTTAAGCCAACCCCCCTCGTCAAGGAATTACACAGCAGCGGTCTGAGGAGGCAATCATGCCACCGGCGTCGCCTCGCCGCCACGGGCGGACTAGGGATCGCTGCAATCCCTCTCAGCCCTGCGACAGCCACGCTTCGCAGGGTTCGTGAGCAGGTCCGCTTAGGTGAATAGCGTAGGATGCCTGCTTGGTGGTGGCGGGCGCGAACTTCTCAGAACTCCGTAAAGACGAAGTTCGCAGAGTCCCCCTTCCACACACTCCGGTGGATAAGGGCTAGGGCCCAATGCCGGGGTAGTCCCCGACCTTGGAGATGCGTTCCCAGCGGCCCGCGCGACCATAGCGCGCTCGTTACCACGACGCGCGTCCGGTGGCCTCTTCCAGGGCTTGCAGGGCCTCCGAACGATCCATGCCGGTGCCCCCTATGAGGTCCACCGCCGAAGAGTGGATCTGGTCGACGAGCGCGTTGACGCCCAAACTCCTCGCTAGCTCCTCGTGCTCCTCCAAGAGCGTGCTGGCCTCCTTGGCGGCCTTTAGGGCCAGCCGTCGTGTTTCATCGGGAGGATCTCCGGAGGTCTGCAGGTAGGCGGCCAGGGCCTCCGTCGCCCGGGCCAGGCCGCGGATCGCAGCGAGGAGGCGTTGGGGGGCGGGATCTTCGGCTTCGGGTTGGACCACGGAGAGC
>DASSCV010000468.1:0-3607 GCA_035697505.1 Rubrobacter sp.
CTACCCGGCTCTCAAGAGGACGGCCTAAATCCACACGAAGACAGGGAGAGAGGGAGTTTTGCAAGGGGCTTTATATCCATCACAAAACTCTTTTGCTTAAAACGCGACAGCCTGTTGAAATTCGCGCGCCTCCTCGGGCCAAGAGTGGACGTTGGGAGCGGTTGCTCGGTAGCATCGTCCTCCGGTCGTTCTGGTAGGAGGCACCGCTATGATGGGTACGAAGGAGCGCAATTTTCGGTCACTCCCCGAGGACATCTCCCTCGAAGAGCTCGTTGCGAGGGACAACTTCTACCGCCGCTTGGAAGAGAAGCTCGACCTCTCCTTCGCCAGGGAACTGGTGGAGGACCGCTACGCCCATTCTGGCCGTTCGAGCATAGACCCCGAAGTCTTCTTCCGCTTGCAGTTGGTCATGTTCCATGAGGGTATTCGTAGTGAGCGAGAGTTGATGCGCATCGTCTCCGACTGCCTCTCTTTAAGGTGGTATGTGGGCTACGATCTCCATGAGCCACTTCCCGACCACTCCACTCTTACCAGAATCCGGGACCGCTTCGGCCTGTCGGTATTGCGAGAGTTCTTCGAGCGGATTGTGGGGGAATGCCTCGAGACGGGCCTGCTCTGGGGCGAGGAACTGTACTTTGACGCCACCAAGGTAGAGGCCAATGCCTAGGCAGGGACTCGATCGCTCCGAGGTTCTATGTGGAGGAGCACCTAGGAGAACTCTTTAGCGAGGAAGAGCCTCTCGACGCCGAACAAGACGAGGAGCGCATCACCGTAGCGAACGAGTGGGACGAGTCGCTCGTCGGCGTGCTCTACGAACTGCCTTCCGCCGAGGAGGAGGAGGAGGGGCTCATGGAGGAGAACGCCTCAAAAGACGACTGGATCTCTGGAGACGGCCGTCAGAGACGCGAGCAAAAAGGCGTGTGGTAGCGGCGCAAGGCGGACTTCCTGGCTAGTACAACCGACCCCGACTCCTCCCCGATGAAACGCAGCGATAGCAAGGGTTGGCACCTCGGCTACTACAACCACTACGGGTAGTGGACGGCGGCAAGGCGCGCATCATCCTCAATGCTCTACTCACGCCCTTTGAGGTTACGGAAAATGCGCCCATGCTCGACCTGCTCTGGCGCACCAGCTTCAGGTGGAAGCTCCACCCAAAGAGCAACTCACCGGGGACACCGCCTATGGCACCACCACGGAGAACATCGCCGCTGTAGAGCAGGCAGGCATTCGAGCCTACATGAGCTGGTCTTGGTCAAGGGCAGCAGGGACGATCTGCTCTCGCTGATGGACGGGCTGCGCCCGGTCTCTGGGGTCCGCGAGGTGAACTCCGCCCTGACGAACGGTTGGGCGGAGTCGAAGCTCAAGCACTAGCCTCCAGCATCCCTATTCACTCTACTGCCTGGAAGGTGACAGCCTGGTGTGAAAATCCGGTCGAGTAACGGCCTCCTATACGGATTGGGGTAAGGGTTCGAGCGCTACCTTGTGACCGAGTCGCTCGAGCTGACGGACCAACCGCTTCGCGTACGCCTCGCTGGATCGTCGCCGGTCTAGGTAATCCTCGCCGAGTTCCTCATAGGGCACTTGCCGCTCCAGCATGTGGTAGCAGATCACCAGGATCGAGTGTCCTACCGCCACGGCAGCCTTCTTGGAACCACGACGGCCTCTGAGGCTGGCGTAGTGCGCAGCAAGGTAGGTCCCCTTGGAGCGTGCCGCCGCGCGAGCCGACTCGGTCAGCGCGCTCCTGAGCCACTTGGAGCCCTTGCGGGTCTTGCCCGAGCGACGTTTGCCCGCCGACTCCTCGTTGCCAGGGCACATCCCCGCCCACGAAGCCAGGTGGCGGTGGGTAGGAAACTGGCTCATGTCCACCCCGATCTCCGCGATCAGGGTTTCAGCCGTTCTGCGGTTGACCCCCGGGATAGTGTCGAGGAGTTCGACCTTCTCTGAGAAAGGGGCGATCAATCGCTCGATCTCGACGCTAAGCTCACCGATAAACTCATCGAGGTAGTCGATGTGGGCCACTATCTTGCCCACCGTGAGGGCATGATGCGAAGAGAAGCTTCCCTCCAGAGCATCCCGGAGCGCGGGCAACTTGGAGCGAAGGCGGCCTCTAGCCAACTCCGCCAGCACCTCCGGGTCGCTGGTCCCGCTAACCAGCGCATCTGCGCAAAAGCCCTTCCTGAGGCACCGAGCACGCGGGTGGCTACAGAAGAGAGCTTTATCCCGGCATCCTGGAGCACCTTCTCTAGACGTTGGACCTCCCTTGTGCGCTCCTCGATCTGCGCCTTGCGGTAGCGGGTGAGGTTCCTAAGCTCCCGGATCTCCTTGGGCGGCACGAAGCTGGGGCGTACCAGCCCGTGCTCCACAAGCTGACAGATCCACTCGGCGTCCTTGACGTCGGTCTTCCTGCCGGGGACGTTCTTGAGGTGCCGGGCGTTGAGAAGCCACAACTCGAAGTCGCCTTCCAGCATGTAGTAGATAGGCTTCCAGTACACTCCGGTGGCTTCCATGCCCACCAACCTCACCTCAAAGGAAGCCAGCCAGTCCCTGAGCAGCAACAGCCCTCGCGTGGTAGTAGCGAACTCTCCGATCTCTTGGTGAAGACCCTCTCTCTGGTCGGGGATCCTCACGCACGCAGTAACCGAGTTCTTGTGGACGTCGAGCCCGGCGCACCGCTCGATGATCCTCTCCACATCTGACCCCCTTCGGTCGCGTGTAGTGCTCCCTTCTCGTCGCCAAGAGGAGCCTCTTCTCTAGAGAGTCTGGTGTTCGTGCTCGTAAGGCAACAATTCGTGTACCTGAGGCTCCTGCGCCACACAGTTGAACGGGCTCTCTCTGACTATATGTCTGGCACCAGTCAGGGTCGACGTCAGCTAGGCGACGGATCCATTTTCATGGCTTCGGGGTTGCCCGCCAAGGGCCATGGTGCACTGTTGAAAAAGTCGTTGTCGGACCGGTCGGTAGTCCGAAACACCCAAGAACCCAGGCCAAAACACTACAAAACCGTGGATTTAAACCCCTGAATAGGGGTCAGAAAAGGGCGCGCGGGAGTTTTTCAGCAGGCTGACCCCTTCCACGCACTAGGGTGAATAAAGAGAGGAAAGCACCCCAAGGTTTCGCTCGATGATCAGGGAGAGGCCGTAGCTGTGGCTGTGGCTGTGGCTGTAGCTGTGGTCGTATCTGGGGGCCTAGTAGGCTCCGGAGTTGCCGCCGGGATGGTCTTCTCTACGGTCTTCTCAACTGTTACGGTACGAGGCGCACTCGGAGCGGCCTGCTCCCCCTCGTGGCTACCACCAATGAGCCCGGCGACGAGGAATCCGATGAGGAATCCGACAAGCACCCCCACAGCAACCCTCACGACATCCCACCTGCTCCTCCTAATGTAAGGCCTTCTTCTCCTCACGGTGCTATCCCTTCATCCATTGTAGTAAATGAGTCGAGGGTGGCACTACTTCGGAGGATTCACCTTCTAGTACTACTTCGTTAGTTTCTACGAGGACGAAAGGTCTTGATCCTCTCGGTTTCGATGAACCATAGCACCAGGTCCTCCAGCAGCCACACCAGTACCCGCCTGTGGATTGCCGGAAGGCTCGTGTGCCTCACCGAGGGG
>DASSCV010000469.1:0-13150 GCA_035697505.1 Rubrobacter sp.
CCGTATGGAGTTGTGATGCTAGCGCGGCTGATAAGCAGCATTTCAGCACGTCCTCTGTTCCAGGCGTCTTGTCAGCCCGTCAGCTATCTCGCGCGCGAGTTCTGGCTGAAGTGCTGAAAGCGAAGGCCGGAGCCTGCTGACCAGAGAAGTTTCAGAGAGATAACTTCCTGAAACTGCTTTCAGTGGACGTCTATGGAGAGTAAGGCGGTGCCCTCCCCGGCGTGCAACCTGCCGTTACCACCGATGGGGAACGTGAACTGGGGCGTGGTGTGGCCGAAACTCGCGCCGGCGATGACATGCTTACCTTCCAACTCACGCTTGCTTTCGACGATGGCCATCAGGGTTTCCGGGCCCATGTTGGAAGCCCTCTGGAACTTCCCGAACATAATGCCCCGCACGCCCTCGAAACCCGGTTGGTGAATGAGAGATTGCAACTCCCGGTCGAAGTGGACGGCATTGACCTCCTCGTCGTCCTCGAGGAGGAGGATGGACCCCTCCAGGTTCGGCATATACGGGGTGCCGAAGAGCAGGCAAAGGGTTCCCAGGTTCCCCCCAGCAGCTTGCCCTCTGCCTCGCCTTCGTACATGACCTCGTAGCCGGAGTTGGGAATGAATTCACGGTTCTCCTGGTCCTGGTACCAGAGGTCATCGCTCCAGTGGTCAGCAGGTTGCACTTCGAAGGGTTCCTCGCTCATGAGGCACCGCTCGAAGTACTCCAACGTGTAACCGATGCCGCGCTTCATACCGAAAGTCGTGAAATGCGGCCCCGAGTACGTGACGAGGCCGGTCCTGGCGTAGATCGCAGTGGCAAGTGCCGTAATGTCCGAGAAACCGCAGAAGATCTTGGGGTTCGCACGGATCAGATCGTAGTCCAGATACCCCAGTAGCCCGTTGCTGGTGTAGCCTCCAAGGGTGGTGAGTATGCCTTTGACACCACGATCAGCGAAGGCATCGTGCAGATCGGAGACTCGCGCCTCTACAGGGGAGGAATCGAAACGATCCATGACCTCGGCGTTTGTGGAGAACGAGCAACGCAGGCCTAGACCTTCGAGCCGCTCCCTGGCTGTCAACTGCTGATCTTCTGGTATGAATCCGAGGCTGACGGCCGGTGAGACGATCCTCACCTCATCACCCCTCTGGAGTCTCGCGGCGATCATTGTTCGGGCATCCTAGTACGCGGCCTCGAGGATCGCCAGCGCCTCCCCGTCGCCATACTCCCCGGCGATATCTTCCAGGTCCTCCTCAGGCACCCCGACTTCCCGAAGCCGATCGGGCAGTCCGAGCTCCTCGACCAGAGATGACACGCGCTCGGGCGGATCTCCACCTAGAGCTTGAGATAGCATGATCCACCGGTCGTCCTGTACGCGCCCTTTCACGGCCCGCAGGCTTGGTGCGAGGATGATACAGGAGGTTATGCCGTGCGGGACTTCGTAGCTGGCCCCGATCCTGCGCCCCAACTCGTGCGAGAGACCCATCGGCGTGTTCGCCGGCCCGAAATATGAGAGCCAGGCTGCGAGCTGTAGCTCCAGGCGCGTCTCCAGGTCTTCGGGCTCGCGTCTGGAAAGTGGCAGCGACTCCATCAGGCGCCGCGCTCCTTCGAGACCGGTTACGTCGGTGATGGGATGGTCGCCTCCGAAGAGAAAGCCTTCGACCGCGTGATCCATGGCCCTTATGCCGGTCGAGAGCCAGAGCTTCTCTGGCGTGAAGACCGTAGCCTCAGGGTCCAGTACAACGACCCTCGGAACGGTCTTCGGGTCGGCGAAGCCTCTCTTCCTACCGGATCTCTCGTCCGTAACCCCTGCCCTGTTGGCCCACTCCGCGCCGGAGAGGGTGGTCGGGATAGCCACCTGCTGAGGATAGCCGAGCCCCCGAGCCACCGCCTTGGTGCCGTCTATGACGCTACCCCCACCGACGCTGACCAGGAGATCCGCCTCCGCCGTCTCCGCCTCGATCGCGGCCCGCTCGACCGCGCTACCGGGGGTATGCTGCCCGATACCGGCGAAGGTTCCCGCGTGCCTGCCGCCGAGCAATGCCTCGACGCGGCGGATGAGGCTCGTCTTCTCGTTCAGGCTGCGCCCGGTGATGACGAAGGCCCGGTCGTACGGCCGGGCCTCCTCTTCCAGCTTCTCCAGGGCATCCGCGCCGAAGTGAACGCGCGTGGTCTGGAGGAAGGCGTGGGTACCGCTTCTCACACTCCCATCGTACAGCTTCGCGCAGCTCCGGTCGACCGCGGCGTACCACGCTGGAGGGCGCAACTCCTTGCTCCTACCATGAGCGTCATACCCGCGCAAGCGGGAATCCACTGCAGCCGGACCTCCGACGTGGCCCGCTGAGGAAGACCCGGCAGTCTCCCAGCCGTGCCCCGGAGGTACCGCTCGAAGGAGACCAGCCCTGGATGCTTCTCTCTCTCAGGGTGGCGATCGGTGTACGCCTCGCCCATCTGCTCCTCGACGTGGTCCCAGGGCATCTGGAGGGAATCGATCTGGCGTCAGATCACGCGCGAAAACGTGTCTGCTTTCTCGGGCATGGTCATCTCGTCCCCCCGAGGTCTACCTCGCGCCCGATCCAGCGGTCAGGGTTCACGGACATACGTCCACTTTAAGGTATGAGAATAGCGCGGTAGACTGCCGGTATCAGGGTCATGATGGAGAGTAGTAGTCGTGCGGCGTGGACGGTGGTCTCGACCTCGAGTACCTCGCAACGGCGCTGCTGGCACCCCTCGACTTGGTCCTGTTTTACTACCAGCACAGGGTACAGGGGCTTCCTGCCGAACGTATTAGCGGCGGTGTGCGTGACTTCGTACCCCGCGCTGGATAAGTCGGAAGTCGATCGATCGGAGGATAGAGATGGAACTGGGCGGCCTGCACCACATGACGGCGGTCACCACGAACGCCGCGGAGAACGTGGCCTTCTACACGGACGTGCTAGGGCTGAGGCTGGTCAAAAAGACGGTGAACCAGGACGACGTCTCCGCCTACCACCTTTTCTACGGAGACGAGGTTGGCAATCCTGGGACCGAGATCACCTTCTTCGACTGGCCCCACTTGCGCGTGGCCCCCAACCATCCTGGCGCAGGCGAGGTCTCGACTACCGAGTTGCGTGTCCCCGAGCGTGTGGCGCTCGACTGGTGGGCCGGGCGGTTCCAGGATCTTGGCGTGAAAAACGAGGGGATCGAAGAAGGTGAAGACCGCACTTATCTCGACTTCACCGACCCAGAAGGGCAGCGGCTTCGCCTCTCCGCTGACGAGGGCCAAGGAGTACAGGGCGGCGTGCCGTGGGCTGAGAGTCCCGTTCCGCGGGAGATGGGAATCAGAGGTCTCGGGGCAGTAGATCTGACGGTTCGGGAGTTGGATCCCACCGCCTGGGTGCTCACCGAGGTGCTCGACTTCAGAAAGGTGGGCGAGATCTCGCAAGGCGGGGGCCGTACGGTGACCTTCGAGGTTGGAGGTGGCGGACCGGGGGCGACGGTGAGGGTGATCGAACGTCCTGGCGCTCCGTGGACCCACCTGGGACGTGGTGGCGTGCATCACATCGCTTTCAGAACGCCCGACGACGAAGAGCACGCGGCATGGAGGGAGAAGATCCGGCGCTCAGGGCTCGGGGTAACGCCGCAGATAGACCGCTACTACTTCCGTTCGATCTACTTTCGCGAGCCTGGCGGTGTGCTCTTCGAGATCGCCACCGACGGCCCCGGCTTCGCCACGGACGAGGACGCCGCGCACCTCGGCGAGCGACTCTCCCTCCCCCCATTTTTGGAGGAGCGCAGGGAGGAGATAGAGGCAGGATTAGATCCCATAACCATAGAAGACGGGACAGCACGACGTTGAACCCGCAGTAGATTCCGCAAGTGCAAGCCAGGAAGCATGCCGTCCCGAGACGAAGTTAGGCCTCCGAACCCGCAGTGGCTGCTGTGGAACAGGCGCCTGCAAGCCATAGCCCAGGACGGCCTGACCTATACAAGAGACGGATACGACCTCGGGCGATACGAGCAGCTCAGGGAGCTGGCGGCCGAGATACTCGCAGCCCATTGCACGGGTACCCTGGAGGAGGCCAGAGATCTGCTCGCTCTGGAAACCGGTCCTGCAACCCCGAAGGTGGACGTACGGGCCGCGGTGTTCCGGGAAGGGCGGATTCTTCTGGTCAAGGAACCGGGCGAAGGTGGTTGGTCCTTGCCGGGAGGCTGGGCGGACGTAGGCGAATCCCCCTCAGAAGCCGCGGCCCGCGAGACCCTGGAGGAGTCGGGCTACAGGGTGCGGCCCGTCAGGCTGCTCGCAGCCTACGACCGCGACAGGCACGGCCACCCGCCCATCGCCTACCACGTCTACAAGCTGGTGTTCTTGTGCGAGATCCTGGACGAGGTGCCTTCATCCAACGTGGATACCGACGAAGTGCGCTTCTTCACCGAGAAGGAGCTTCCTGAGCTCTCGATCACCCGCGTTACCAGGCCCCAGGTCTCACGCTTCTTCGAGCAGCACCTCGACCCTGGCCTTCCCACCGACTTCGATTAGGGGGCGCCTCCGTCTAGTTCGGGCCGACCCGGAGGACTGCCTTCCCGATGTAACCCCGCTCTATGAGCCGTCTGGCGATCTCCCCCACCTGCGTCCAGGGCGCCTGCACTTCGATGCGCGGTTTCAGCCTTCCATCCGCAACCATTCGCGCCAGCCGGTCGAGACCACCCGAGGCTGGCCGCGCCAGCACTTCGTGGAACAGGATGAAGCCGTAGAGTCTCGCCCCGCCCGTCAGGTAGAACGTCCTGGCGTCGAACTCTACCTCCACCGAAGCCGATGTCCCGAAGCTTACACAGGTCCCGCCCGGCGCCAGCATCGAGAGCGCGTTCCCAAGCACCTCCCCGCCGACCGATTCGAGGACCAGATGGTAGGGACCCCGGTCCCTGGCCGCCGCACCGCTATCGTCCACGACGACCTCGTGGGCGCCGGCCTCCTCCACAAATCCCGCATGGTCCTCCCGGCGCACGAGACAAACCACCCGCGCCCCGGCAGCTCGGGCGAGCTGCAACCCGAACTGCCCGGCCCCGCCCGAGGCGCCCGTTACCAGCACAGACCTCCCGAGCAGATTGCCACCCTCCTCCAGCGCGTAAAGGGCCGTGAGACCAGCGA
Source organism: Rubrobacter sp. (assembly GCA_035697505.1). Classification (GTDB taxonomy): domain Bacteria; phylum Actinomycetota; class Rubrobacteria; order Rubrobacterales; family Rubrobacteraceae; genus Rubrobacter_D. Next base: position 5,117 of record DASSCV010000469.1, read on the forward strand.
CGGGCAGCGTCGAAGCCTCCTCGAACGACACTCCCTCTGGCAGCACGGCCACGGAGTCGGTCGGCACGGCAACGAGTTCGGCCCACGCGCCGGAGGGGAGGAAGCCAACAACCCGCGCGCCCTCCTGCGGGCCCGAGCCGTCCGCGGCAGCGCGTTCGACGGTGCCTGCTAGATCCCAGCCGGGCCGGAACCCCGGCTCGCTCGACTCTGCCCGGCGCACCTCGCCCCGGTTGAGCGAGACGGCCGCCACGCGAACCAGGGCCTCCGAAGGCGTTGGAGACGGCTCCTCCACGTCCGTCACCGCGAGGCGGTTCGGGGCGTCGGGGTCGACGACTACAGCCCTGATCTTGCTCATAGATGCTCCCTTTCCGTTCGTTTGCGGCGCCTTGCGAAGCGAGACCGGCTTCCCGCACCGTCGGTCCGGCCGCTCTTCGTATGTTATAGATCGGTGAGCCAGGTTACTGTCATCCCCGCAAGGGGCGGCTTTACTTCGCGGGCTGCAGGGACTATACATTCCCCGTGTCCGAGAGAGAGAAAAAGCGGATCCGGTGGCGAGAGGGCGGCCGGGAGGGCGGGGTGCGCGAGAGGCTGCGCAACCGGCCCCGCCTGCGCCCGAAGGTCTACGGCTACCTCACGGAGGAGAAGGAGACCCTCAGGCAGGGGTTCGCGGCGCTGTTTCTCTCCTCGGCAGGAGAGCTTATCGCCGGCATCGTGCTCGCAGGCATCTCGGGCACGCTGGACGAGCTCGTCGGGCTCGCAGTCCTGATCCCGGCGGCAATTGGGATGCGCGGTGCCATCTTCGGAGCTATGGGAAGCAGGCTCTCGACCTCTATCCAGACCGGCCTGTTCAGGTTCGACCTCAGGCGCGGCGTGCTCGCCGAGAACGTACAGGCCGCGGCCGTCCTCTCGCTCGTCTCCGGTGTGTTCCTCGCCTTCCTGGCGCGAGTCCTGTGCGGCATCCTCGGCGTCAGGACGGAGCTCTCGGTTATCGATTACATCGTCATATCCACGGCAGGTGGGATTATCGCCGGCGTGCTGCTGCTCGGGATCACGGTGTTCGTCGCCCGCCTCACGGTCGCCCGCGGCTGGGATATGGATAACATCGCGGCCCCGATGCTCACCGCTGCGGGGGATATCCTCACCCTCCCCTCTCTCGTCCTGGCTACCTACCTTATAGGCATCCCCGTCTTCTCTTTGGTTCTTGGCGCCGTACTGGTTCTGGCTGCCGTGGCCGCGGCGTACTTTGGCCTGAGGGTAGGCGTCGAGAACCTGAGGCGCATCCTGGCTGAGTCGTTCCCCATCCTGGCCATGACGGGGACCGTGACCATCCTGGTCGGCGTGGCCCTGCAGGATCGGGAGGAGCAGTTCACGACGCTGCTCGCCCTGAGCATCCTTCTGCCAGCCTTTTTGCAGGAGGGCGGCGCCCTCGGCGGCATCCTCTCTAGCCGCCTCTCTTCAAAGGTCCACCTTGGCCTTATAGCGCCGCGCGGGGTACCGCAGTTCGCGGCTTTGCGAGACTTCACGCTCACCTACATCTTCGCGGCTGGCGTATATGTGTTCATCGGCGGGGCCTCGCACCTTATAGCCGTGGCGCTCTTCGAAGATGGGGCGAGTCCTGGCTTTCTGGCGATGATCGGGGTCAGCGCCCTTGCTGGCCTGATCACCACCACGGCGGCGGTCCTCGCAGCATATTACGGCTCGACCCTAAGCTACAGGCTGGGATTGGACCCTGACACCTACGGCATCCCGATTATCACGGCGGCGGTGGACCTGCTCGGCTTTATGAGCCTTATAATAGCCCTTATCGTTTTCGGATTGGCAGGGTAAGAGATGCGCGAGACACGACCACGCAACGTGAAGGAGATGCTCATCGAGGCGAAGAACACCTCGGAGCTTATGGTCGACCTCTCCTACGCGGCGATCTTCTACAACTCCGAAGACCTCTCGGAAGAGGTGTCCCACCTGGAGGAGCGTCTCAACGACCTGGTCTTCGACATGCGCACCCTGGCCATCCTGGCCGCGAGGAGTCCCGCCGACGCGGAACAGATGGCGGGAATCCTCCAGGTCGTCCAGGACATAGAGAAGATCGGCAACGCCGCCGTCGACATCGCCAAGATCGTAGTCAAGCGTCTTGGGATCCCGCCCGAGCTCTTGCATGACATCCCGGAAGCCGAAGAGATACCTTCCCGCGTCAGGGTGCACCCTGACAGTGCCCTGGACGGCCGCTCTCTGGGCGACGTCGACCTGCCCGTGGAGACGGGGATGCGCCCTATCGCCATCCGCTCCGAGGACGACTGGGACTTCGACCCCGAGCCCGAGGACGTACTGAGGGCCGGCGATGTACTCTTCTTGCAAGGCCCGCCAGAGGGTGTCGCCGAGGTCAGGGAGCTCGCCGGCGCCCGTCCGCTCGGAGACGCCCCTGAGACCGAGCCGCCCCCCGGCGAACTCTCGGAGATCGACCGCGCGGTGGACATCTTGATAGAGATGAAGAACTTCTCAGAGGTGGCCGTCGGGCTCGCCTACTCGGCCCTGCTCTACGGCGACGCGGGGCTCGCCCGCGAGGTGGTCGCCATCGAGGACGAGATGGACGAGATGCGCTACCGGCTGGAGCGCTGGGTCCTTCTCGCCGCACCCCGTGTGGAGGACTCCTCGCGCCTCAGGGGCCTCCTTCACCTCGCCACCGCATCGGAGACCATCGCAGACTGCGCCATGGAGATGGTCTGGATCGTCGAGAAGGGCGAGGAGGTCCACCCCGTACTCTCCGCGGCCATCGGCGAGTCGGACGAAATCGTCCTGAAACTCACCGTCTCCCCGGGCTCCCCGGCCGACGGCAAGACCCTTGACTCCCTCAAGATCGAGACCGAGACAGGGATGTACGCCCTCGCCGTGAACCGGGGCGGACGCTGGACCTACAGGCCCCGCGACACCTACAGGCTGCAGGGCGGCGACTCGTTGCTTGTTACGGGCGCCCATGAGGGCCTCGAACCCCTAGCCGAGCTCTTCGGCCAGGACCTGGAGGACTCCCCGTAATCCGGGAAGACCCCCAAGAGTACCTCACCCTCCGGGGCCTGGCGCCGGCAACATTCATGTGCCTGCTGGCCCTACCAGAGGCGAAGTTACCCTCGTGAAGCGTACGGCTTCGCTGGTTGTACTCATTCTCCTGCTGCTGTGTACTATGGGCTTTGCGCGGAGTTCCCAGATGGACGAGACGGAGGTGCTGGAGCGGGCCAGCTTTATCCCCACGCTGGAGGAGTACTATTCCAAGCCGACCGTCGAGACGACAGCGGACTACGACGGGGGCAAGGACCTCTGGCGCGTTGTCCTTACGGAGGAGACTTCAGGGAAGGAGGTCGCCCGTTTCAAGGTCGCCGACGATTCCGGAGAGGTGAGCGGGGTCGAGGTCTCGCCGGGAGCGGATGAAATCAAATACCCCACACTCTCGGAAGAAAGGGCCATCAAACTCGCCGCAGCGAGCTCCGAGGTCAGGGAGGAGTTCGCAAAGCACGGACCTCACAGCTCCCAGGCCAAGTACGAGGAGGGCGTGTGGACGGTCCGCTTCGACGTCGACGAGAGGGGGGCCGTCGGAGGCAGGCCGACGGAGAAGGGCAAAGAGGTCGCCACCGTAGGGGTGGACGATGAGACCTGGGTCCTCGACTATGTTTACACGGGGGATCAAGTCGGGTGGAACCTGGCCCGCGGCGTGCGCGGCGCCTATGGCAAGCAGGCCAACTACTGGTGGGTCTGGTTACCACTGGCGCTAGCCTTCGCCGCTGCTTTCTGGCGCACAGATAGGCTGTTCGCCATACGGAACCTGGATATCGTGGCGCTGCTGGGGTTCCTTGTTTCGCACGGCTTCTTCAGGGAAGGGGCAGTCTTCGAAGCCGTTGTCCTGTGGTACCCGCCGCTCGTCTACCTCCTCATCAGGACCCTTCTCATGGGTTTCGGGATAGGGGAGAAGGTCGAGAAGACGAGCAACCTCCCGATGTGGGTCCTGATGGTGCTCGCCGGTCTTGCGGGGGGCCTCATCCTTGGCCTCAACGTCGACTCCCGCGTCATAGACGTGGGCTACGCCGGGGTCGTCGGCGCCGACAGTATCCTGGAAGGCACAGCACCCTACGGCACCATGCCCCAAGACGTGGGAACAGGAGACACCTACGGCCCTCTGAACTATCTGCTCTATGTGCCCTTCGTCCTCATGTTCGGCTTCTCAGGAGAGTGGGACTTCCTCCCCGCAGCCCACGCCGTCACCCTGTTCTCCTTCGTCGCGGGGGCCATGGCGCTTTTCATCACGGGCTACAGGCTCTCGGGCAAGGAGGGGGCCGCCGCCCTCGTCTTCGCCTGGGCAGCCTTCCCCTACACCGTTTACGTGACCAACAACAACACCAACGACATCATCGTCGCTGCCGTCTCGGCGATAGGGCTCGCGGCGGCGGCCTCGCCGATAGCGCGGGGGGCGAGCATCGCGGCCGGTTTCGCCATCAAGCTCTATCCGCTCGTCCTGGGACCCTTGTGGATCATGTACGAAGGTCGCAAGCGAAAGCCCATCATAGATTTCGTACTCGGCGGGGCCGGGGTCGTACTGGTCACGTTCTGGGTCATCCTGCTCGACGGGCACCCCGTAGAGGCGGCTAGGCTCTTCTACGACAACACCCTCGCCTTCCAGGGCGACAGGGTCAGTCCGTGGTCCCTCTTCAGCCAGGTCCCTCAGCTAGCGTTTCTGCAACGACCGTTGATGGCGTTTGCGATCTTCCTGTCCATACTCGTCGCTTTCGTGCCGCGCGAGAAGACGCTGCGCCGGCTCGCAGCACTCTCTGCGGCGCTCGTCATCGCCTTCCAGCTCACCGTCAACTACTGGTTCTACACCTACATCACCTGGTTCGAGCCGTTCGTGTTCGTCAGCCTCCTGCTGGCGACAAATCAAAAGACGGTGTTGGATAGCAGTCAGCCATCAGCCGTCAGCGATCAGCCACAAGATGAGGTCGCAACCTGAGATGGGCAAGCCCGATTGCCGGGGCAAGGGCAACGGCACCGGGACGACGCGTCTGATGCTCGACTACGCCTTTACCGCCCTCGGACTCCACAACGTCATGCTTACGGTCTTCGAATTCAATTCAGCAGGGATCAAGGCTTACAAGAAGGCTGGCTTCAAAGAGATCGGGCGACGGCGCGAATGCCGCATGATGGGCGGCAAGCTGTGGGATGAGGTCCACATGGACTGCCTCAGCAGCGAGTTCGAGAGGCCCGTGACGCCCGGCAAAGACTGGGGATTCTCCGCCTGGCTACCGCCGGGAGGCACGCCGCAGATTGAGGTCGGTACCGACGACGGCGGGGGCTCCCGGGGCACGAGCCTGTCCCTAGTCTCCCCCGGGCTCCTCTGATAAGTAGCACACAGGGTGGGGGTTATGGTCCATCCCGCTTGCTAGAGTTGTCCGCTTACGATGGTCCGCGAGGAGGCAGGATCGCTTCTAACGTCTCCTGGTAGGCTCACGCAGGCTGGGACAATGGCAAGACTGGTCTTACGGATATTGTTACGCTTCAGGCGGTTTCGGATCTGGTTGTCGACTCGCCGCGGCCGCGTGGACGATTCGGCGGGGAGCCTTCTACCCGAGCTTGCTTGCAGCGAACTCGGCTATCGTTGGTTCGACCAGCCTCTCGAAGTCGGCGTAGCTGACGCTCATGGTGTCGGTATGGGTGCCCGCCCTGAATACTATCGTTTCATCTTCCGCTAGCGCCGCGTCTACGTAGACAGGTACTTCATAGAGGTTTCCGAAGGGGGGCATAGCGCCCACCTCGCAGTCAGGGAATGTGTTCTCAAACTCCTCCTCGTGAGCTAGGCGAACCTCCCCGCCCACCACTTTGCCAGCTTTGTCCATGTCTACGTGGTAGGGAGCCGGCAGCGCAAGCATAACCATCTTGCCGTCGGCCAAGACCATCACCGTCTTGGCCAGCATTTTGCCAGGGACGTGCTCGCTGGCGGCAACCTCCTGGGCGGTGATTGCCCTAGGGTGATGTCGGACTTCGAAAGGAACCTGCTTCTCTCTGAGGTAGGCTTCCAGCCTGTCCTTACAATCCACCGCATGACCTCCTTTGTCCCGAGCACGGGGCCATGTCGACCGCTGCTCCACCTAGTCACGATGATACCAAAGTGGATCGCTTGTGCGACTTGTCTACCGTCGGGGGAAGCTCACGGGCTGCGCGGGGGAGGCGTCAGCGGGCACCGTCGTCGCGACCCTGTGTCGGTCGACGCCGATTACGACAACGGGATTACGCTTCACCTTCAAGCTTGCGCCGGCATGAGCAAACCTCGCAGAAGACCCCTTCCAACTCTGCACAACCGAAGCTATGCGGGGCCGTTGTCGCAACCTACACCGCGTCGAGGTGCACGGTCGCCACAGCACCTGACTGCTAGCGCCGACCACGATCACATCCGCCTCCCGCGGTCTGGAACCGACGGTGCGCTACGGTCGCGGGATGCTTACGACGAAGAAGGGCGGACCTGGCTCCGATTGGTCGAAAAACTCTGCGTTCGCCACCAGCAGGCGACCACCGGCCAGCGAGGCCGTCGTTGGCGTGTGAAACTCCGGGGTGGTCGTGTTGCCAACAACCCAGCCCTCAACGTAGTCGCTAGAAAGCAGCACCTCGACGATCAGCTCGTCCTGGTTGTTCACCACGTAGAGGGTGTGCCCTATGAGCTCTAGCCCGTCGGGATTGTCCGTGCTCCCGCGCACCCCTATCTCGCTGATCTCCCGCTCCGTCGGATTGTCGGCCGGCACCATACGGTAGAGCTTGCCGTCGTTTGTGTCAGAGAAGATGATGTACTTGCCGTCGGGGGTGATCCTGATCCCGTTGGCGTTAGGGAAGCCCTGGTAATCAACCTCAGGGGTGAGCGGGATGGCTTCGGGGGTTCCCCCGCCGTCCTCAACCTGTTCCTCGCTGACCCGGTAGATAAAGGGGCGGATGGAGTCGGTGAAGTAAACGTCGCCGTCCTTGCTTATGGCGACGTCGTTGATGAAGCCGCCTTCCCCCGTCTCAAATCGGGCGAGCAGCACTTTCGTCTCGATATCGTAGACGTAGAGAGTTCCGCTGCTGCCGCCCGCGATGTAGAGGCGCCCCTCATTGTCCACGTTCACGCCGATGGCCTCGTCGCGTCCGTCGCTCCCGGCCGGTAAGAAGACCTCCGCGGTGGGATCGTCCAGAGTACCTCTGTAGATGAGGCCATCGGACACAGAGCCGCCATAGAAAGCTTGCGTCTTCTGATCATAGACAACGCCCTCAGGGGGGCTCGCCGGAACCTCGTACTCGCGCACGTCTTCGACGATGCGTACCTCCTGCGCGATGGCCCCGGTGCTCAATGCGAGCATGCCGAGAAGCGCTAATACCAACCCGAACGTGCAGCGGTGCCGCAGTCGCGTCTGGCGCGTGATCTGCTCTCTGATCATGGGTTCACCTTCCCTTTTGGCCCGCCCAGATGCCGTAACCCGTGGAGGGCTTCAAACGATCTACCCACTCTTCCCTCTGCGCCATGGCATCCTAGCACAGGACGAACACCATCGGTTTTCGGCCTGCTCCGGAAGACGCTGTTATCGCGACCGACCGCGTGTCGGCCAACGCCGATTACGACAACGGGACTACGCTTCACAATAGGCGTAGGTCCCGGAGGTGCGAGGAAGCTACGGATCGCCGGCCAGCAGCGGTCTCGAGGCCCGCGAGGAGGCGAAGGCCCATCGTAGGCGTAGCGCCCTTAACGCACCGTACCGGGTCCTTACACACACACTCTCTAGGTGCTCCAGCCCCTTACTCTTGGTGGTTTATGCCCAACCGATCCGTATCTGGCGTGCGTAAGTATTTTCGGGAAGGCTGCGGGCATCTTCCCATATGGGAAAGGGACGACCGGATAAGGAGGAACCCCAAATGAGGCGGCTACTGCAGCTGGCCACGCTCTCCCTCGTGGCCCTGCTTTTCTTCGCACCTGCGGCCTGGTCACAAGGCCAAGAGTTCACGGTAAGGATGGAAGATAACTTCTTCGACCAGGCC
>DASSCV010000470.1:0-4385 GCA_035697505.1 Rubrobacter sp.
AAGTCGATGGCGAACCTTCCCAGGGCGCCGCGTTCCCTGAGCACCTCCCCCACCCTGTCTCCGGCCTCCTTGATGTCGCGGCTGTACTCGGCGTCAGCGGGGAACGTGCTGCCGAGGAAGATCTGGCCCGAAGGCCCTCCCAGAACCTGGTCGTGCGTGGAGACTACATTCGCCTCCCCAAGGGGATTGATCCGGCACTGCACAGAAGGCGAGCGTACCTCCTCACCCTCAAGCCAGCACTCCACGATGCCGCCCATCTCCTCGAACTTCCGCCGGTAACGCTCCCAGGTCTCTCCCGTTGCCTCGAACTTGATGCGTCCCGGCAACTCGTCCCGAACCCAGGACATGAGGTCTCTCCCCTCAGGCGCGCCGTCGTAGGGGAAGACGGCGTTCCCCTCACCCGAGAAACCCTCATCCAGCTTTATTGCCGCCCTTCGCAGCCCTGGTTTGCGGCGCTTGAGCTCGACGACGGCCTCGACCACGTCGTCCCCGTCGCGCAGGTGCTCGAACCCATCCGGCAGCTGGACCCCGGCCTCCCTGAATGCCTCGCGGCTACCGCTCTTGGTCCCGAGGTAGTTGAGTTGCGGGTCGTTGCCGTAGAGCGGGATGCCAAGCCGAACGGCGAGACTCCGTTCCAGCGCCGTGCTGTTGAAGCAGGTCATGTGCGCCGCCTCCGTGTCTGCTATCGCAGAGCGTATCCGCTCCACCAGACGTGGACGGTCGAGTATCTTCTGCGTCAGCGGCGCGTCGGAGGAGTCGTGGCAGGAGAGGAGCGTCAGCCGGCCGCGGGCGTGGCGCAGGGGGATGCCCGGCAGCAGGTGTAAATAGTAATCTACGATGGCTGTCGCGATGTGCTGGCTCGTGACGTAGACGACGTGGGTGCGGGGCAAGCGCAAGAGCATCAGCATGCAGAGCATCCGTTCCTCGTAGTGGTGCGCACCGGGGATCTTGGCCAACTCCTCGATGTCGAGCGTCAGGCTGGGCACCACGACGACCGTCTGGGAGACGCGCGGATCAGAGATCACCCGCTGCGCCAGCGGTCCGAGCTTCGCCTGCAAAGCCGCGAAGCGTCCGAGCTCCTCCGCAGAGCCCGGCTCAGGCACATCAACTGGCGTCGTTGGTGTGGAGATCATGTTCGTCGCTCCTGCTCCCTGGGCGAAAATTATACGCGAGGCCACCGCGTCCCGCAGAGACTGTCCGCCGTTGCGACTTTGTTGCCCAATCGCTGTGTACTTGCCACCCTTATGCAGCGACTAGCCTTGCCTTCTCGTCGGCGACGGAGATGCTGGCGACCGCGCCTGAGTCGAAGGCCAGATAGTCGGCCTCGACGCCGTCGCTGAAGATCACACCGTCCTGCGGCATCTGGCTGACGACCTCAAGCTTCTGGCCGGCCCTGACGTCACCCCACACTATCCCCGCCGCCGACGCCTTGCTTACGAACGGCTCTCTGACGCTGAAGCACAGCTTCGGCGCGTCCCAGGCGAAACGGAATCCCTCGCGGACCGGCGCCACGGCCTTCTTCCCTGCGAACGGTTCGACGACGCCGGCTGCGCCGTTGAGGACGGAGCTTAGCCAGCCGGTGGACCCCGCGCCCGTCGAGATTATTATGCCGCTCGAAGACTGGTTCTCGGAGCGCCGCCCATGCGTGAGGTGGTAGCGGGCCGAGATGTGGGTCTTCCTCCCGACGAAGAGGTCGTTGAAGGCGAGCAGGCTCTGGCCGTCGCCGAGCGTGGCGCGGGCCATGGTCACCTCGCGCACCAGGAAATCTCCGCGCAGGACGGCCCGGATCGCCGCCCCGGCCTCCTCCACCCGGAACGGTATGAGGATGCCGTCTATGGTCGAAGGGTCCGGGTTGAAGGCCAGTATCGGCTGCCCGCCACGCAGATATTTGGCCACGTTGACGACCATGCCGTCAGGCCCGAGGGTCGCGACGAGGTCCCGCCCCCCGAAAGCGAACGTGGGGAGAAACGAGCGCTCGACGAACTGGCTGCGAACGCCAGCCGGGAGCGCCGCCCTGAGTCTGGTCAGGGCATCGTCGTGGGCGCGCTGCTCCTCCTCATAAGGCTCGAAGGGTACGCCTGAGTGCTCCAGGTAGAATCGGGCCTGCTCCTTCGTCACAAAGCGTTCGAGAAGCTCCTCCAATCCCGTCTTCCTGGTGACGACCACGATCTTGTTCCATTCAGTTGGCACCGTTCGTTCCCGTCTGCAGGAGATCCGCGAGGACCTCGGAGGTAATGTTGAGGTTGCCGACCTTGCCGGCATTGTTGCCGATGTCGCGCATGGCGAGGGCGAGAACCTTCCTGGGGTCGAGGTCGCGGTAAGGGGCAAGCTCCATCTCGCTGGCCCGTGCCGTGAAGCCAGCCTCCAGTTCCCTGCGCTCACCCCACGCCTGGGACTTCTTGCGGTCGTTGGCGGCTTCCAGGTCGATGAGGCGTTCGCGCTCGCGCTCCAGTGAGATCTCACCCTCCAGCTCGTTCGATTTGATCTTGCCCTCCTCCTCGACAGCCGCGGCCCTCCGCGCGTAGATCGCCTCGTCCGCCCGCCTCAGCAGGGTCTCCCTGTACTCCGCCTCCAGAGCTTTCCCAACCTCGGGGTTGGGGCTGACGGAGGTGAAGTTCAGGCTGATTAGTTCCACCCCGAGCGGTGCCAGCAGGGCACGGGATCTCACCTCCTCCTGGACCTCCGCCGAGATGCTCGCAGCGTTCCCGAGCACCCCTTCGAGCGACTTACCTTCCACCTGCCGACGGGTCTCCATCTGGACGGCCACGACGATTCTCTGCTTCAGCCGCTCCGGGTCCTGGGAGACGTGCGCCCGCCTCTTCGGGTCGATCACGTAGTTGAGCATCTCCATGGTCCGCCGTGGCTCGACGATGCGGTACGTGAGCTGGCCCTGTATCGTGACCGCCTGGTAGTTTCCGGTCTGCTCGTTGAACACGAAAGCCGCGTCCGCGCTGGAGACGGGCACGACCACGATGCTCGTCCGGCGCTCGAGGTAGTAGAAGGAAAGAGCCTGCCCCTCCCTCTTCACCCTTCCACCGGCCACCTTTCGGACGAACTCTGTAGGCTGCGCCTTGAAGTACCCGATCCCCAACATATCCTTACCCCCTATCCCCCGATGAACCCGTCCGGCGTCTCGAAGAGTCCGAAGGCCCGACGCCTGAACCTGTATAGATGCGCCGGCTTGCCACGAGCCGGCCTCGTCTTACCCGTATCCTCCACCACCCCCGCTTCGAGTACTTTGCGCCGGAAGTTCCCCCGGTTCAACGCGACCCCGAGAACCGCCTCGTAGACGCGCTGCAACTCGGGCAACGTGAACTCCTCGGCCAGCAGCTCGAAGCCGAGCGACGAGTACCCTAGCTTGCTCTGCAAGCGCCGCACAGCATAGTCCAGGATCTCACGGTGGTCGAAGGCCACCCTCCCCGGCAACCGCCGCACGGCCTGCCATCCCAGATCCCCACCGTAATCCTCCCTCACCCGGTGCGCCCCGACCACAGCCATGTACGCAACCGATACGATCTCACCCCTCGGGTCCCGGCCCGGCGTCGAGATCTCGCCACTCTCACCGATCACAGGCGGACGGTCGAACGTAGCCAGCTGCTCCACCCACGCCCGCTCGACACCCGTCGTCCTCTCCAGCACGTCCCGCGCCAGCTCATCTACCGGCTGTCCCGAATGCCGGAACTCCCCCGGCAAAGCCCAGAAACCCTCGTACGGCGCGTGCGGCCTCCGGCCCATCAACACCGAGAGCTCCCCATCCACCAACCCGAATACCACCAGGTCCACAGCAACCCTTGTCTCACCTCTCTTCGTCATTATGATTTATATATAATCATAAAACTAATCATAAATCAAGGGGTGAGATAAGTTATGGGTCGAAAAGCACCATGTCTCTGCCGGCCAGGACGTCGGCTTCGGCGAGGCAACGAAGTTGGTTGGTGACTTGTACACGGTGTCGGGATCGTCGCGAGCCTGAACCCCTATTTCGGCGGCGTACACCGTGCCGAGGCGGTAACCTGTTGGTGGACGGCGGCCATACACCCATTCCGGTAGCAGCCGAACATCAGCGGCGTCACATCCTCCGTCGGGTCTGGATCTATGTCATCTTGCGCGCGTCCAATAAGCTGTCGAGCTCTACTTCGGAGAGGTCTATGCTTTCGCGGGCTACTTCGCGGATGGTCTTGCCTGTCTTGTAGGCCTGTTTGGAGATCTCCGCCGCTTTGTCGTAGCCGACCACGGGGGCGAGGGCTGTGGCCAGCATGAGGCCCTGCTCGACTAGTTCGGGACCGCGGTCTGTCGCTAGGAGGCCGGAGACGCACTGGTCTGCGAGGTTGGCCGAAGCGGAACCCAGGATTTCTATGCTCTGGATCAGGTTGTAGGCGATGACA
>DASSCV010000471.1:0-11192 GCA_035697505.1 Rubrobacter sp.
ATGGATCCTTCCGCAAACTCGCCCCCTGTGCCCAGGTTCGTGTTCGTCGCCTACTACCCCGAGGGGCCGCACGCCGGCCCCATCACCATCGGCCTCTTCGGCGTCCAAGACGGCGCCCTCCTGCCCCTCTTCTCCACACGGGAAAAGGCCATAGATTTCGCCGTTCGCGTCCTTGGCACTCCTCCTCAAAACAACGAGAACTGGGACGGGGTCGAGCTCCCCGCCGAGGACCTAATACAGTTCCTTCACACCGACGCGAGCATCTCCTACGTCGCTGCAAATCCGCCGCCATCCGGGGAGGTGGAGCTGATCCCCACCCCAGAATTCGTCGAGCGCCTCGAGCAGGAGGCAGGGGACGCCAATGGTCCAAGAGAAGACTTCCGCCGGTCCCTGGTTAGGTCCTTCGTCTACGGAGACGTCAGCTGACCACGTGCTCCACATTCTCCTCAAAAGGCCTCGAAACTACTGCACATACCAGCCAAACAAAGCGCTGGATGCATAGAAAAACTGCTACAATCACAACAATGTGGCATTGATCCTGTTACCTGCCGCTGATAGGATGCTTGGCAAATTGGTAAAGTGGTCAGGCCAGAGCTTCAACAGCCGAAGCTGAGGGGTGTAGGAGTTGGCTCAGAGGGCCGATTACTAGGGAAGGAGAAAAGATGCCGACTGGCAGAGAAGCTGGCGACTCGGTTCCCGAGGATCAAGACACCATTGAGGGGCGCACCTCTACGGAGGTACGCGACGAGGCCAAGAGCGTCGAGTTCACGTATCGGGGAATCTTCCAGAAGACGTTAGCGGCGAACCTGACCAAGCATGTAGTTATGGCGGCCCGCAAGCGGGACTGGTTAGGATCGACGATCCAGCGCTACAGTGACTCGCCGGAGCGCAATGGCATCCCGGCCAAGCAGTTCGCTGTCATTGCGCCGGATACGGAGACGTTGGAAGGCCACATGGCCAAATACGAGCCCAATGAGCTGGACGTCATCACGGTCTTGGACGACACGATGTGCGACGGGATCGAGTCCTGGGCCTGGTACGGGCGCCAGCCGATCAACGTGCGCCTCAGGCGCGGTGGGACGCTGTTGGTGATCTCCAACAGGAGTGCCGAGGAGTTGCTCAAGGTCATCCCGCGGAAGCCGTGGGACTGGACCCTGGCGATCGTACCGGGGACGCCTAGCATGGGTGGGCTGTGGGTCTACCGCGATGACGGCACGGACATGCGGGTGCTCGGCGCCATAGCGAGCGCCCGGCCCGACATCTTCGGGTTGGATGCGATAGAGGCCGTGGTAAGGGACAGCGAGCTCGGCCAGAAGTATCTCGACGCTCTCAAGAGCGGCCACGACGAGGTCCGGGTCCACGAGGTCGCCGCGGGCGAGGGCAAAGAGGACGACTACGAGCCGGTCAAGCTGCCGGGGTGGAAGGACATGCGCGAGGCGATCATCGTCGAGGCGGTGAAGCTGGGCGAGCGCAACCCGCACTACAGGTCCTCCTCGGACCGGACCATGCGGCCGGTTGTCAACTTTGACACGTGCATCAAGTGCCGACAGTGCTGGATCGACTGCCCCGACGAGTGCTTCGATATCTCCGATGAAGAGCTGCATCCGGTCAACTACAGCTACTGTACCGGGTGCGGTATCTGCGCCAACGTGTGCCCGGTCGAGGATTGCATCGTGATGGTCAACGACCTCGAGTTCGTCGAGGAAGGCGACAAGGACGTCTTCCCGATGTGGGAGGAAGACAAGGACGCCTACCACGAGTGGCGTGAGGAGAAGATCGCCAGGGGCAGGATAGACCACCAGGCGACCTTCAACACGGATACGTGGGCGAAGTAGGGGAGAGGAGGAGCACGATGACCATCACGAAACCCTCCGGAGGAGTACAGCAGACCGAGAAACTGATGACCGGCACGCAGGCGGTCGCGCAGGCGGTTCGTCTAGCGGACGTCGACGTGATGGCGGCCTATCCCATACGCCCCTACGACGGGGTCATGCAGGCAGTGGCGAAGCTCATCGCCAACGGCGAGCTCGACGCCGAGTACATCGTCGCGGAGGGCGAGCACTCCCAGTTCGAGATCTGCAAGCATGCTTCGGCCGTTGGCAGCCGGGTGTTCGTCGGTTCCTCGGGTGTGGGATGGATGTACGCCATGGAGTCGCTCGCGGTCACCCCGCCGCTACGTCTTCCAGTCGTAGCCATGATCGGCAACCGCGCCCTGGACGACCCGGGGGCTTTCGGGGTCGAACACAACGACGCGATGTGCGTGCGAGACCTGGGCTGGCAGCTCGTCTGGGTCGAGGACGCGCAGGAGTGCTTCGACGCCACACTGCTGGCCTACCGCATCGGCGAGGACAAGAGGGTCTCCTTCCCTGTGGGCCTGTGTGTGGACGGCGCGTTCATCACGCACTCCCAGGCGCTCGTCAAGATCCCGGACCAGGAGAGCGTCGACGCGTTCTTGCCGCCGTACGATCTGGGAGATCGGCTGCTCCACCCAGACAACCCCATCTCCATCGCCCCCCAGGCGAACGAGGACTGGGTCATGGAGATCCGCAAGCAGACCGACGAGGCCGCGCGGAGGGTCAAGGACGTGATCCGCGAGGCCCACGCCGACTTCAGGGAGCTGTTCGGACGCGGCGGCGACAATCCCTTCTTCGAGGAGTACAGGACCGAGGACGCCGACTACGTGCTTCTCGGCATGGGTTCGCTAGGCCTGCCGGCCAAAGTCATGGTTCGCCGGCTGCGGGATCGGGGCGAGAAGGTCGGGTTTATCCGCCTCAAGTGGTTCAGGCCGTTCCCCGACGTGGAGCTGGCGGAGGTTCTTGGCCGCTTCGGGGCCGTGGGTGTAGTCGACCGCGACTATTCCTACGGTTCGCCGACTCAGGGCGGTGTTCTCTACACCGACCTACGCGCGGCCCTCTACAACGCCGAGCAGCGGCCCCGCATGGTCAACTTCATCGGGGGCCTGGGCGGTCGCGAGCTTACTCCCGAGATGATGGACGAGATGGCGTTCATCACCAGGAAGGCCGCCGACGGCGAAGATGTGCCCGACGTCAGTTGGATCGGGGTGCGCGAGTAGAGTAAGAGTAAAGAAGAGCAAAATAAGGTAAGTAACAAGAAGACGCTAAGAAGAGCGCAGGAAGGAGATCGGAGACAGAGATGGTTATGGAGGCTCCAGGACGGGCGCTCAAGCTCGATCCGATCAAATCGATAAAGAAGGCGCCGGCGGAGGAATACTACCAGTCCGGCCATCGCACATGCCAGGGTTGTCTGTCCGCCCTGCCCATGAGGCTGATGGCGAAGGCGGCCGGTCCGCGTACCATCGTTCTCGGCACCACGGGGTGCATGTACGTGGCGAACACGACCTATATGTCCACGCCCTGGGTGGTCCCCTGGATGCACACCCAGCTCGGCGCGGCCGGTTCGGCCGCGGTCGGCACCTCCGCCGGGCTCAAAGCCCTCATGCGCAAAGGCAAGCTGAAGGACGAGCCGATCAACGTCATCGCCTTCTGCGGCGACGGCGGCGGCGCCGACATGGGCCTGGCGGCCATCAGCGCGGCGCTCACCGACATCGAGTACAACCTGCTGATCTTCCTCTACGACAACGAGAGCTACGCAAACACCGATATCCAGACCTCGGGCCAGACGCCGTGGGGGGCAGTGACGACCTTCAGCCCACCTGGCAAGGAGCACCGCATCATGCAACGCCGTTGGAAGAAGAACGTTCCCGGCATGCTCGCCGCGGGCCACCCCGACACCAAGTACATAGCCTCGGGCACTCCGGCCATCCCTGTGGACATGATGGACAAGGTGCGGGCGGCCCTGAGCGCGGGTGGGCCGACCTACATGCACGTGCTCGACCCCTGCCCGAAGGGCTGGCACTACGACCCCGAGCACTCCAACGCGCTGGGCAAGCTGGCCATCGAGACCGGCATCTACCCGCTCTACGAGATCAAGGATGGCCTCTGCAAGCTTACCGGCGTAACCAAGCAGATCGCCGAAGGCAAGCGCCAGCGCAAGCCCGTTAGGGAGTACCTGGAGAAGCAGGGTCGCTTCGCCCACTTCAAGAACCAGGACTACGCCTACTTCCAGAAGAAGATCGACGAGATGTGGGAGCAGTGGCTAATCCCCGGCGTCGTCGCCTTCACCTACGGCGGCCCGATCAACATCGCCGGCGAGGAGGCGAAGATCCGCAACCGCAACGTAGTGCGGGAGAACGCCTCCTGGGTCGGCATGCCGGGCCACGCCCACGAGGAGTTCGAGGGTGTCCCCGACGAGCCCTACGAGCCCTGGCGCGACGACAACGAGGTGGGGGAGTACCCGAACGCCCTGCCGTCCACAGGCCAGTAACCCCGATCATATTACGGGCAAAACGGGTGGGGAACGATTTCGTTCCCCACCCGTTGCTTTTTCTAAAGAGTGGCGCCGGGAGCCTCAGGTGGCGTACGCGCGAGCTTCAGCAGCAGTCGCCGAAACGGAAGCTGCCCCTCGTCCAGAACAGCTTGTACTTCCACTCCAGCTTCTTGACGGCCTTGTCCAGGGCAGTTCGGGTGTCGTCCGCTTTGCTGCACGCTTTCAGCGTGCGGTAACCGCGGATCGGCACCACCACCTCGGCTACGACCCCCTCACCCCCGTTAGTGCCAAAGTGAACGCTTATCTCGGGTTCCGAAGGAAACATGCGCTTGAGGCGCTCCACCCGCTCAGCGACGTGCTCCTCGGTGGCCTCAGTAACTCCAACGCCCTCGTCCGTTATGGTGAGCCCCATGTGGCTTCCCTGTCCTTCACCATATCTGTAATACTCGATACATCATACCATTGCACTGTCAACAACAAGCGCAAAGTCCAGGAGAAACTGTGCAGAAATCTGCGAACTCCTGGAACCTACCTCCAAAGGATCATGCCCGCTTGTCGGCGGCTTGCGGCTGTCCCGTCTCCCGTTCCTCCCTAGCTTGTTTTCGGTACTGACGCCAGGCGCTCATCTCGATGATCTGGCCGTGGATCATCAGGAAGCCGATGCCGTAGCCGAAACCCATGATCGCCTGGTACGCGAGGAAAGACAGCACCCCTGATTCCTGTTGCAAAGTGATCCCCTGCCCGAAGATCTGGGTGAGCAGGACCTCCTGCGCCAGGCGCGCTATCGGGAAGGTCAGGGTGCCGTAGAGTGCGGTCGGGGCTGCGTAGCCGAAGTTGAGCTTGCCGGCGTCCAGTAGCGCGTCGTAGATCATGCCCAAGATCGCCAGGGGGATGCCGAGCCCGAGGGCCGCGACGATGATATAGCCGGTGGAGGCGTTGGCCACCGCGGCCAGCGCCCCCACCATCAGACCGGCGGTGAAGCCTATCACCATCCCCGGTATCTTCAGCCACCTCGAGATGCGCACCGGCTACGCCTTCCCTGGCTCTAGATGATGGCCCCGAAGGCGAAGTAACTGTAGGCTAACGCCCCGAGGTAGAAGAACGCCGCGAAGAGCAGAAGTATGTTGGTGATTATGTTCGGACGTATCTTCTTAGGCAGGAGCAGGTTGTTGGTCCCCAGCAGCAGCAGGCAGTACGCGCCCATCGCGAAGGTCGAGAGCACCGAGAGGATGTCGAGGATGGCGGCGGGGCCGTCCTCTTCACCGGTGACGAACAGCATCGCGATCCCGAACAGGATTACGAACCACAGGAACGCGAAGTAGAGCTTGCTGAACCCGAAGCGCTGTGTAGGACGGATGAAGTAGTACGTCATGTCCGCCTGGCCGCGGGAGAAGGCGTCGAAGATACCGAAGGACATCTTCCAGCCGATGACGGCTATGAAGACAAAGAACACGCCGCCCATGAACGCCCCGCCCGCCGCGGCGAAGGCGGCGGACATGCCGTTGAGCGTGGCCCCCTGATCGTCGGCCAGGATGGCGTCCCTCACGCCGGGGTCGATCTGCACCGCGCTCTGCGCGAGCACCGTGTAGATGATCGTGGTCACCATCGTTATGCCCCAGAACAACACCCAGGCGTCGAAGTGCACCCAGCGCCGCCACCCCTTCCAGCGCCGAATGTTCTCCTGATCTTCCGTGTCGAACATGAAGCCTCGGGTGGGTATAGACTCCTCTTCCTCGAGGTGGGTCAAGCCCCTGATCCTGGGTATGTAGATCCCCATGCCAGCGCCTTTGTCGCGCAGCCAGAGCGTGTACCACATCTGCTGCATCCCCGAAGGACCGGCGAAGGCGAGGGCCCCCACGATGAGCGGGAAGAGCGTGGCGGCCCTGGGACCGGTCAGCACGCCCTCCGGCACGTACCCGAAGGCGAACAGACCCGTGATAGTAGTCCACACGAACGCCAGGTTACCCACCAGCGCCGCGACGATCGCGGAGCCGATCACGAGGACGCCGATGAGAGTCGATAAGATCATCTCGACAACGTTGTAGACGATCTTCGCCAAGGAGATTACGACGCCGATGAGGATAAGTCCAATTACGGCCGGAATATACCAGGTGATCCCCGTCAAGCTCTCGAACGCCTGGGCCCCGAGCGCCACGTGGCCAGGCCAGATGTAGACCAATATGGCTATGGCGAAGAACAGCCACATTATCGGTCGCCACAGACGGGCCGCCCCGAAGAAGATGCTCTCGCCGGTGGCCGTAGCCCAGCGGGCCATCTCCAGCATGACAACCGCCTGTAGGGTAACGCCGATGAAGAAGAGCCAGCGAATGTCTGGCCCGAAGAGGATGACGAGCCGCGGCCACAGATACGTCTCGCCCAAGCCTACCCCTAGCGCCGCCAGGAGCAGGCCGGGACCGAGAATATGCAATGAAGCCGGAGCCTCCGGCAGTTCCCTTATCGGCATCGGCTCCTCGCGACCCGCATGCCATACCTTTTCTTCCTGTACTTCCTCGGTAGCCGCACCGCCCCTATTTGTGTCCACCACAATCTCCTTTCTGGCCCCGACCGGTTAGTGCTCGATGCGCCTGCGATCGACCGTCACAGACTTCGATCGAATGGTCGGATGCACTCCGCGCCGCGCGTGTGGCCCCGAACAGCAGGCGTCCGCGACCGTCCAATACCTTACCCAGAGCCGTGGAAAACGAGCGCCAATGCAGAGCATCCTTACCCGATTTTGCTAACCGACCTATCTGCCTTTCCCACTTGCGACAGGTCATACCAGCATACACAGAGGCCAGATTTGTGTCAAGTGGAACTTCATCTCGCGCGAAACGCCCACATGCCTTCGAAAACCATGACTGAGTTGATTGTCCTCTCGCCAGAGTGCGGTGTAGGGTCCCGAACCTAATTTTGTGACACCTTTCTCATTCATTGGCACTATTTGCTTGAATCTTGATACAAGATAGTTACAATCAAGATCAAGAACTGGACATACCAGTTTGGAAGACGGAAATGACGGATGTTAGCAACGTTGTGCACCTAGATCGCACGTTGATAACGAAGAACGAGCCGATACAGAGAAGAAGATAGGAGTGGACCTTGATGCATAAGATCAAGATGTTGATAAGCGACATGGCACCTAGCGCGCAGCGCTTTCGTGCGTCGGGCAAGGGCTCGCCTGGCAGGGGCGCCGGACCGAGACTCACCGACCGCAAGCACTACAAGTAGGCTGACACAACCTGGACAGATTCGGCCCCTCCCGCGGCCGCGGGAGGGGCCGAACGCTTGAGGCTGGCTCGGGTGCAGAGATGCTAAACTGAATCAAATGGAACCGACGGAAACCGGCGCGCCCAAGCCTGTGATCGAGCCGATCCGCCGCGTCAAACTCTACGAGGAGGTGGCGTCCCGGACCCGCGACCTCATAGTCAGCGGCGAGCTCCGGCCTGGGCAGGCTTTGCCGTCGGAGAGGAAGCTTGCGGAGCAATTCAAGGTGGGCCGTGCGGTGATAAGGGAGGCGATCCGCCGGCTTGAGGTGTCAGGCCTCGTGGAGAGCCGTCACGGTGGTGGCAACTACGTCCGGGAGGTCACCGTCGAGCATCTGGTAGCTCCCATCGCCACCGTGCTGAACGACATGGGGCACCTACGTGAGGAGCTCATGGACGCTAGGCTGTTCTTCGAGCCGCAGATTGTGCGGGAGGTCGCCAAGAGCGCCACGCAGGAGGATCTGCGGCAGTTGGAGGACGTCATACGCCGGCAGGAAGAACGCACAAGGGATGGTCAAGAGACCGCGGAGGAGGACGCGGAGTTTCATAGACTTTTGGCGCGCGCGACCCACAACACGGTGGTGGTACGGGTGATGGAGGTGATCGATAATCTGCTCAAGGACGAGCACGCGCGGTGGTTCCGGTCTGCCGAGCGGTCGAAGCATTCGCTCGAGGGCAACCGCCGTATCCTGGAGGCCGTCCGGCGCCGCGAACAAGGAGCTGCACAAAAGGCTATGGAGCAGCATATCCAAGAGATAGCTCGCGGCTTCTAGTCGATTGACGCGACTGCTCGGACTTCCTCACTGAGCTGCACAAACCTTGGATTAGTTCGCAGCGCCACCATTAGCGCGCTGCCTCGCTACGTTTTGCTCTAATGCTATAATGCCTACATCTCGAGGTGCATGGGGTGCGAGTTTCGAAGGGTGATAGGCATGTACGGAAGAATACTGGCGGCCATTGACGGATCGCCGGCATCCGCCGACACCATAGGGCAGGCGGTACGGCTTGCTCGGGAGTTGGACGCTGATCTCTACACCATCTCGGTACAGGAGTGGCCAAGACCGCTCGAGGTCATAGGGATGGAGGTAGAGTTACCGCAAGCGCTGCACGACGAATTCTTCGACGATTGCCAGTATCGAATCCGTTGCGCGGCGGAGGAAGCCGGAGTCAGGTTGAAGTCTACCAAGGTGACCAAAGGAATTCCGTCGACTGCGATATTGCGCCACATCGAGGAGACGGGTTTTGACTTCGTAATTCTGGGCCGGCGAGGCCGTGGATTCGTGCACCGTTTACGTTGGACCTCTACGGCCCACAAAGTCATAGCGTGCGCGAACTGTCCGGTGATAGTCTGCCCGACCTGTCCCGACGAGACTGTGAGGGCAAGTCGAGACGTGCCGGCAGCCTCCGACGTTGTATGACGTTACCTAGATCGAGCTTCTCTGTAGGGTAGAAGGGCCTTTCTGGCGGCTGTGCGGGCTTGATCGGTGCTTAGCCAGGCGTCGAGCCTACTGGTGATCTCTAGACGCGTCCACTGAGCTACCCAGACGACTACATCGTCGACCACGAGCTGGAGGGGTTCCGAGATCTCGTAAGTCCCGAAATCGCTCCCCGGTGGATAATCTATGATCTGTTCACCGCCGCACTGTTCGGCTGCCAGATCCTTTGCCACCCGGTCGGGAGAGATGTGGAAATCGAAGGAATCCTGGTTGCTGGGCCAATGGGTCACGACCACCCCGTCCCGGCCGAGCTCGGTGACGATCCTTCTGTACCCCTTGAAAACCTCGGGAACGGACTGGAAGGTCGCCGGATCATGGCCGGTTAGCTGGCTCCGCAGTTCCGCGTAGTAGGTTTCGTAGTACTCGGTTATCTGTTCCCTCAACTCTTCTAGGTTCTCGGCGGTCAATTCGCTATAGTTCACCGTTCCTCCTATGGATCAGGCCGTCCCTCTTCGAGATCGTCCGACCAAACCCACTCTGTAACCGAGGACGTAGGTGCCGAACTCCCGCCTTGGCACGTTCTTCCATTGAAGCATAGCCTCGATGATGGGACAAAGACGTTGTCGCCCGGACACGTCCCCGCGTCGGTAGAGTGGGCGCAGGTTACAGCAAGAAGCCTGAAAGCCCTGTGCTGAAGGCGTGCGGAAGGATTGGGACGCCGCTGTACCGCTTACCTCTGGAATTTCTTCCCACAGACAGTACTAACCCATCGGTTTGGGTTTCTCGCCTCGCGAACGGCTCTCCTCGGACTGGTTGCCGCGGACGTGCGCTGGCTCTCGGTAGCTTCTGTATGCTCTCGCCGAAGTCGGCGCACGGGCTGTTAGCCACGCCTGGAAGCTGGGTAAAGTCAGAGAATGCGCCTTAGCGACGGCGAGGAGGCATCGACTGGTCCAAAACTAACGTCAAATACTAGTGGGAAGGCGCAGTGCGTGCCTTGTTACTCGACGTGAAGGCTACTGTTTCTCGAAAGGATGAGCTGTGGACAGAGAAAGCGGGCAGGATCTCTTCGCTGGGCTAAAGAGCGGCAGCGAAGAGTACAGCGTCTACGACGCCCATTACGAAAAGATCGGCAAGGTGGACGATGTCTTCATCGACGAGCGGGACGCGGTGACTTACATCGGAGTGCAGTTGGGTTTCTTGGGGACGAACTCCACCCTCGTGCCGGCCGAGATCGTCAGGGTCAACGACAGGCGGCGTCTGATCGAGATCGCTGCGGAGGCGGAGACGATCAAACACGCTCCACACTTCGGCAATGAAGAGACCGTATCGCCCGAGCTCGAGGATAGGGTAAGGACTTACTTCGGGCTCGAACCTCTTCGGCCACCCGGTGATCCTTACCCTTCCGACGACACGGGCCACTTCGGCCCCGACGACAGGGTGGACACCGAACCGGGGGAGAGGATGGAGGCCCAGAACCGGCAGGGCGGGCTGGCAGGAGACCCCGTGGCTGGTGAGCGCGTCCCCGAGGACCGCTGGGACAGGGAGACGACGGCGGATAATGTTACGATCCACCGCCGGAGAAGGTGAAAGCGGCCGGACGCATCCGGCGCCGCCGAAGGGGTAGAATGTCCGGGGAGAGCGTTCGAAGGAGGAACGAGTGTCAGAGAGTGGACCCGAGGCGGCGCGGAGGTTGACAGAGGCGTTTGGCGAGCCCTACAGGGAGGTGGTTCGCAACGCTGTCGACGCCCAACAGAGGAACTTCCAGCTCGCCCAGGGCTGGGTCGAGAGCGTTACCGGCGTGCTGGAGAGCCAGGCTGAGGCAAACCGGGCGCTGACCAGGGCCATGGAGAGCCACACGAACGCCGTGGAGGAGGCGATCAAGAGCCAGGAGCGTACCAGCCGGGCACTCGCCGAGAGCCTCGAGGCATACAGGGATGTTATCGAGCGTAACACCGCGCTCCAGGAGAAGAGCGCGAACCTCGTCCAGGGTTTCTTCGGTGACGTTACCTCGGAGCTCAGGGAGGGGATGCAGGGTAGCCAGGAAGTGGCCCGCAGCCTGATGGAGGGCTCGGAGAGGCAGATGGAAGCGTTCCAGGCGATGCTTGGCGAGGCGATGAACTCCTACGCCGACCTGATGAACGCCCCC
>DASSCV010000472.1:0-6578 GCA_035697505.1 Rubrobacter sp.
CGGCCGCTCGCCGGCTCGGTGAGCGCGCCCTCGTGTTCCGCGCGGCGTTCTTCTCCAAGCATACTCTTACCTCAATCCCTCGAAGGTGCGCTTGGTACTTATCTCGAAGCTCTTCAGCAGCGGGTGGTGGTCGAAGTGGTCCTGCCACATGTACGTCCTGCGCAGGTCGGGATGACCGGCGAAAGCGATCCCGAACATGTCGTAGGCCTCCCGCTCGTGCCAATTGGCCGTAGGGTAGACGCCCGTGACCGTCCCTATAACAGGTTCATCTCCCTCGATGGTCGTCTTGACCCTCACCGTGGCCCCGCGCAAGTCAATGAGCTCGTATGTAAGCTCGAAGGAGCCCTGCCTGTCGACGACGGTGATGAATGAGAGGTGAGGGATGCCCAAAGTCTCGCGGGCCGTCGCCAGAACAGCCGGAACGTCGTCCTTTCGGACGATGATCCGTACTACATCTCCAACGATCTCCGCTTCTTCGAGGCCGTGGCGGTTGCCGAGACCATCCAGGTAGCGCTCCAGCCTGCTCCGGAGATCCCCTTCAGGCAACGTGAGGGCCACCTAAGCGTTCTCCTTGCCATCAGCCTCGCCGCCGGCTTCGCTCTTCGCCTCTGCTGCCTTCCTCCTGGCCTCTTCCTTGAGTCTCTTCTTCACTTCAGGCGGGACCCAGCCGACGTCCGTCTGGGAGGCAGGCGGCATGCCAGCACGCTCGAAGACGTAAGTGCGCTTGAGCGGTCTTATCCCTTCGAGGCGGGGTGCCTTGCCCTCGCTGATCTCCGTGTACTCACGCTCGGGCAGGTACTCGTTGATGGTGCCGTCCTCGTCGACGAGGGCGGGGCGGGGCCGCTCGTAGCCTACCTGCTGGTCGCGCTCTATTTTCTTCTGGAGCGTCATGATCCCGAAGATAAGCGCCTCGGGTCGCGGCGGGCAACCCGGCACGTACACGTCGACGGGTATCACCCTGTCCGCGCCCATCAGCACGGAGTACCCATCCAGGAACGGGCCGCCGGAGATCGCGCAGGCCCCCATCGCTATGACCCATTTTGGCTCAGGCATTTGCTCGTAGAGGCGGGTCATGCGCTCGGCCATCTTGGTCGAGACGGTCCCTGAGACGATCATGACGTCGGCCTGCCGCGGCGAGGCCGCGAAGAAACCCGCGCCGAATCGGTCCAGGTCGTTGTGGGCCATGCCCGTCGACATCATCTCGATGGCGCAGCAAGCCAGGCCGAACTGCAACGGCCAGAGCGAGTTCTTGCGGGCCCAGTTGAAGAGTTTGTCCGTGCTCGTCGTTACCAGGTTCGGCTCGTTGAACTGTTGCATCACACCCACTTGAGGGCTCCCTTCTTCCAGGCGTAGACCAACCCCACAGCCAGGATCGAGACAAAGATAACCATCTCCACGAAACCGTAGACGCCGAGGCTCCTGTAGATGACAGCCCAAGGGAACAGGAATGCCGCCTCCACGTCAAAGACCAGGAAGAGCAGGGCGAAGACGTAGTAGCGCACGGGGAAAGGCCGCCACGGGTCAGTAACCGTGACCTCGCCCGTCTCGTAATTCTGGGACTTCGCGCTCGACCTCCGGCCGGGGGAGATCAGACGCGCGAGCACCAGCGTGGTCGCGACGAAACCTGTGACCAGCAACATGAAGATCCCCACGTACAGATATACTATCCCGTAGGAGGCTCCCTGTTGCAACAGACCTAGCGCCAAACCCAGCCTTTCTGCCCGATATCTACCTGAAATATACTCGCGCGCGGAAGAAAGTTCAAGCGGTAACTAAAGGTAGCAAACGGCGACTAATAGCCTTCGGCCGTGACTCGGACGCGCCTGGCTAGCACTGTCATTCCCCTTCGAAGAGAGTTCTCCGGTCTGTTGACAACGTTTGCGCATTGGTTAGACTGGTTTCCGGAGAATCTGGCCCTAACAAAGGGGAAACAACGTGGCCTATGTTATTACCGAATTGTGTATCGGCACGAAGAACACGGCTTGCGTAGGGGCGTGCCCGGTGGACTGCATCTACGACGCCGATGACCAGTTCGTGATCAACCCTGCCGAGTGCATCGACTGCTCCATGTGCATGCCAGAATGCCCGGTGGAGGCCATCTATCCTGGCGACGAGGTCCCCGAAGAGATGCAGCATTCGATTACCAGGGCCGCCGAGTTCGACTACTCGCACGTCGCGCCTGGCGTCGAAGTCAACTAACCAGATGACTCTCTAGGGCAGGGGATCATGGCCGAGATGAAGCAACGCAGCCTGGAAGAAGTCAAGGCCTTGAGCGTGGAGGAGGCTGTGGAGATCATGCGCCAGGCCGGCATCGTCGGCGCTGGGGGCGGTGGTTTCCCCACCTACTTCAAGTACAAGGTCCCCCAGCCCCACCTGCTGGTCAACGCCACGGAGAGCGAGCCGGGCTACTGGGGGGACAAGCTGGTGCACAAGGAGCATCTGGAGGAGTTCCTGCAGCTCTTCGAGGCCATGAAGGCGATCTTCGACTTCGAGCAGATCTCCCTGTGCGTTCACGAGAAGGACCGGGAATGGTTCTCCGACTACGCAGAGCACGTTCGTGACGGCTTCTTCGACGTGCGCTACGTACCTGACACGTACGCCCTCGGTGAGGAGAAGACCCTAGTCAAGCACGCTACGGAGGCACGGGTGCCAAGGTTCCTCGACACCCCCCAGGGAATGAGGCGCCCTGGAATGCCGCCGGACGTCGGCAAGGTCGTCAACAACTCGGAAACCTTGCTCAACGTCTACAATGCGCTCTTCCTTGGCAAACCCACCACCACAACAGTCTTCACCGTCTACGGCGAGGGGATAGACCTGAAGGTCTATGAGGTGCCGATAGGGGCATCCTTCGCCGAAGTCCTGGAGATTGCCGGGCTGGACGTCCAGAACTCAGGTCACCTCTCGCTTCTGGACGGCGGGCCCTACCTTCACGACATGGGTATCAAGGAGATAGGGAACGGCGACGGCTACGTGCGGCGGATGACAAACGCCCTCTTCTTGATCCCCAAGGACAGGGAGGGCAAGGAGTACGCCGATACGAAGACCGATCCTCCCGAGGAGGGTATCGTCTCTCTGGTCGGCAAGGTCACCGGCGTGCACATTCCCCTTGGCGGCGGATTGTTGAAGCCGGCCACCAAGCTCGTCGCCGAGGGCGACGAAGTCGACTACGAGCAGAAACTAGGCGAGCCCGCGGACGAGGGGTTCTCGATCGGGGTCTGGGCGAGTATGGGAGGCAAGATCTCCTCGATACAGAACAACATCGTCGCCATTGCCGAAGGCGCGATACCCCAGGAGGAGGCCGAAGCCGAGGCCCGGGCGAGCGGCGCAGGCGGCGCGCCACCTCGCGGGGAAGCCGAACCTTTTCAGGAGGCCGAAGCCGAAACGAGAAGGTAACAGAGGGACGGGGAAGGCCTTCCCCATCCCTCGCTAGTCAGCATTTCGGCCAGGACTTGCCCACGCGAATGCTTATTCGCTGAAGTGCGCTTTATCGGGGCCGCGCACCACAGCCGGTGAAGAAGTCGAAGAGCGCTGCTGCGACTTCTTGTGGGCTGTCTTCCATGGCGAAGTGTCCTGTCTCCGGCAACACGAGGAGGTCGGAGCCTGGAATGAGTTCGTGCAGGCGTTCGGCGAGTGCGGGATCGAGCCATGCGTCTTGCTCGCCCCAGATGATGCTGACGGGAACGTCCATGGACGGTAGTAAAGGCTCGAACTCTGCGGTGTCTTCCTCATCGAGCTGGGCATCTTTCTGGAGGTAGAGCCTCTGCCCAGACTCCCCCCTCCATCCTTCGAGGTAGGTCGCGAAGGCGTGTTGGTCCAGCGGCCTGTGCGTCGCCGTGCCAAGGTGCGAGGCGACGATGGCCTCGAAGACTTTGGCAGGCATGGTTCCGTAGACGTCGAGGTGCGCCTTTACGTGCCTGGTCGTGGGTGTTATCCACGGACGGAGGACGACGCTGTCGACCAGGGCGATGCACCCGAAAGTCACACCTTCGAGCAGGTGGGTGCGCAGGGCGATCGCACCCCCGATATCATGGCCGGCTACCGAAGGCGCCTCGAGCTCCCAGGCCTCTACCAGCCCGGCGAGCAGACGTGAATGGCCCGAGATAGAGACGTCGAGCCCTTCTCTGCGCTCCGACTGGCCGAACCCCAGCAGGTCGAAGACGTAGACGGTGAACCTGTCCGCCAGCCTCAAGGCGACGTCGCGCCAGATGTAGGAACGGCTGGGCGTCCCATGGACCAGGACTAGGGGCGGTCCGTAGCCGAGGACGTCGTAGGCGATCTCGCCTTCCGAGAGCGTGAGGCGCCTCCTGAGGTTCCAGGTCTCCGGCATCAGCGTACCTTGCCGTTGCGGCCGACGATCTGGACGAACTGGACGATCATCTGCCTGTACGTTTCCAGAGACGAGGTCACCACATACTCGTTCGGACCGTGATGTCCCCCGCCGACCGGACCGAACTCGACACCAGGCACCCCAGCCCTCTGGAAGTAGACGACGTCGCTCGCGCCGTGGCGGCCTACGCCGACGGGGTTGCCGCGGAAGTGGCGCGCCGAGACCTCACGGAGCACCTTCACGTAAGGGTTTTGGCGTGTCACGTAGGTAGGTTCTCGGTAGAACAGAACCTCGACATCGGCGGGGAGGTCCACGGAGCGTATCTGGCGCACGATCTCCTCCGGATCCTGGTTAGGGAGGAAGCGGACGTCCAGGTCGTAGGTACAGCGGTCTGGCACGCGGTTGAGAACGTCGCCTCCGATGATACGTGCCAGGTTCACGCTCGGGTAAGGGAAGAGCTCGGTCCTCTGTTCTGTGAATGGCAGGCCTGTAACCCTGCGGTAGTGCTCGTATGCGAGGAGCACGGCGTTTTTGCCAAGCCAGGGCTGGGAGCCGTGGGCGCTCTTACCCCGCATCGTCACGCGAACGTCGAGCACACCCTTCGCCTGGGTACCGATGTGGAAATCCGTCGGCTCGCCCGTGATCAGGAAGTCCCCCACGTGGCCGTTGGAGATCAAGACCTCAGCGCCCGTTTTCGCGCCGTGCTCACCCTCTTCATCGGGGACGACGAGTAGCTCGACCGTGGATTCGCACCCCAGCTTTTTCAGATCCTCGATCGCATACATCATGGCGGCGAGGGCGCCTTTCATGTCGTAGACGCCACGACCGTAGAGCTCGTCCTCCTCCTCGCGTGGCTCGAACTGCGACTCCTCGCCGGGCACCACGTCGACGTGGCCGTGAAGGAGTATCTTTGGATCTCCGGCCCCAATCCGCACCACGAGAGATGACAGGTCACCCCGGGGGCCCGCGCCCGTATAGCGCGCCGTCTCCAGCCCGCGCGCCCCGAACCAGCCATTGATAAAGTCCATGGCAGACTGCGCCGCGCCTGGCGTGTAAGACCTGTAGCGCACGAGCTGGCGGGTAAGCGCATGGACCTCGGTGTTCTCGGTTACTACCGCCAGATGCGTCTCCACTCTTCGGACACCAACAAGTGCAGTCTATATTCCAGCACGCCGCCTTGCAGGCGGCTTTTCAGCATTTCAGCTTGGGCGTGCCCTGGCTAAGAAGCTCGAGGCCGTAAGGCTGGAGCGTGCTGACCTGCTGAGGCCTTAGCCCGATTCTAGCGGGGGATCGGGGCTCCTGTCTCGAAGGCAACGGTCGCGCCGAGTCCGGAGAGCTTGTCTTCGAAGTGCTCGTAGCCCCGCAGGATGTGCTGCGCACCGTCCACGACGGTTGTGCCGTCGGAGACCAGGCCTGCCATCACCAGCGCTGCGCCTCCGCGCAGGTCGGGCGCCTGCACGATGCTCCCCTGGAGCTGACGCGGGCCGCGGATGAGCGCCCTGTGGCCACCGAAGAGGTCGATGGCGGCGTCGAGGCGGTTTAGCTCCTCGGCCACCTGCAGCCTATTCTCATAGACATTCTCTGTAATGATGCCAGCGCCGGAAGCCTGGGTGAGCAGGACCATCATCTGGGCCTGAAGGTCGGTGGCGAAACCCGGGAAAGGTAGGGTTGCGACGTCTACACCGCGGAGCGCGGCCGGGTCGTCGACCCTCACCCTTATGCCCGGGTAGCCAGGGGTGGTATATAGCTCCACGCCCATCTCCCGCAGCTTCTCGAGCTCCATCTTCAAGTGTTCGGGGAGGGCGTTCGTGACCGTGACGTCCCCGCCAGTGGCGGCCGTTGCCATCAAGAAAGTTCCCGCTTCGATACGGTCAGGCATCACCTTCCACTCGGTGGGGTAAAGTTCGTCGACGCCTTCGATCACTATGCGGCCCGTACCCGCTCCCATGACTCGCGCACCCATCGAATTAAGGAAGCCGGCGAGGGCGGAGATCTCCGGCTCGCGGGCACCGTTCTCGATAATGGTGACCCCATCCGCGAGCACGGCCGCCATCATGACGTTCTCTGTGGCACCGACGCTCGGGTACTCGAAGTTGACCTCAGCGGCCCGCAACCCGCCTGGCGCGCTCGCCTTTATGAAGCCGTGGTCGAGCTCGACGTTAGCGCCGAGCGCGCGCAGGCCGTCGACGTGAAAGTTGAACTTCCTCAAGCCCAGGTTACACCCGCCCGGCGCTGAGACCTCGGCCTCCCC
>DASSCV010000473.1:0-5287 GCA_035697505.1 Rubrobacter sp.
TTCCAGGAGGACGGCGGTGTTGTGAGGGCTGTGACCTTCTCTGGCGGGGAGATACGCTCTCAGGAGTTCCAGCAGTTCCTCTTGCAGGCTCAAGCCCCCGACAAACCAGGCGAGTACCCGTGGAAGGCGATCCAGACCTACAAAGACGGCAGCGTCGTAGAGTGGACCGGCCCCCCCGATTCCAAAGAGCCCGCCTCTGTGATCGAGGTGGCCTCCGGTGGATCTGAGCATCCCCAGTCCAGCCCGCAGCCCTCAAAAGCGAGTGCCTCCCAAAAGGCGGGTAGCCAAGCGCAGGTCCTTGCAGACACGGGAGGGATGAACCTGGCCGTCTATGCAGGAGTTGGCTTCGTCGGACTGGTGCTTTCAGCCCTGCTAGCGCGGCGCCTCTTAGGGTAGAGGATGCCCAAAAGGGCGACCAGGAGGCGTGCTGTGCTCCTTGCGGGGCTGGCCGCTGCCTGGCTGTTGCTGGCTTGCGCACCGGCGCTTGCCCACGCGAACCTCGTTGAGGCCTCTCCTGCGCGGGGGAGCGCAGTGTCCAGGCCCCCCGAGCGGGTCGAGCTCCGGTTCAACGAGCCCGTGGACGCGGAGTTCGACCCGGTGGTCGTGCGTGCCGCTGGCGGTGCCAGAGTCGCCACTCACCATGCCCGCGTGGATCCCGAGGACGCGAGGGTCGTGCTGGCGGACCTCGAGAGGTTGTCCAAGGGATCCTACACCGTTAAGTGGCGTGTCACTTCCATAGACGGGCACGTCGTGGAAGGGAGATACGCCTTCGCCGTGGTGGCCGCGGGAGAGGACCGGCCACCGTCCGAAGATGCTGGGAACAGAGATGACGCAGCCCAAGCTGCAGGGGCGCACAGCGGACACCACGGCGGGCACCACGGAGGAGGTGCTAGGGAGGAAGCGCCCACCGGAAGGCGAGGGACCGTTCCTGAGCCCGCCGCGGGACGAGCCGCAAGTTGGGCTGCAAGTATCGCACACGGGCTCGCCCTCGCCGCGAGCGCGTTTCTGGCCGGCCTGGCGCCGTTCGCGGCCCTCGTGTGGCTTCCGGCCAGCAGGCACTCGGGCGTCGGGGGCGATGCGATCCGCTCTTTCGGGATGCTGGCAGGGGGCCTGCTCCTAGCGCTCGCCCTGGCGGGCGTGGGCGAGCTGTCCTGCTACGCGGTGCTGGCCTCCGGGGACCCCCTGAGCAGCGAGCTATTCTGGCAAACGCTCTTCGACAGCAGGGTCGGCGCGGTCTGGCTGGCCCGTCTTGACTTGGCGCTGCTTGCGGCCGCAGTGATCGCCGCAGCCGCGGGGTTGGGGCGCATCTGGGTATGGTGGGCGGCCATCGGAGCGAGCGCCGTGCTCTTGATGACGCTGAGCGGGCTAAGCCATGCCGCCGCCACGGGCCGCCTCTTGACCCTCCTGGCAGACTGGACCCACGCTGTGGCCGCGGCGGTCTGGATGGGCGGCTTGCTGGGCTTCCTCGTCGCCCTCAGCTCCGGAGCTTTTCGGAGCCTAGCCCCCGATAGCAGGATGAAGCTGCGCGAACGTGTGGTGCGCCGCTTCTCGGCGGTGGCCACATTCGCCGTGGTGGTGCTCGCCTGCACCGGCCTTTACGCGGCCGTGCTGCACGTTCCAAACCCGCAAGCTTTGCTCGCCACGCCCTATGGCCGTGCCCTCTTGGTGAAGCTCGTAATGCTGAGCTTGCTGCTGGGCGTAGGGGCGTCGAACTTTTTGCTGCGCGGTCGCGGGCCGTTCGGTCGCCTAGTCGTCGTAGAACTGCTCCTGGCACTCGGGTTGTTCGTGGCCACGGGCTTCCTGACCAGCCTACCGCCCGCAAGCAGCACTTAGCGTGCGCGGGAGTGTCTTCAGGGGACGCAATCCACCCGAGTGCTTAGAAGTTGAATTCTACGAAGTTGCGCTTTCTTCTTACTCCCGGACGATGGTCGTTGGGCAGTGGGCGTTACGAACCACGGACTCAGACACACTTCCCATGAGCGCCCTTCTTATCCTGCCTTGACCCCTGCTGCCCATCACTATCATCCCGGCACCCAGGCTCTGAGCCAACTCCACTATCTCTTCGTCTGCTCTGCCCATCCTCAGGTGCGCCTGCGCCACCGTAGCTCCGGTCTCCTCTACCCGCTCCACCTCCGCCTCTAGGAGTTGTTGAGACTCTTTCTCATGCTTTTCATACTGGGCACGGTATGCGTGTCTTTCGGGATGGTAGATGAGTGGTGACTCCCCAACATGGACGACGTGCAACTCGGAGCCAGTGCTCTTGGCCAGGTCGGCAGCGGTGGTTGCGGCCAACTTGGCCTCCCTGGAGCCGTCGGTGGCCAGAAGGACCTTGGTGGGGAATATACTCACTGGGCTAACCTCCTTGCTCTACGCCCCTCCTTGGGCGTCATCATGCCACAGGCCGAGGTTCAGCGCTTGCGTCCGGAGTCTATTCACCAGAGTGCGCGGAAGGTGAATTCTGCGAACTTCGCGTTGACGGAGTTCTACGAAGATGAGATGAGAAGGCCGAACCCCCATACGCAGTACCCTTAGTGGGTCTGCAAATGCTCTACGGGCTCCCACCACGAGTCCCAGACGGCCCTCCGATAGTTAGTGGAAGTCGTAGAAGTCTCCTCCTACCTCCCTAGCTGGCTGGCAGTGGGGCGCGATCTTCCAGCCCTCCAGGGTGGGCACCTCCTTGGGGAGATTGGCTTGCTGGATGGTTCGGGCCACCCTCATCTCCTGCTCAACGCGCTCGCGTTCACGCATCTC
Organism: Rubrobacter sp.; assembly: GCA_035697505.1. GTDB lineage: Bacteria > Actinomycetota > Rubrobacteria > Rubrobacterales > Rubrobacteraceae > Rubrobacter_D. The sequence continues at coordinate 2,752 of DASSCV010000473.1, forward strand.
TTCATCAAGACGCTCCTGAAATGGGCCTATGTCCCCCTCGCTCCACTCCTCGACGATCTTGCCTCCAGCTATACGGTGGACATACATCGCTTTGAAGGTCCACTGCGGGTTTTCGTACCCCAGTGAACCCGCCGGGACGGGTGATTTACAATGACGGGTTATGGTCCATCCTGCAGACCGGTTCACAGCGTACCCAGGTTAGGCGCGCGTTGGGTCCCCGCTTCGTCAGGTTCGCGGCCCTGTTCTATGGTTCTCTCGCTGTCGTCGCCGCCCTGTGGTGCGGCCTCAGGGGCTTCGATGTTCGGCTTCTCGGCGAGAGTCCAGGCGAAAGCGTGCTTCTCGGTGTCATTACCGCAGCCTGCACAGTCTCCCTGGGTCTCCTTGCCTACCGGTTTCTACCTACCTTACGAGAGATCTCCGAAGAGCTCGCCCCGCGCCTGGTCGACGGCGCCGCTTCGACCAGCCTCGTGCTGGTCGCGATCTTCTCCGGGGTGGGTGAGGAAGCGTTTTTCCGGGGCGCGCTCCAGCAGGAGTTCGGCCTGGTGGTCGCCTCCCTGTTGTTCGGCGTGGCCCACATCGGCCCCGACCGGCGTTATCTCGTATGGACGGCGTGGGCCGTACTGGCCGGCTTCGTTTTCGGCCTCCTCTACGAGATCAGCGGCGGTTTGCTCGCCCCCATCCTCGCCCACACCGCGCACAATGCCGCGACGCTCCTGCTCTGGAAACGCTCCCGTGAGGACCCGAAGAAGGCCGGTGGCCTCTGAACAAGCTCCCCAATACCACCACAGGCAAGACCGGAGGCCGTTACCGTGTTGGTCCTCTGCTGGCCGCAGTTTGCTTCGGGGTCCTGCTGCTCGCTGCAGTCCTATCCGTCTGGCAAGAGGACTTCTCTCCGGGGGAAGAGCTGGTCTCACCCGGGGCCAAGGACATCGCGGTGAGCCAGGAGGACAAGGTGTATCCGACCTCGGACAGGCTGCGTTTCGACGAGGGGCCAGAGGTGGTTTACGTCTATCTGAGGGTCGAGGACTTCGCTAACTACGAGGACCTCGAGGCGAGAGTCGGGCGGACGTCGAGGGTCTCGGCCCTTGGCCGTGTCCTCGGCGGCGGCGGAGGCGAGCTCGTTGTCTCGAAAGAAGGCGAGGAGCGACTCACCGTGACATACGGCGAGGCCTCCGGCGTGGTAAAGTTCGCCGTCCGCCCTGGATCGGGAGGGCGACTGCCTTCCGGCAATTACACTGTGGCGGTCTATGGCGTGTCGGGAGGGGCCGGCGAAAAGGGCGTGGTGGCCAGAAAATACTTTGTGGTCGGCGCCCGGCACGGCTAGTAGTCATCCGCTTTTGGGATACAATGGATGGCGATCGAGGCGACGGTCCGCGCGACCGCGTAGGGAGGGAACGATAGCGCGCATCACTGAAACGGTGATCAACGTGTTGAGCCTTCTGGTGGTTGGCGTGGGAGTCGTGGTGACCGCGAGCTTCTTCGTCGACTCTCCGCAGCACGACGCCGAGGCCGAAGTCGCGGTTGCCGAGAAGGTTAGCACGACTCCCAAACAGCCCAGACTCCCTGTGGCCGCGGGGAAGATCGACAGAGCCATCGAGAGGCAGAGAAAGGACTCAGATGGGGCGGTGGCCAGGAAGAGAGTCGCCAGCCGGGGGCCGGAGAGCAGGATGCTGCGGATGACGATCCCAAAGATGGCCCAGATACGCAACGATACCGTACCCTACTCCGTCAGCGACGATAATAAAGCGTTCCGCAAACACGCTGCCGTGCACCTTCGTGGGACAGGCAACCCCTGGGACAGGCAGGCGAACGTCTACATCGCCGGTCACCGGCTCGGTTTCCCCGGAACCGACAGCTGGCTGTCGTTCTGGGACCTGAACGTGCTCGACAAGGGGGACAGGGTACTTATCACCGACTCGGCGGGCAAGCGTTACGTCTACAAGGTGTTCAAGACCTTCGTCGTGGACCCGGATGACGTGTCGGTGACGAGGCCACTACAGGGCAGGAACATAGTGTCGCTGCAGACGTGTACGCTGCCGGATTACTCCAGGCGTTTGATCGTCCAGGCCGAAAAAGTGGCCGAGCGGTAGTGCTCGTTACGGAAGAGGGGTAGACGTTGCTCCGGTTGCCGGTGAGAGAGAAGAAGCAGGCGAAACCCGCGAAAAAGCGTGTGGAGACGCCGCCGATGACCAAGGGCAATATGCAGGTACGGGTAGTCTCTCTGGCGGTTCTGATCGCCGCGGTCTTCCTCATCCTTGGCGCCAGGCTGTGGTACCTTCAGGTGCTGACAGGCCAGGACTACACCCTCGCCGCGAGGGCAACGCAACACACCAACATCAAGATCCCCGCACAGCGGGGCGTGGTCTACGACCGCGACGGCAAGATCCTGGCAAATAACGTGCCAGGGCTGAACGTAACCGTCATACCGGATGAGATCTCCAGGGACAAAGTGAGGGAGCTGGCGACGGTAGTCGGGGCCGACACCGAGGCTGTCCTGGCCCGCTACGACGCGGCGAAGGAGACCGGTAGCCAGTAC
>DASSCV010000474.1:0-7896 GCA_035697505.1 Rubrobacter sp.
CGCGCGCCAGTGATTATTCTCCTGGACGATGTATTCGGAGTCGATCAGGGTCCGGATCACTTCCTCGACGAAGAATGGATTACCCTCTGCCTTGTTCAGGATCAACTCACGCACGCTCTCGGGCAAATCCTCGATGTAGAGTAGGTTGCCGAGCAGCACTTTTGCATCATCGGCGTCGAGCGGCTCGAGCAAGATCTCGGTGTAGCGGGCTCCCAACCGGCTACGCGCCTTCTCTATGGCCGACCAGCTCGGCGCACCTTTATCGGGTCGGAGCAGGCAGGTGATCAGGAGCGGCAAGTCCTCCACCAGGGCGGCCACGCTCAACAAGAGATCGAGCGACGCTGTATCCGCCCAGTGCAGATCGTCGAGCACTATCACCGTGGGCATCAGGTCGGCGCGAGCACGCAGGTATCCGCGGGTCGCCGCGGCGATGTGCTCGACCAGCGCGTCACCCTCCAGCGCCGCGACTGCCTCGAGCGTCGCATCGCTCTCGACGGAGAGTATCACCTCGAGGTACTGCGGGTCGCCCTCAGGCATCATGCCGCAACTTGGATCGCGGCGCAGTTTCTCGCGCACGACCTCGGGCGCTTCGCCTTCCTTGGCACCGATAGCCCCGCGGATCACCTGCCGCCAGGGAAAATAGGTGACGGCCTGCTCGTAGGAGAGCGCCCGCCCCTCGAGCCAGGCTACGTGTGGCCCTGACTTCGCCGACTCGCTGACCTCTGCCATAAGTCGCGACTTGCCTAAACCCGCTTCGCCGATCACCGCCACGAACGCACCGAGTCCCTCGCGCACCTCGTTCAGCTTGTCATGCACAAGCTTGAATTCGGCAGCACGGCCTACCAGCGGCGAGGTCAATCCCTCGAGACCCCGCACCTTGCCTGGCAGGACCCTGGGAGCAAGCACTTCATAGGTCACGATGGGCGCGGACTTGCCTTTGACCATCGCGCCGCCGCGCGGCCGCAGTTCGAAGAGTTGTTTGACGAGGTGATAGGTATCAGCGCTGATGAGCACGGAACCTGGTTTGGCGGCGCTCTGCAACCTCGCGGCTACGTTCGTAGTGTCGCCCATCGCCGTGTATTCCGTCCTGATCTCGTCCCCCACGGCGGCGAGTACCGCGAGCCCCGTGTTGATCCCTACGCGCACTTGGAAGTCGACCTCGTAATCCCGCCTGACCTCCTCGGCGTATTCGCGTGCGGCAGCCTGGATATCCAGACCCGCGCGTACCGCGCGTTCCGCATCGTCCTCGTGTGCCACAGGCGCGCCGAAGAACGCGAGGATCGCATCGCCAAGCAACCTTGCTATCGTCCCATCGTATTTCTTGACCGAAGCGTTGAGGAAGGCGAATGCGCCGTTCATGATCTCCGCCACCTGCTCGGGGTCGAGCCGCTCGCCAAGCCCGGTCGAGTCGACCACGTCTGCGAAAAGCACCGTCACGTACTTGCGTTCGCCTTCCACCCGAACCTGGGCCTCTAGCTGGTTACCGCAGTTCAGGCAGAACCTCGCCCCTTCGGGATTGGCCATCTGGCAGCGGGGACAGTTCATCTCAACGCCTCACTCGGAATGATGTTGATAGGGTTGTTCAAATCATAACTACCCCTACAAAGTTATTCAACCGGTCTCGCTTCGGCGCTACTCAGGCACCCAGCTCGGATACCGGGATACGAACTGTACGGCCATCTAGCCCCTCCGGCTCCTCCCGCCCACCGCACCCAAGAGGGGGGAACCGGCGCCCAGCAAGAACGCGAAGTCGTACCAGTTGCCGCTCCTCGCCTCGTTGTAGAAAGGGAACTGCTCCCACCCACCGAAGATGTGCACGACGAGGACGATCCAGGCCGTAAGACCGTTCCAGAAGCCCCACAACAGGTCTGCCCACCACACGATGTTTACCTCCTTTTTGACCGAGCCAGCTTGACTTCATCCGAGTTCTCTCGCCCGAGCCGAAAGAGCCTGCGGGCGACCAGGACGTTCCAGATAGCCAGAGGGACTAGGGATAGGACCGAAAGGAAAATGTGGATCCCCGGCACGTAAAGGTCCCAGTCGAGGAGGCTTGCCGTGCAACCCCAGCCAGCCGGATCTGCCCAGCAGGAGTAGCGAGCCCGCCCCGAGCACCGTCCGGGTCGTGTACCTCACCCTTCGCCGCCTTTCACGCCCTACCAATCGTCCACTCTTGCGTCCGTACGCGAAGTAGCATATGGGACCATCCACTTCTTCTCTGCCATGCGCGTACCTCCTCGACACCGGATCCGGCTTCGATTATATGGTGCAGCGGGCAAGGTTTTCCTGAGCAGGCCTGGGCATTTTGCTGATCAAGATTACTCAGAGTTCCCCCTCCGCGGCGGGCAACGTATCATAGTGGCCCGTGGCTGTTCGAGACTACGATGCGATCTTCGTCGGCGGCGGCCTGGCGGCCATGCTGCTCCTGCGCGAGCTTGGATCGGCATTGTCCGGAAGGGTCGCCGTTCTCGACCCCTGCCCGCCGCCGGAAAGGCCGACGGTCCACTGGAGCTACTGGACCCACGGTGCGACCCCCTACGACCGGTTCGCCGTCGGAAGCTGGCAAATGGCCAGGGTAGCGGAGACGCCGGTCGAGTCTATTGCCCCGTACACTCTACGTCTGGTGCGCTCGACCGACGTGTTCGACCATATAGCCGAGGAGTTGAGAACCGTGCCCATCGAGTGGCTGCGTACCTCGGCCCGTTCGATCCATCGGCGGGAGGACGGAACGTACGAGGTCATCACGGACGCCGGTGCTGTGCGTGCCGGCTGGGTGTTCGACAGCGTCCCTGACATCGAGCCCGCTTTTCCATCACCAGGCAGGCGCCGGGCGATGCTGAGCGGCACAGGCGTCCGCGTCAGGGCCGACCGGCCGGTGTTCGACGCGGCGGCCGCAACCATGTTCGACCCGCTCGATGAACGGTCCTTCGCCTACCTGCTTCCCCTGAGCCCCGACGAAGCCCTGCTCGAGTCGGCCACGTTCGACTCGGCCATCCAGAAAGAGAACGAGACGCCGCTACTGCGATACCTGCAGTCCCGATATCAGGGGGCGAGCTTCGACGTCACCCACGCGGAGCACGGCCACATACCGCTGGGGTTCGCGCCTTCGCAAACGGCTGGACCCCGGCACGTGTTACTGGGCACCAAGCGCGGCCTCGTCAAGCCCAGCGCCGGCTACGGCGTGGTCCGCATGGCCGTGGAGAGCAAACGACTGGCGAAGCTCTGGAAGCAGGGCCGGCCGCTGCCACCGAGCCAACGGTCCTCCCTGCGGTGGCGCCTCCTCGACGTGGGGTTCTTGCAACTCGCCGCGCACGATCCCAGGCGGCCGATGGCTCTGCTTCGCAACGTCATGCACGCCGTTCCCCTCGTCCAATCGTTGCGCTTCATAGATGAGGAGCTTCCACCGCGACAGCTGGCAGCAGTCTTCAGGTCTGCGCTCCCTGCCGTGCTCGGGAAACCGTAGCACCGGCGAGTTTCGGGCGCCACGCGTCAGCGGACCACGGAGAGGGTGAGATCTCCAGCAGACCCAATGACGGTATACGGGTTCGGTTCTTCGAGATACCTACTGCCAGGGTCGGAGGGTCTCCAGGAGAAGCGCGGGTGGCCCAGCGCGACGAACAGACACGGGACGACCACGAACAACGCCACGTTGACCCCGATGGCCCATTGATACTCCTGTACTCCTTTTCATTGGCCCACCTTTGCCCGTCAGCAACCATGTAAGATTGCAACGAACTAGACGCGACTCGTGGGATGGGTGCTCACCAAACCCGAGAAGGTTTGGCGAGAGCCAGGGTGGTTGGGATAGGAAGGACGGATGGCGAAAGCGATGAGGGCAGTGAGCCGCAAAGATTTCCTGAGGCTCGGGGGCGCTGGACTCGTCAGTGCGATGCTTCCGGGCGCCGCAGGCTGCAACAGGAGTCACGTGAAGGTTGTAAGGTTCTTTACCGGCACCAGGGAAACGGCTGCCCTCGAGGGAGCGCTAACAGAAATACACGTCGACAGGTTCGAGGAGCAACACCCCAACATAGATTTGCAGCGTGAGGCACTACAGCCGGATGAGGTTCGCAGGGAGATACAGAGCAGGCTGAGATCCGAGGAGCCTCCAGACGTCTTCGCCTACGACACCGGTCCTGGCTTCGGCGGTGTGCTGGCCGACGCTGGACTTCTGCGTCCCCTGGAGAACGCCTACAAAGAGCATAGCTGGGATATCTACGACTGGGCGAAGCAGCAAGCCACCTACGACGGCACCGTCTACGGCGTCCCTGACCAGGTCGAGGAGATAATCGTTTTCTACAACAAGGACCTCGTGCCCGAAGTGCCACATACAGTGGAGGAGCTACGACTGATCTCTGACGAGCTCAAGGGACGGGGAAAGATCCCGCTAGCCTTTGGGAACAGGGCAAAGTACCCCGCAAGTCACATGTTCAGCATCGCGGCCAGCAACGTGCTGGGCCGGGAGGGGTTGGATAGCATTCTCTATGGAGACGGTAGGTGGGACACTCCCCAGGTGGTGGAGGCCATCGGGTTGATGTTCAGGGATTTCGTGGAGAGCGGTTACTACCCGAAGAACCCAAACGCCCTCACCCTCGACGGTGCTAACGCGTTGTTCTATTCCGGTGAGGCCGCCATGAACCCCACCGGCACGTGGCTCGTGTCGGAGATCGTCCAGGCTGTCCAGGAGTTCGAAGTTGGATTTTTTCCTTTCCCGTCCATAGAGGGCTCCGGCATCTCGCCGCCAGCCGGGGTGGGGACGGGTTGGTTCGTGGCCAAAGAGGCCAAGAACCCCCAAGGGGCAATCAGTTTCATCGATTACCTGCTGCAGGACGATACCGCCCGCCTGACCATCGAAAAACTCAACACGATTCCCGCCCACCCCGTTGACACCGAAGGGCTCGAAGTTCCCGAGTTGTTCAAGCAGGTGCTGGATGACCTCTCGGATTTTCCTCAGGCAGAGGCTTTCGGCTATAACATAGACGTCCTGGCGCCACAGAACTTCAACGAGGTGATGTACACCGGTTTCCGGGAGGTCATAAACGGGAGGAGGTCTCCCGCAGAGCAGGTGGGAGCTTTGCAACAGGCTTGGGCGGAGGCGAAAGAGGCAGGAAAGACACCGGCGCAGGAGTAGGCCGAGCACGAAACCAACCATCCCAAGAAGCTATCGAAAAGTTGTGCCTAACCGATAATGCTTCTAAGATTTTCATTCGGAGGATTCACTGTACCGTGCTCGTATGCTGTATTTGCTACTATACACGAGGAGGCGAGTTCCTCCCCACGTCCCCTATGGGGAAGGATTATATTGAACGGAGATGGTAAGGGGCATTTCCCAAAGTGATGTGAGGACCACATAATGTTGTCCCATACAAGGGTTGTGAGCGGGGCGGCGTCCTTCCAGGAGAGCTAGGAGAGAAGGGAGATGGTGAGATGTTCGCGCGGGTAAGCACGTACGAAGGTCGCCCGGAGCAGTTGGACGAGATGCACCACGAGGGCATAGAACACGTCCTACCAGCACTCGAGATGCAGGACGGTTTCGGCGGGGGCATGGTCCTCGCGGATCGTCAGAGCGGCAAGGTCCTTGCGGTGACCCTGTGGGAGAACGAAGAAGCGATGGACGCTACAGAGGATGCCTCTCACTGGTTGCGCATCTTCAGCGCCGAATCCGGCGGCGGGACGATAGGTAGCGTGCAGAGGTACGAGGTCTTCTTCGCGGCGATCAAGGAGGCGCCAACTTCCGAACTCTCCGGCGAATCGAGCAGCACGGAAGCCAGGCGTCCTTCGGGAACCTCGGGGATCCGGTAGAAGTCAACCTCTGGCACCTGCTGCAGTGCCCCTCCCACAACCAACGTCCCATGCCTCGCCGGATCCTTGGCAGACCTCTCGTAGCGAATTGTTGTCCGCCCGGCTACGAGGTAAGGCGCAAGGGGAATGAAGTTCTCATCTCTTGGTAAATGTCCGCTGCCCTGAGTACCGTTAGAGTACTTCTGATCTCTCTAGGGTCACCAGGGTGATATCGTCCTCCTGTTCCCAACCTTCACCGGTGAAGTTGGTGAGTTCGGAGAGGAGGAAGTCGATCAGTGAAGGTCCGTCTGGATGGTGAGTCCCTACCAAGCCTTGCAGCCTCGGGAAGCCGAACATCTCGTGGTGCGGGTCGTGCGCCTCGACCAACCCGTCGCTGTAAAAGAGGACGCTCTCGCCTCTCTCCAGGGTGGTCTCCTTCTCCTCGTATTCCATTCCCGGCATCAGGCCCAAGGGCATCCCTCTCGCCCTGAGCTCTTCCACGTCACTGCCGTTGTGCCGCAGGTAGGGCAGGTCGTGACCGGCGTTGGCATAGACGAGACGCCCGCTCTCGGTATCGAGGATGGCATACAAGCAGGTGATGAACATGTTGGATGGGATATCAGCGACCAGTGCGTCGTTCGCCCGCTTCAAGACCTCCGCCGGTGGGAAGAGACGTTGGGCCGAGACACGCAGCATGGTGCGGGTCGTGGCCATCACCAGCGCGGCGGGTATGCCCTTGTCGGTCACGTCCCCAACGACAAGACCCAGGCGTCCATCTTCCAGCTCGAATAAATCGTAGAAGTCTCCTCCTACCTCGCGCGCGGGTTGGTAGTAGGCTGCTATGTCGTAACCAGAGAGCTTGGGCAACGTCTTGGGCAGGAGGGTTTGTTGGATGAGGCGCGCGATTCTGAGTTCCTGCTCGATGCGCTCCCTCTCCTGCGCCTCCCGCTTCTGCTCGGTGACATCGTACTGGATACCCAACCAGTACAGGGGCTGCCCTTCCTCATCGCGCACCAGGGTCGCCTCATCGCGCACCCACACCACCCGGCCATCTCCTCCTATGACTCGGTACTCCACCCTGAAATGTTCACCAGTCCGGTCAGTACGAGCCTCTTCGGCCAGCACCCGCTCCCGGTCTTCGGGATGCACCCTACTGAGCCAGAGCTCCTCGTCGATCATCTGCGATTCCTGATGGTATCCGAGTATCGTCTCGTACTGTGGACTGATGTAAGTCACGGCTTTTGGATTGCTGGACTCGAGAGGCTCCTGTACGTAGGTAATGGCCGGGGTCTGCTCCACGAGAGTCCGGTAGCGAGTCTCGGCCTCCTGCTGCTGACGCACGAGCCGGGCGACCCGCACTGCCGGGGCCGTCTGGGTGGAGAGGTCCCTCAGGAGCTTGCGGTCGTCGGCCGAGTACTCCTGCTGTGAGAGGCGTGACCCGAGGCTCAGGAGTCCGATCAGCTCACCCTGACTTACCAGCGGCACGACCAGCTCGATGTCCGCGGATTTCATCGCCCCGAGCGCTTGTGATTCGAGGTCGACCTTCTCTTCGAGCTTCTCTACCTCCACCACCCCCGAGACGTTCGCAAGGTACGCCAGGATCGGGTCATCCGGCTCTATCTCGATCTCCGGCGTCTCTGTCGCCACGGTCGCAGCCTCCTCCCTGGCACGCTCCGGCAACTTCAACCACAGCGACACGCGGGTCGGTTGCATAGTTTCCTTTATTACCTCGATGAGCTCGCTGCTCAGAGCGTCGAGGTCCGTCTCCGTTCGCAGCTTGGCCGAAAAGGCTTCCAGGGTCTTTCTGGCATCGTATTTTCTGCGATAGAAGCGTCGATCGATGAATGACTGGATGCGTAGCCTCAAAGGTGTGAATAACGCGGCTATCGCCAGGGTCGAGACCACTACCGCAAGCTGTGATTCCTGACCGGTGAAGGCACGAAAGAGCTCCTGGAACAGGACGATGCTACCGAAGTACACCGCTGCAAGCACAGCCGTGAGCGCACCGTAGACGAGGGTTCGGTTTAGGAGGAGGTCGATGTTGTAGAGGCGGTACCGAAGGATTGCTATGCCCACTGCAACCGGCAAGCCCACGACACTGGCAATTACCAGCATGAAGCT
>DASSCV010000475.1:0-4796 GCA_035697505.1 Rubrobacter sp.
GATCGGAGGAGAGGAGACCGTCGAAGTCACCGGGGACGGCCACGCGGATCCGGCGCTCGGATGTACTAGAAGCATATTCCGGTAGCGCGGCGAGCGCACCTGGGGCGAGCGGTTGGTACCTTCCCAGCAGCCTTGACCTCACACGGGCGCTGCGGAGTGGCCAGGTGATGAACAGGCGATCGCTTGGCAGGCCTCCGTAGAGGCCTTCTCCGAAATGCTCCCCGTACAAGTTCCGGAGGTATTTGCGCGCGTGAGCGCCGAGGCGCTCGAAGTTCAGCCGCGCGTTCGCGGCCCGCAGTGGATCGACGGTCCACACGATCTCCTCGAAACCGGCCTGGAAAGCAATGATGGCTTGGAGCCCTTTCAGGGCGAACCCGATGCCGCCGCGGTATCCGGTCTCCACCGCCATCAGGTCGGAGACAAGGCGCGCACGGCCGTCCACGTAACCGCCCCAACCCGATACGAAGCCCACCAGCTGTTCCCCATCGAAAGCCCCGAGTACCTCCCCGCCGGTTTCGTGGACGGCGACGAGGATGCTGGATGAAGCCAAGTCGCAGTCGGACACCCCGAAGACCGTGCGCTGAAGCCGTTCGGTTTTCTCTAGGTCGAGGCGCGAGCGCAGGCGCATGAAAAGCAGTCGCCGCTCACCTACGGTCTTCCACCACCCTTCCACGCTACTCTCGAAACCCAAGGTCTCAGGAGCAACGAAATCCGACGAAGGCTGCACCCTTACTGTTCCCGCTGGAAGCCTGGAGTGGCGGGCGCTGCATCTTGGAGGCGCACGTCCGCGCCGCGGGGTATGATGAGTACCAGCACCGGCGAACTACGCACGATCTTGGTCGAGTTCGAGCCGAGGCCATCCACCGACGAACGGCCCGACCTCGATGACACCAACTAAAGAGACAGTGGATATGCGCTGCCTCTTCAGGGACTTCTGCAGATGGGCCCCCTCCACCACGCTCGGCTCTGTAGTCTGATCTGACAAGTTTCTTCTCCTTCCCCAAGGCACACAGTCCCAATAATATTATGATGCCCACCGATCATGCGATGCGCAAGGGCACGGAAACTCACTCAGAGTAGGCTCCCTTTCTCTACCTTGTCCAACCATCGCCAATCACTATGAGAACATCCTGATTGCTGCACGAGCATCTGGAAGCCAGAGCGTCTTGCATGGTCTTCTATCTGTCAGGGGTAGCAGGCTCCATTTTATCCAGTATCGTGCACACGAATTCACGAGATTTGCTCTTACTACGAGTCCCGGCGAACAGATCTCCATTACACAGGGTATTTGTCAGCTCCTCGACCTCTTAGTCGGTAGTTTGTTGAAGCGGGATATGCGGGCTAGGATCGCGAGAAACAGAGATACTCGATCCCCGAAATATGCCCAAATTCGGCCAGAAACTGGGTTCTCTTGAGGCGTAATCGAACCCTTTCTCTCAAACCAACAAACCACCGACTACGGCGTCCTCGGCACGCTTCGCAGTGGTAAAGATCGTTGTGTTTTCCCCACTTTGAGTCAGGATTCGTCGCCGATTCATTCTGAATTCATCGCCCTCTGTTACCTTCCCCAAGCAGCCTGACGAAGACGGAGGTTTTATAGGGGAGTTTCCGTGGCGAAGGAGATCGAAGCAGGACGCGATACGAAACATGGGAAGGGGATACTGGAGGAGAACGTCGCGGAAACCGCTCTAGAGATATATCGGAAGCCGATGCTGGTTCGTCACAGCAACCATGTGGCATTGCTACCGGGGCAGCCGGTTGTTGATGTGGTCCATTAGGTGCTCGACATCTAGGCGTCGGTGAGTGGGATTTTAGTGAGGAGAGCATAATGCAGGAGCACTTCGATGAGGGCCTTAAGGCAGACGTCCTCCGCGACCAGAGCAATCGTGTGCGCGCGATCCGCCACTCGCAGGAATACTGGGAGTCAGAAGAAGGCAGTCCGCTGGCCGCGGCGATCGCGTACGTGCGTGAGATGGCGGGCGCGTACGAGGTGTCGAGCAGCGAACTGGACAACCTGCAGGCGCGGGCGACTCACCTCGACCCGAAGCCGCAGGACGTCGAGTACCGCCTCAACGAAGAGCGCTCGAGCTTCGACACGACGACTTTCGGGTTCGACCAGACGGTGCTCAACACCCCCGTCTGGGAAGGCGGCCTGAAGGTGACCGTCAAGCAGGGGCCGAACCGGGTGATCAGCTCGGTCAACACCAGCCACGCGAGCATCGAGGTCGAGATGCCTTCCGAGGAGGCAGTCGAACGGTACAAGCGGATCTTCAGGGCGACCGACGTCCTCCGAGCGCGACGCGCGGCCGGGGAGGAGCCCGGGGAGGACGAGCAGGACGAGGGTCGCGCGCTGGTGATGGACCTTATCAAACCAGAGCCGCAGAACAGGCACGCTGCCAACAACATTAGGCGCTGGACACGCCTGATCCGCGGCCAGTTCTGGGTGTACCAGTACGACGAGGAGGCGCGTCTTCCATCACAGGTCCCGATCCCTGAGCGGTTCAATCGCGGCATCGACCGAACCGCCGGCGAGACGGGCGAGATCGTCCCTGACGATCGGGAACCGCTCGTCCTGCCGCTCCCGCCCGTGGACGAACGGATCAAAGACGGCGCGTACTACCTAGTCGCCGGGATCACCTTCGAGATGCCGCTCGGGGATCGCAAACGGCTCACCTGGCGCGCCCTTGTCGAGCTGGAGACGAACTCCGTGCTGTACCTGCGCGCCCTCGCGAGCGATGTCAACGGCCAGGTCTTTGTCCAGGACCCGCCGACGAAGACCGGCAACACTGCGCTGAGCTCAGCCTCCAACAACGCCACGCTCAACTCGCACCGCGACACGGCCCTCCTGCAGAACCTCGTCGCGCCATCTGGCGGGACGCAGTCGCTGTCCGGGACCTTCGGCCGCCTGCAGGAAGTCGAGGGCGACGTCGTCGCCGCCCCGACTCAGCCGTCGGGCTCAGACTTCCTCTACAACGCGCGGACCAACGACTTCGCGGCCGTCAGCGCGTACTTCCACGTCGACCGGATCTTCCGCGAGATCGCCAGCATGGGCTGGAACATCAGCGGACCAACTGGTTACTTCAGCAATACGAACTTCCCGGTCGAGATCGACCAGCGTTGCTTCATGGGGAACGAGATCAACGCCCACTGCATCGGCGACGGCCTAGGCGGGATCGGGCACGTCGGCTACGGGATCATGGATACGACCGACTCCACAAACCCGCTCGGACGCGCCTGCGACCCCCGTGTCCACTGGCACGAGCTGTGCGGCCACGGGATCCTCTACGAGGCCGTCGGAAAACCTAACTTCGGCTTCGCTCACAGCGCTGGCGATTCTCTGTCGGGCATCTACTTTGACCCCGACTCGAACATCCGCGGGGTCGACGGCACCCCACTCGGAAAACCTGGCGACCTGCGCTTCACCTACGTGCCCTGGCACCCGTCCCTCAACCGACGCTACGACCGCGATGTCGCCGCCGGGTGGGCATGGGGCGGCTCACGGGACAACGGCGGTTACGGCTCCGAGGAGATCCTGGCCACGACGCTGTTCCGCGTGTACCGGTCGATCGGCGGCGACTCCGCCGACCTCGGCCGCCGCCGGTTCGCGTCGCGAATGATGCTGTACCTAATCCTACGCGCAGTCCAGAACCTAACGCCCGCCACCGACCCCGCCTACGCGCGCGACTTCTGCGCCGAGCTGATGGCGACCGATCAGCTCAACTGGACCTCGGAGGGCATCTACGGCGGCGCCTACAGCAAGGTCTTCCGCTGGTCGTTCGAGCGCCAGGGCGAGTTCCAGAGCCCGCTAGTCACCAACGGTGGGCCTGGGGACGGCACGATCGTCTCCCCGGGCCGCCCGCCCGACAAGGACGTCTACATCGACGACGGTCGAGCCGGCGAATACCAGTTCCAGCCCGTCCACTGGCACACGACGACGATCTGGAATCGGCGCAACGCGGACGCGATCACCACGCACGAGGAGCCGGCGCTCGGTCAGACCAACTTCGCTTACGTGAAGGTCAAGAACCGCGGCACGCAGACGGCGACCAACGTAGTCGTGCGGGGCTTCCATACCAAGCCGGGCGCCGGCCTGTTGTGGCCGGGCGACTTCGAGGCCTTCACGACCGCGCAGATCACGGTCGGGACCGTCGCCGGCAACAACTCCGAGGAGAAGATCGTCGGCCCGTTCGAGTGGACGCCGAACATCAACGCAAATGGTCACGACTGCATGCTCATGGTCGTGTCGGCCGACGGGGACCCGTCCAATGTCGATACCTTCACTATAGGCGAGGTCATCCCGGAGTGGCGTCTCGTCCCCAACGACAACAACGTCGGTCAGCGCAACGTCTCCCCCGTGCCCGGCGGCGGTGGTCGCGAGGGCCTGCTTCAAGGCCTGAATGGGGTCAGCCTGTGGGTCGGCAACCCGAACCCCCGGCGCGCGCTGATGACGCTGCACGTGGAGCTGCCGGAGGTACTCGCGTCGGCCGGCTGGCGCCTTCGCTTCGAGGGTATCGAGGACGACCGCTTCGTTCTCAGGCCCGGCGCCCGACGGGAGGTGGTGATGAAGCTCGAGGCGGGCGAGGACTTCACCAAGGACGCCGTCGCCGCGGCTGGAATCTGCGACATCCGGGTCGCAGTCCGCGCCGACGACAACCTCCTCGGCGGTATGACGTACCGGCTGGACCCGGAGCTGACGCGCCCCCACAACGTGCGGCTAGGCGCCTAGCGGCGCGACTGCGAGCGTCCGGCGAGGGCGCTCCTCGACTGTCTCGGCATCGAGGACCAGGACGTCAAGG
>DASSCV010000476.1:0-3495 GCA_035697505.1 Rubrobacter sp.
GCGCCTTCGTGATGGAGCTAACCTTCTGAGAATTTCCCTTCCACGCACTCCGGTGAATAAGGCCAAGAAGAGGAAGGGCCGCACCGAGAGTTCTAGCAGGGCACTCCAGGATGCGGGGTACTCAGCATGAAAGTGGAGGAGCTCACCGGTTGGTCCACTTCAGCTGGAACTCGAGCTCCTCCTCGTCCTCCTCCCGCTCGTGCTCGACGTTGAACTCGGCACGGGCGGGCACGTAGACTCTCTCCCCGGCCACCTGGATCTCGAAGCGCTCGCCCGTCTCCAGAGCGTCGGCCAGCCTGCGCAGCTTCGCTACAAACTCGGAGGTAGAGTAGACCTTCTCGACGTCCCTGTCTGGCTTTTCGCCCATCAGTGCTCCCTGGGTTCGCTGAACTCTCGACCTTTCGGTATCCTATCGGGTCCGAGGGGCAGAGCCAAGTCACCCAGAGGGGGCAGGCGCATCTCTCAGATGGACTATATCTTGAACCTTTCTTCTGGGCGAACTTCTCAGAACTCCGTACATGCGAAGTTCACAGACATCTCACCTTGGCCGCGTGGACGAGGCGTCAGCGGACGCTGTTGTCGCGACCGACTGCGTGTCGGTCAACGCCGATTGCGACAACGGGACTGCGCTTCAACATCAGGGTGGCAATCGATGGTGCGGTGGCCGTACGGCTCACCGCCTAGCGGCGATCGCGAGGCTATGCCCCGAAGCGTGCCTGTGGGCTCTTTCTCGCCCGTAGCGGGCTGCCGAGTATCCGTTTCCATGACCTCAGACACACCTGCGCCACCATCCTTCCGAAAAAGGGTATCTACCTAAAGGCAGTCTCGGAGATGCTCGGGCACTACAGCATCGCGATCACGCTCGATGCCTACAGCCACGTGATACCGGGGCTTGGAGAGTATGCTGCACAAGCGATGGAGGATGCGCTAGGAGGATCCCGCCTACCGGTTCGCGGAAGACGAGGATGAAGAGCATCTGGAGGACTACATGCTCCAGGTGGTCTTGGAGGGAGCGATGGATTTCGTTCTAAAGCGCCCAGACAGGGACAACGGAGCCCCGGACTATCATCCCTTGCGGGCGGAGAGCATCCTGGGCGGGTCCCACCCCGCAGACCGCGAGGAGGTGCCGGCCAGGACCTACGAGGAGGTGTTCCGGTATATCTCTGAGCTTCGCTGGCGGATGATAGCGGAGGAGTAACTACGTGGCGGTCATCGTGCGTAAGACAGTCGACATCGGCGGCTCGGACGTGGAGCTCAAGACCTACCAACCACCGGGCAGCATCACCAAGGAGGAGCGGCTGCGTGCCGATTACCTGGACAACGTCCTGAGCGAGCGGGTGCCGAGGATCGCCGCAGAGGTGCTCGAGGAAGCCCCGGAGGAGACCGGCCTGGTTTGGCGGTGGTACACGCTCGGGCGCAAGTTGCGGGAGATAATCGACAACCGAGAACTCGTCGCGAGCACCGACGTCCACAGCGGGCTGGTCTGGGTAGCGGTATGGTACTACCTTCCAGACTCGATGAGACCGGCCGACTCGACCGACGCTAAGCCGTACCCCGAGAAGCAGCACAAGCGCAAGGACCACCTGTCGCTCTGCTACGAGATCAGCGGATTCGAGTGGCCCGAGGTGCAATGGATCAAGAGATGGGACGATTGGCACCAGCTGGCGTTCCGGCCCGGAATGCTCCGCGACAAACGGATCATACGGGCGGTTGGAGAGCGGATCTCTCGTCTTCCTCATTACCCTTCTAGGCAAGAGTTCAGAGAGATAGTCAAGGTGCTCGGTGAGGCGTTCCCGACCCGTCGCTTGCGAGACAGCACGTTCCTGGCAGACGTCGAGATTGCACTGACCGTCGAGGAGACTGTACAGGCCGCGATCCCGCAACAGCACTAATCGTCATGCGGGTGCACCAGCAATCTGCGGATAATTTTCTGCAGCATCGTCTTACAGTGAGAGTCTCGCCTGGGAAGATGCCGACGGAAAGGATTCTCCATGTTTCCAGCTTGGGCCTCCGCAAGCTGAGACAGCGGGGGCCCTTGTATCTCGCGCGATAATTGATCCGAGCGGCGGAGGCGGAAGACAGATTTCTAGAAGCTCACGAAGAGCTAGCTCGGCGTACAACATGAGGATCTACGAGATCCGGCGCGGTATCCTGACTAAGGTTGTCCGGTAGAATCTCGGAGTTGATGTTGCCTACACTCTTCTCATACGTGGTAGTTCACGATGCTGGGTCCGCACCGAACCCATACTGGGGTGTCTGCACGCTGGTCCTCTGCAAACCGACGATCCGTCGAACTGCTCGCATAGGAGACTGGATTGTGGGCACTGGCTCTGCACAGTCTGAGGTCGATGATATACAGGGTAAGGTCATCTACGCCATGCAGGTCACGGACAAGGTGGCCATGCGCGAGTACGATGCGTGGGTACAGGAATACCGACTCCAGAAAGTGCCTGATCCGCGCAGCCACGATCCGAGGCACTGGGTAGGCGACGCTATATATGATTTCAGTGAAGATCCGCCGAAGAAGCGCCCTGGTCCGCACGACGAAAGTAACCGGGCGACCGATCTGGGCGGCGAGTTCGCTCTGCTGTCCGAGCACTTCTACTACTTTGGTGACTGAGCACGCAAATTACCCGAGCACTTGCAGGGGCTAGTGCTGCGCAGGCAAGGACACCGCTCGCGCAAGAACGCTCCCTATGTGGAGCCGTTCCTCGAATGGTTGACCGGGCTAGGACTTCAGCCTAATGGGCTGTACGGCGACCCGCCGCTGCTGCCTACCCCGCCCAAACTCATATTCCTAACCCGAAAGCCACAGCGCCGCTAGTCGGAAACCATTTTGCGTGAGTCTCAGAGTACAGGTGGAAGTCAAGGCGTCTTGCGGAGAGGGTGCTAGCCTCAGCATTCTTGTCCTGGTCAGATGGAAGGAAGTTTATTGTGAGCGCACGCAGATGATGGACAGAACCAGGCACAGTTAACCCGCACGGTCAGAAGGTGATTCGCAGCACCGGGAGACGGGGTTCACACCGCTTTGCCCTCGTCTACCTGCTGCGCTGCGCGCTGCGGCAATGAGTATGGCGCCAATGACTACGACGTCCACCTGCGTCGATGCCCCAACTGTCAGGGCGGCACCGAGGGTCTCGACGCGGCTATGGCCTCCAGAGGAACAACCCAATCGGATGGCAGACCTCCCGGAACCCGAGTCGTCCGTAAACTGGGAAACCCATTGGAGATGATTGGAGGGTGCCGACTCGGTATCCCCTCCGCCGCGCTTCGAGGAGCGGCGCCTGCGTGACGGCCGTCCCGAGTCCTCGTCGGCGTGCTTGTGGGATGGTAGCCACGGCGAAGATGCCGGCCACTCCGGCGTGCAAGAGCAGGGCCGAGGTGGCTACCGCCACCCCGTCCTGGTATGCGATGTAGCGGGTGTAGAAATCCTCGCGGGGCCTGAGTCCTACGCCAGCCTCCAGCGCGACAAGGTCCTCGTGGAACCGCTCGGGG
>DASSCV010000477.1:0-17104 GCA_035697505.1 Rubrobacter sp.
AAACCTGCCGTGCACGTCGAGTTTCGGGGGGAGGGGTGGGCTGTGGTCCGCGAGGGGAACAAGCGGGCGACGTCAACCCATCCTATCCAGTCGGAAGCGGCTGAGAGTGGGAGGGAGCTCGCCCGTCGGGACAAGAGCGAGTTCTTCCTCCACGCTCAGGACGGACAGATCAGAGAGCACCGCGATTACAGGGAAGGGCAACCTTCCGCAGACGAGGGGATCGCGGACACGGTGTCGGAGACAGTAGGAACAGTCACTGGCCTGGTTGGCGGGACAACAGGCGTCGCCGCACGGGCCACTGGCGGTGCGAGCCAGAAAACGGAGACCACCGCGGACCGGGACGATAGCGTCTCTGACGCCGCTTCGAGCGGCGAGAGTTCCGGGCGGGGGGTTGAAGCGGAGGTGCGCGGCTTGACCGGAGCCGGGGAGCCGTTAGGGACGCCCGAACAAGGGTATGCAGAATACGAGATCTACGACCGGTACGGTGAGAGGATCGGACCGCTGAGCGATCTGTTCGTCGACGAGAACGACGAGCCGGAGTATGTGGGGGTCGAAACAGGGGTGCCCGCGAACCGGTCGGTGCTCGTCCCCGCGGAGGCTATAACCGTCGACTACCGGCTGCGGCGCATGGTAGTTTCGCACCCCAGGAGCCTGGTGGAGACATCGCCGAGCCTGGGCCACGAAGACGAGGTTACGCCCGAGTTCGAACGGCGGGTGCGCGTTCACTACGGACTCGACGCTGAGGAGAGGGCCGGTGCTCTCTACACCGACGAGGCCGAGCCGACGGGGGTACAGAGTACTGACACGGCGCCAGATGTGTCCGGCCATGAGGAAGACGACGTCAGGGTGCGGCGCTCGGAGGAGGAGATCAGGGTCCAGACGCGGGAGCGCGAGGCTGGGGAGGTACGGGTGCGCAAACGGGTGCGTACCGAGAGGGAGCGCCTCTCCGTGCCGAAGAAGCGTGTGGAGGTAACAGTGGAGCGTGCACCCGTCGAAGGAGCCATACCCGCAGGAGACGAGGCCGCCACCGCACCGCAGATCGGGGAAGAAGAGATCGTGGTTCCCGTGGTCGAGGAAGAGATCGTGGTGGAGAAACGGCCCGTGGTCAAAGAGGAGATCCGCATCCGCAAGCAAGTGGTCGAGGAAGTAGAGGTCGTCGAGGAGGACGTCCGCAGGGAAGAGGTCGAGATAGACGACCAGACCGGTCGCGACACAGGCTCGCACTCAGACGCGAAGTAGGACACAGAGAACGACGGCAGGGTCAGGGCCAGATAGGGTTGCTCCATGCTCGTCTGCCCGCGATATCGACGATGGTGACGCGGCAGTAGGAGCCGTGGAAGGGGACGAGATCGAAGTCCGCCGTGGTGATGGGCTCACCGTCCTCGCTGGTGCGCTCCTGGCCGCTCTGCCACCGGTCGCCGCCTCCGGTCAGTGAGATCGCGTACGCTTCGCCCGCCTCCACCCGCAGCCGCTCGCCGTCAAGTAGCAGCTCGCGAAAAGAAGGTCCCTGAGTCGAGTAGTAACGTCCGGCCTTCAGCGACCGCAACAGGGCCTCGGCGTCGAGGCGGTCGCAGTGGACTTCCACCCATCCTCCGAAACGGTCTGAGGGGTGGCTGAAATGTGCGTCGTCCCCGGCGTTTACAAGCAGCCTGTAGCCCTTCTCCAGCAGGCCGTCCAGCATGTAGGCGCCGTTGGCCCCGTCGGGGTGGGCAGCAGCGGCCAGGTTGTGGTTATAGATCTCGACGGCGTGTACGGTGTCGAGCGCGGGCAGCCCGTCGGCCACCGCGAGCGGGAGGTTGTTGAGCCCGGGGTGGAGCATGATCACGAACGCACCGCACTCTGCGGCCCGCCGGATGGCCCCGGCGTGGCCGTCCGCTGGTGGGGCCTCGAAGTCCAGTGGAATGCCAGCGGCCGTGACCCAGTAGGTATCACGCTCCTCCCACGGGGCCGAGCTGAGCTCGGCGCCTACTATCGTGGTGAAACTTTCGTCCCGCAAGGGACGGGTGTCGGTAATTTGCCAGCCGTACTCGGCCTCGAAGTGGTCGGAGAGGCAGATAAAGTGGTAACCGGATTCGCGATAGGCGCCTACGACCTCCTCCGGATCGACCAGGCCGTCGGATCTGTTGGAGTGGCAGTGGAGGTTGCCGCGAAAGAAGCGACCTGCTTCTCCGTCCTTGAGTAGATCCCGCACCACGGCGCTATTCTACTGCACCGATTCGCTGCCAGATGCGGCCTGTGCTTGCTGTTGGTCGCAGTAATCCTGATGGTATCCTGGGAGTATGAAGGAGAAGAACGCCGATCCTATCCGTGACGACGAGAAGGCGGCACACCCGCCGGGCATTGCCCGGACTGCCGCAACGACTCTCCGGCGAGAGGGTGAGCCGGGGTAAGGAGACTACATGGGCGATGACCAACTCAGGCTGTACCGCACTCTCTCCCGGGCTCCGTTTCCGAAGAGCTACGTGGGCAAGGTGTTCCTGACAGCCTTCCTCGGCACCCATGTGCCGCTTCTGACCTTGCTCGTCTACTTTGCGCGCCACCGTCGCTCCGGGCCGCAGGGGGGTGCGCTGCGAATCCTCTCGGACACGGCGCCAGCCACGCTGGGAGGGACGGCGTTGACGCTGTGGGCGATGTACTCGCTCTCTGCGCCTTCGGCGCTGGCCTCCAGGGCCCTGAGGCGCTACCTCGACAGCGGTGAGCTACCCGATCTACCTGTTGGCTACACGGACCGGGCCGGGAGGCTCATGGCAGACGTGCAGTACACCATCGAGCGGCTAGACAAGGCCGTGCGCTCCCTTGGGGAACTGGCGACCAGGGACCACCTAACGGGCACCTACAACCGCAGGGCCGCGGAAGAGCGCCTTGCCGAAGACATCAAGCGTGCCGAACGCGGAGGAGCGCTCTCCCTGACGTTGTTGGACCTGGACCAACTCAAGCCCATAAACGATGCGCACGGCCACCGCGCCGGGGACGCCTGCGTCGTACACTTTGCAGAGGTCTTGGGTCGCAACTTACGCGCGGGGGACTGGATCGCAAGGTGGGGCGGCGACGAGTTCGTGGTAGGTATGTGGAATACGCAAGAAGGACAGCCGACAAAGCCGGTACTGGAGCGCATCGTCGAGGACCTGCGCGAGAGCCCCGTAGTGCTGCCCGGCGGGGAAGAGACGTACCTCACCTTCAGCGGAGGGGCGTGCCGGTGGAGGCCGGGTGACGACGCCCGTGGGCTGATCTCGAGGGCGGACGAAGCCCTCTACCAGGCCAAGGCCGAGGGAGGGAATACCATCGTACACCTCGACTAGAAGATGCAACGAGGTACGGAGTGTCCTCTGGGGCTACTCGGCTCGCGTCCGCAGCAAGAAGGGAGGTAGCGCAGCGGGCAGCGCGCCGGCGTCGGAAGCCGGAGGTCGCGGGTTCGATCCCCGCCTTCCCTACCGTTGGCTCCACGCCGTCAGGGAAGAGCTCCGACGCTTTGCGGAACGGTGTAGCAGCACGACCCACTTTGGATACGCAAGCCCTGGCTCTTCCCCTCCATACGGCACAGCCCTGGGCGATCCGGTTTATTCCACTACTATCCCATGATGGGAGGAGATGTGCTGAACGGCAAGGACATACTGGCGCTTGGATGGCCGGCAGGGAAGGTGATCGGGCTCGGACTTGAGACCGCCAGCGTCCTGGAATCCAGCGGTCTCTCCAGGGATGAGGTGCTCGCAGAGCTGGAGGACGTCAGGCAGGACCCCGGTGGCGCGCTGGAGCGCGAGCCCGTGGCCGAACTCGCCCGCGAGTGGGTGCGCCTGGGAGCAGCGGAGGCCGTTGCCTCTGAGGAAGAACTGCGCGCCGAGCCCCTACCCTACCGCACGTGGGGGGAGGCCGACGTCGACGATGCCGCCAGGCTCCAGATGGAGACGGCTCTCAGGCTACCGGTCGCGGCCGGGGGCGCCCTGATGGCCGACGCACACGTTGGGTACGGGCTGCCCATCGGAGGGGTGCTCGCTGTTCGCGAGGCCGTGATTCCCTGGGCCGTGGGCCTGGATATCGCCTGCAGGCTTCGTCTGAGCGTCTTCGAGCTCTCCTCCCACGTGCTCGGCCAGAGGAAGAACGAATTCGAGCGCACCCTCGAGGATGAGACGTTCTTCGGCGCTGGCGTGCGCCACGACGGGCACTCTTCCCACGAGGTTCTCGACGACCCCGCCTGGGGAGCCACCCGCTTTCTGCGTGGCCTCAAGGACACGGCCCGTGTGCAGCTCGGAACCTCAGGTAGTGGTAACCACTTCGTCGAGTTCGGTGCCTTCACCGTGCCAGAGGACCTAGAGGACGAGAAGACGCGGGTTCTCGCGCCACTGGAACCCGGTAGGTCTTACCTGGCCCTTCTCTCCCACTCTGGAAGCAGGGGCGTGGGAAACAAGATCGCCACCCGCTACTCGAAGATTGCCGAGGAGCGTCGCTCCGGCCTGGAAGGGGAGGCCAAGAAGCTGGCATGGCTGAAGTTGTCTTCAGAGGAAGGGCAAGAATACTGGCTCTCGATGCGCCTGGCTGGCCGCTTCGCCGCGGCCAACCACGCGGTGATCCACGAACGCATTGCACACAGGATCGGAGCCGAGGCGGCATTCGTCACCGAACACCACCACAACTTCGCGTTCACCGAAGAGTGGCGTGGGGAAGAGATGATCGTTCACCGTAAGGGCGCCACCCCCGCGGGGAGGGGCGTGCTGGGGATCGTGCCTGGAACGATGGCAGACTCTGGCTACCTCACGCTCGGTCTCGGCGTCGAGGACTCGGTCAACAGCGCCTCCCACGGGGCCGGCCGGCGCATGAGCCGTACGCGGGCTTTCAAGGAGCTCGACGGGGCAGCCTGGCGGGAGGACCTGCGGGAGAAGGGGATCAGCCTCCTAGGAGGTGCCCTCGACGAGGCTCCGGCGGCGTACAAGGACGTCGACGGGGTGATGGCCGCCCAGGAGGACCTGGTGGAGGCCATCGGGGAGTTCTCGCCCAGGATCGTGCGTATGGACACGGGCTCGAGGAAGAACAGGCGCTCGCGGAAGTCGGGCCGTGGGGCAGGCCGCTAGACAAGGGTACGTAAGGACTATCCCTTCCGTACCCTGCTGTCAGGTTTCGGCAGTCAGCTTCTTGATTGCTGCTGGCTGCAAGGCGGAAGGCCGGTCGTGGGTAAGGCTTGGGGCGTTATGCACGGCGCTGTAATGAGGAGATTATCTCAGGCCCCACCGGTCAAGGCCTACGTTATCGTACTTGCCAGCCCCGACTCCGGCGCCGACATGTTAGCGACGGACGACAAGATGATTAGCCGCCTCACCATAAG
Organism: Rubrobacter sp.; assembly: GCA_035697505.1. GTDB lineage: Bacteria > Actinomycetota > Rubrobacteria > Rubrobacterales > Rubrobacteraceae > Rubrobacter_D. The sequence continues at coordinate 5,315 of DASSCV010000477.1, forward strand.
GCGCATCCACGACCGGGGGGACTTTGTGGGCATAGCGCCGACCGGTGAAGAGTACGAGGCGACGGGCATCGTCATCCATCGGATAGCGGGGGGCAGGATCGCCGAGGAGTGGAGCGAGGGGAGTGGAATCCTGGGGTTGACCCAACAGCGCCTGGAGCAAGAGATACGCGAACGCGAGCACGTCGAGCAAGAGCTACTGGTGGCGCGCCGCATCCAGCAAGCCTCACTCCCCAAGGAAGTGCCAACCCTGGAGGGCTGGGAGATCTCACCCCATTACCAGCCTGCACGAGAGGTAGGTGGCGACTTCTACGACTTCTTCGAGCTCGAAGGGGCCAGCTTGGCCTCGTAGTGGGAGACGCTACGGGCAAGGGCATGCCGGCAGCCCTGGTCATGGCCACGACCTGCGGTATGCTGCGGGCCGTCGCCCAGTCTCCGAACTCGCCTGGCGAGGTACTCAGACGGGTCAACGAGGCGTTGTCTGTCCGTCCACCCAATATGTTTGTCACCTGCTTCTACGCTCTCCTGGATCCAGAGAGCGGAAGACTCAGTTACGCCAACGCCGGGCATGACCTGCCTTACTTGCGGCGTGGTGACCATGCTGAGCAGCTCAGAGCGAGGGGTATGCCCTTGGGCCTGATGTCCAGCGTGACCTACGAAGAGGGTCGGAACCTTCTGCGAGAGGGGGACGGCATCCTGTTCTACAGCGACGGGCTGGTGGAGGCCCACAACCAGCACCGCGAGATGTTCGGCTCCCCGAGACTCCACCGGCTCATCCTGGAACATGATGAAGGGAGATCCCTGGGTGACGTCGTCCTGGAAGAGCTCTACTCCTTCACCGGGGAGGGTTGGGAGCAAGAGGATGACATCACCCTCCTTACGCTACGGTCCTCGGCGGCACGACTCAGTGCGATAGAAGTGAAGTGGGGATCAGACCCTCAAACCTGACTCAATTCTGCGTTCTTGCGCTTGCGGTGAAACGTGATCTTAGGCATACCTGATTCTAGCTGTATGTTTGTGTTCGGGTTTGGTGAGGGTGGTTTCGCAACCCGTCTTGCAGGGAAAGGCCCCTTAAAGGGTTCGAGGGGGCGAATCAGGGAATGAAGAATGGGAAATCAAGGGTCTGAGACCGCACAGAATCTTAGCATGCGGGGGGCCGCTTCCGCGGCTGTCGAGCCATCGTGAGCGGTCTACTGCTGGACACTGTGGAAAGGCACAAGTCAAGCGAGGCAGTGGGCATGTACTCTGTCTGCTCGGCGCATCCGCTGGTTATCGAGGCCTCGGTTCTGCAGGCGCTCGACGACGATGGTTACCTCCTGGTGGAGGCTACGTCGAACCAGGTAGACCAGTTCGGCGGTTACACGGGGATGAAGCCCCAGGGCTTTAGGAGGCTCGTATTGGACCTGGCAAGACGGCATGGATTACCAGAAGATCGCATCGTCTTGGGCGGCGATCACCTCGGTCCCAACCGCTGGCAGGAACGTCCGGCTGCGGAAGCGCTGGCCTACGCAGGTGATCTTGTTGCGTCATACGTCGCTGCTGGATTCACCAAGCTTCATCTCGACTGCAGCATGGCCTGTGCAGACGACACGAGTCCGCTGGACGACAGCGTGGTAGCCAGACGGGCGGCGACGCTCGCTAGCAGGGCCGAGCAGGAAGCGTCAGCCCGTGTTCGGGCGCCCGCAGACAACCTTGTCTATGTCGTGGGGACCGAGGTGCCCTTGCCAGGCGGAGCTCATGAGGCCCTCGAGATAATTACCCCAACCTCCGCCGATGCGGCACGAGCCACACTGGCGGCCCATGAGAACGCTTTCTATACAGAGGGTCTGGAGGGGATTTGGAATCGGGTAATAGCCCTGGTGGTACAGCCTGGTGTGGAATTCGACCTCGAGCGGGTGATCGACTACGACAGATCTGCTACCGGAGAGCTTCGACGGGTGCTCGACAATCGCGAACGGCTGGTCTTCGAAGCCCACTCCACGGACTACCAGACGCGGGCTAACCTCAGGGCGCTCGTAGAGGATCACTGGGCCGTGCTCAAGGTTGGTCCTGCGCTCACCTTCGCGATGCGGGAGGCACTGTTCGCGCTCGCCACGATCGAGAACGAACTGGTGGCGGAAGGAGAGCGGTCGGAGTTGCTCTCAGTCGTCGATCGCCGGATGCAAGAGGAGCCGGAATACTGGGAAGGCTTCTACCCGGGCGGACCAGCGGCCAAGCGCCTCCTCCGCCGGTACAGCTATAGCGACAGGATCCGCTACTACTGGTCGTATCCCGACGTCGAGGATGCACAGAGACGCTTGTTTTCCAACCTGGCTGGCCACGAGATACCGCTGCCCCTGCTAAGTCAGTACCTGCCGCAACAGTACGAACGGGTGCGTCACGGTGTGCTGGACAGCGTCCCCGAAGCTCTCGTCCTCGACCGCATACGCGGCACGCTCCAGGACTACGCCGTCGCCTGTAATCCGAAGGGACAGGAAGCATAGATTTGAGCGGAGATCTGGAGCAGAGCGCCAAGCAGGGCGGAGAGGCGACAGCCCGCGAGATCGCCCAGCAACCAGATGTCTGGCGCGAGGTGAACAACCTGTTTGCGTCGCGCCGGGACGATATCGACGCGTTTCTTCGACCGCTTCTGGCAGATCCAGAGCTGCGGGTCGTCTTGACGGGCGCCGGCACATCGGCCTTTGCAGGAGAGATCCTGGCCCCGGCGCTCTCTCGGCGAACGGGGTGTCGCGTGGATGCCGTTGCGACGACGGATATCGTCTCCAACCCGGAAGAATGTTTTGCCGATGAAAGGCCCACCCTGTTGGTCTCGTTCGCGCGCTCGGGTAACAGCCCTGAGAGCTTGGCGGCGACAGAGTTCGCCGACCGTCTTCTCTCGGAGTGCCACCATCTGGTGCTGACCTGCGACAGGAGCGGTCGACTCTATAAAAGGCACGCGCAGTCATCCGGGTCGTTCGTCCTTCTAATGCCAGAGGCCACGAACGACCAAGGCTTCGCCATGACATCGAGTTTCACGTCGATGACCCTTGCGGCCTGGCTGGTCCTGGGTACCGTAGCCGATCCTGACGAACTGGTCGGGCGTCTTGCGGCAGCCGCAGAACGGTTACTGGCCACCCGCCAGGACGACATCCGACGGTTGGCGTCCTCGGGCTACGAGCGGATCGTCTACCTCGGAAGCGGTCCGCTCAAAGGGCTCGCCCACGAATCCTCCCTCAAACTCCTGGAGTTGACCGCAGGCGAGATCGTGACGTACTTCGAGTCTCCATTGGGCTTCAGGCACGGACCCAAGTCCATCCTCGACGATCGGACGCTGGCCATCTCCTACATCTCGGGGGATCCGTACACACGTAAGTACGATCTAGACCTCCTCGCCGAGTTGAAACGTTCGATGCGTCCGGGGAGCGTCATCGCCATCGCCGCGACGGATGCGGGAATAGATGATCCAAGCTTCTGGCTTCTGGAAGGTCTGGAGGGAGTGGAGGATGCGGCGCTCGCGCTGCCTTTCGTACTGGTTGCCCAGCTTCTCGGCCTCTGCTTCTCGCTCGCCCTCGGCTACACACCGGACAATCCGTTCCCCAACCGAGAAGTGAATCGCGTGGTACATGGCGTTTCCATCCATCCTCTACCGAGGAAGAGTCGATGATGTATCTGGGCGTCGATGGTGGTGGAACGAAGACTGCTCTTTGTCTCGTTGATGAAGGTGGGCACGTCACCGCGCGGACACAGGCCCCGTCCTGCTACTACTTTACAGAAGGCATAGACCTTGTGGGCCGGGTATTGCAGGAGGGAATCGACGAAGTCTGCGAACAGGCCTCAGTTACGCCAGCTGACATTCGCTACGCGTTCTTCGGTCTGCCGACCTACGGTGAGGTGAGCGGCGACGTATCTACTCTCGATGCGATGCCAGGAGAGATTCTCGGACATAGCCGCTATTCCTGCGACAACGACATGGTCTGCGGGTGGGCGGGTTCACTGGGCGGTGTCGACGGTATCAATGTCGTGAGCGGGACCGGTTCCATAACCTACGGTGAGAGACGGGGGCACGGCGCGCGGGTCGGGGGTTGGGGTGATCTCTTTGGCGACGAGGGCTCTGCGTACTGGATCTCCATAAAGGGGCTAAACGCCTTCTCGCGCATGAGCGACGGACGTTTGCCGGTCGGACCCCTTCACGAAGCCTTGCGCACTCACCTGGAACTGGCGGGTGACCTAGATCTAGTCGATGTGGTTCTCAACCGCTGGCAGGGCGGGCGGAGCAAGATCGCAGCCCTCAGCCGGATAGTCGCACATGCGGCGGAAACCGGGGACGAGTGCGCGGCGCAAATCCTATCGGAGGCGGCATACGAACTCGCAAGACTGGTTGATACCACCAGACGTATCCTGGATTTCGGGCCAATGGAAAGGGTTCCGGTCTCCTACTCTGGCGGTGTATTCAGTCAACGCTCCATCGTCGAAGGCTTCGAAGCGGCCCTCGAGGATCTTTACGACGGGTACGAGCTGCGGAAGCCTCTGTATACGCCTGTTATCGGGGCGGCGATCTACGCAGCCAGACTCGCGGGCGAACCACTGGATGCCGAGACGCTCCGCCAACCAGAAGCGACAAAGCGAGCGCCAAGCACCTAGATCTCTGCGTGTTCGTAGCGGCGGCCAAGACTAGTCTTTGACAGTTAGCTTATAATTCCTGCCGAGAATAGAAGGGAGCAATTTGGCGGTAGAGTCACGGCCGTCTTTACCATTGCGGCTTCGCATTATAAATACGGTGGGTAATCATCTTGGGGCTGCCCGCCTGCCTTTCGCCGCGTTGGACGAGGACGCATTGGTACAGGCGGCGGTGAAAGCGACTGGCCTGACCGAATTTGGGGCTGGCTATCATCGAGAGGGCCTTTTACGACTACTGGAGTCCGTAGAGAGCGACGCGGCGCTGCACCTCTCCGGTCAGCTAGCCTACCGGGAAACTATCGTCGGCAGCCTTATCAACCGGCTCCTTCTGACCGAAGCCTTCAAGCAAAACCCCGAGACTTTCCGGAAGCCGCTGAAATCCCCAATCATCGTACTGGGCCTACCCCGTTCAGGAACTACCTTCCTGCACCGGCTGCTGGCTTTGGATCCCGCACACCGGGCCGTGCCGTGGTGGGAACTGGCGCGTCCTCTTCCCGACCCTGGCTCTGACGAACAGCCGGATCGTCGCCGCCAGGTCTTTCAGAAGAAGCTACGCAGGCTTCAAAAGTTGACACCTGACCTCGACCGCAAACACTACACCCGGGTAGACACTCCTGAAGAGTGCATCTGGCTGCTAGCTAGTACCTTCTTAAGCCCCCTCTTCTGGGCGCTCGCGCCGGTATACGGCTACCTGGATTGGTACAAGAACCAGGACCGTCTGCAGGCCTACTACGAATACCGTCTACTCCTCCAGGTATTGCAGGCGGCAGATCCGACGCGACGCCTGGTGCTCAAATCCTCCACCCACACCGGCGCCATCGAAACCCTGTTACAAACGATCCCCGGCTCCCTCTTGATCCAGACACACCGCAACCCGGTAGAGACATCTGCAAGCCTGGCCAGCCTCTTCTATTCACTACACAGCAGGATGACCGACCGCCTCGACGTGCGCAGGATGACCGAGGCGATATTGAGCTTCCACGAACATCAGATAGCTCGCAACCTGGAGGCCAGAGACGCCCACCCTGGCGCCCTGTTCGATGTGTATTACGATCGGCTCGTTGCCGATCCCATCGGCACCGTCAGAGACATCTACGACCACTACGGTCTTGCCTGGTCGGAGGAGTTCGCGGAGCGCCTGAACTACTACCTGCAGCATAACCCGAGAGGCAAGCACGGGACACATCTGTATGCTCCAGAGGACTTCGGACAGACAGGAGATGCAATAGCGGAGCGCTTCGCCCCTTACATCGATAGATTCGAGCTTACCAGCCCGAATGGTAATCATAGCTAGTCCAGGGCGACGCTTCAGTGAGGACTTACCCGCCCCGTAGGAGCCAAGTCGACAACTCGGGGACGAGATCGTCGAGAGGAATCGCCACCACGGTTTGGCCCCAATCGGATCGACGGCGGGGTGACTGTGAGAGATCGAAGGCCACATTGCTTCCTGATCACGTAAGGGGCGTCGGTTACTATAGAGACATGAAAGAACCATGCGCCAAAGGTAGGCTCTATTGAACCTGTTCGCGCGGTTGGGCCCGATCGCCTACCGCCACCGATGGCCGATCCTACTGTTCTGGGCCGTGGTGTTGGTGACGGCGGCACTTTTCGCGCCGAAGCTCGGCGGCCAGCTAAAGGGTGGGGGGTTCGAGGGTTCGGGTAGGGACTCAGAGCTAGCCAAAGATCTCATGGTCGAGGAGTTCGGACTCCCTCGGGCGACCCTCGCAATAGTCTTTGTGAGCGATAACCTTTCCGCAAGAAGCGAGGAGTACCAGAGGGCCGAAGATGAGGCGCTCGAACCACTCCGCAACATGGAGCAAATTCGTTCCGTAACCACCTACGCTGATACCAAGGATCAGCGTTTCTTGTCAGAGGACGGTAATAAGACCTACGCCCTTGTCGGGTTCGACGTCTCTGTGGCCGAAACGCAGAGCCTGGTTGACGAGGTCCGCCAGAAGGTGCGCTCAGACGAACTGACGACCTACGTAACAGGACCTTCTGCCGTCTACCTGGACATAACGAACGCCAGCGCCGAGGATATCCGCCGGGCCGAAAAGTATGCGCTCCCTGTGGCGCTGGTTATCCTGGTGATCGCCTTCGGGACGCTGGTGGCGGCCGGGGTCCCGATCCTGATCGGGGGTGTTAGCGTCCTAACGGCCCTGGCGGCGCTGTACTTCCTGGCCGGTGTCTACGACATGTCCGTCTACGTGCTTAGCATCGCCACCATGCTCGGGCTCGGGCTCGGTATCGACTACGCGCTCCTCGCCGTGAGCCGCTTCCGGGAAGAACTGGAGCACTACCCGATTCCGGAGGCGGTCTCCAGAACGGTGGCAACGGCGGGAAGGTCCATCTTCTTCTCGGGGCTGGCGGTCTTGATCGGGCTTTCGGGATTGCTCTTTTTCCCGTTCATGTTTATCCGCTCTATAGGGGTCGCCGGCGTCGTCGTGGTGTTCGCGTCGGTCTGCGCGGCCTTGACGCTGCTGCCAGCGGTCCTGGGCGTCCTCGGACACAAGGTGAACGCGCTCGCGGTGCGCGGGAATCGGGGTCCGGTGGGGGCGGGTTTCTGGGGCAGGAGCGCAGAGGCCGTCATGCAGCATCCGGTGCTCGTTATCCTGATCGTGGGAGTGATACTCTCCGCCCTACTCTACCCGGTAACCCACATGAAGATCGGCATCCCCGAGGCGAGCGTCCTGCCCGAGAAGTACGAATCGCGCGCCGGGGACGACATCCTCAAGCAGGACTTCGACTACGCTAGCCTTTATCCGATGCAGATCGTCGCCAGCGTGCCTGAGGGTCCACTCAGCGCCGAGGGCCTGGAAGACGTCAAACGGCTCGGCGAGAGCGTACGAGAAACCGATGGTGTACAGAGCGTCGAGAGCATCTACACCATCGGCGAGAGCGCCGCCCGCGGGTACGCGGAAAGGGTAGCAAATATCCGCAAAGAGGCAGAGGCCGAAGCGCGAGGAAGAACAGAAGCCCTGGTAGAAGAGCGATACAACCAGCTAGTGCAGGAGCAGGTCCAACAAGGGGTGGAGGAGCAGACCTCACAGCTGGTGGCCGATCAGGGAACCTTACCGCCGGGGGCCGAAGAGGAGATCCGATCCCGGGTAGAGTCGGAGGTCAGGAGTCGTCTGGAGGAGTCCGGAGCCAGAGAACAGATACAGTCCGAGGTAGAGGCGGAACTTCAACAGCAAGTAGAGGAGCAGGTTCCGAACCTACCAGAAGGCATCTCCGCCGACGGAGAGATCACGGCCGAAGGTGTCGCCAATTACTTGAAACTACCCGAAGCCCGCCAGTCCGAGGAGCTACAGGACGCAAAAGACGAACTAGTGGGTGGATATTACACACTGCTGCGGGGCGTCACGGAGGCCAGCCCCTACGTCGGGGCCGCCCGCGAGACCGTTGGCGACGTGCGCTCGGTCGAGCCACCGGAGGGCGTAAGGTTTTTCGTCGGCGGCCTCTCTGCCGGACAGAAGGACTTCATCTCCAGCGTCTACGACAAGGCGCCCTACGCGGCGGCGTTCGTTCTTGGGGTAACCTACCTGGTACTGCTCTACACCTTCCGTTCCGTCTTTATCCCGTTGAAGGCGGTCGTGGTGAACATCCTGAGCCTCACGGCGAGCTTCGGGGCACTGGTCTTCGTGTTCCAGGACGGCAACCTCTCGGAGGTGTTGAATTTTACGCCTCTGGGCTTCGTGGACGCCACCCTCCCGATTCTGATCTTTTGTACGATCTTCGGCGTCTCCATGGACTACGAGGTCTTCTTGCTCTCCCGCATCAGGGAGGCCTACGAAAACGGCGACTCCAACACCGCCAGCGTCGCCAAGGGGGTGGCGTCTACCGCCGGTATCATTACGTCGGCCGCCGCCATTATCATCGTTGTGACCGGCGCGTTCGCCTTTAGCAGCGTCATCATTACCAAAGCGGTTGGCCTGGGCCTCGCCGTGGCCGTTTTCGTCGACGCGACGATCATCCGTATCCTCCTCGTCCCCGCTACCATGCGCGTTCTCGGCGACTGGAACTGGTGGCCCGGCGGCCGCAAGAGCACCTTCGGCAACAAGGCACGGCATTCTTCTTGAACGCACCGTCGAGGGTCGTAGCGCCTGGCGAAGGACATTTCGTGGCTCGCCCGGCAGGCTTCGAACCTGCGACCGGCGGTCCTCCCCGTAAGATTATCCATACGGTTACGCGACCGTCAAAGCGGCGTTAGATTTCTCCAGACCCGGCGCGCGGAGATCGAAGGGTGAGTCCCTCGAGAGAGACACGTCTACAGCCTGAGCCTCCACAGGCGCTTACTCCTCGTGTCCTACTTTGATGACGGCTTTAACAGCACCGTCGCGGCGGTCGGCTTGGATGTCGAAGGCCTCAGCTCCCCTATCAAGGGGAAAACGGTGAGTTACGAGGGCCCTTAGTTTAACCTTTCCGGAAGCGACGAGACTTATGGCACGGGGGTAGACGTGCCCCATGCGCCTAGAGAACTTCACAGTTAGGCCCTTGCGCCGGGCGACGGAGGCCGTGAGCTCAAAGCGGTCCCCGTCAGGGATGCCCACAAGCACAACGCGCCCTCCGATCCGAACTACCTGGCAGGCCACCTCTGGGCCGTCCGAGGTGTCGGTCGCCTCAATCACTATGTCGGCACCTCTACCAGCCGTAGCCTCTACAATCGCTGCTGAGTCGGCGTAGGCAGCGTCGCAACCGAGCTCTAGGGCGAGCTCCCGCCGGTACGCGAGCGGCTCCACGGCATGAACCTCACCAGCCCCCGCAACCCGGGCAACCTGCGCTATGAGCAGCCCGATCGCGCCCATCCCTACCACGGCCACGGTCGCGCCAAGCGGGACGCGCGCGAGGTCTAGGGCGTGCACCGCGACACCGAGGGGCTCGAGCAAAGCCCCATCCACATCATCAAAGCCCTCCGGCACCGGATAGAGCTCTTGGGGTCGAGCATGGTAGAACTCGCGCAGTGCCCCTGGCACTGGAGCAGTGCCGGCGAAGCGTACGTTGGGGCAGAGGTTTGTGTATCCATGCATGCACCACTCGCACCGGTCGCAGGGCTCAGCCGGATCCACAGCGACAAGGGTGCCGGGCGGCAGGCCGAACTCCTCTCCACGCTCGTCGTTCACGACGGCCGAGAACTCGTGCCCGAGCACGAAGGGAGACTCGGCAACCGCAGCCCCAATCCCACCCTCTTTGTAAAAATGGAGGTCAGAGCCGCACACAGAGACAGCCTGTACCCTCAGGCGTAATCTTCCGCGTTCGGACTCCTCATCGGGCCATACACCAGGACGCAAGCGTCCTGGCTCGTCAAGCAGCAAGGCATTCATACAGAACCCTTCACCAACTACACTTGGACAAACTCGATACCCAACAGCTCGGTAAAGAGCTGCCAACGCTTGGCGTGCGAGCCCATAGTCATAACCTGATGATGGGTGCCACCGTTCTTGAGCCATCCGTCCAGGCATCCACGCGCTCCGGTCTCAGGCCTGAAGAAGCCGTAGGGCATCTCGAGCGCGGGCAGCACCTCGCTGTCAATAACCTCTCCCTCCGAGACAACGAGGCGGAAGCGTCCTCCCGATAAGGGGACGAGCGAGGCCAGCGTCGCCGGTCCAGGTTGGATGCGGAATAGGAACGTGGGCGGTGGTCCCAGGCGGCCGATACCGAGTTCCCTGTGGATGAGCCGCACCCTCTCGTCGTCCCGGGCGACGTTCCAGTTGCCCTCGCCCATGTGGCTCATCAGGACCGCGTCTCTCTCGAAGTCCAAGGCGTACATCTCGGTGAAGTGGGCATCGCCGGCCAAGACGTGGCCGGCTGAGACGAGGGCCGCGCTGCAAGCGTCCCCTTCGGCACCGAAACCGTAGCCCGCGGCCATGAGCGAAGAAGCCGCGGCGAGAGGCAGCCGCCGGAAGCGACCATCCTCACCGATTGCATCGAAGTGCGTGGAGTACGCACCGTAACCACCTTCGTCGAGCACCCTCTTGATGGCGACCTGCATGCGGGCGGCGTCCTGACGCTCCTTCTCATCTAGCCTCTTATCTACCTCAAAGAGGCGATTCTCTTCCTCGAGCACTACCTCAATCTCGGCCTCGGACACGCTCTGCATAGCCCGGTGGAGATCACCTGTGGCGAGGAAGTTGATCTCCGGGCCAAGCTCGCGCAGCATATCGGTCTCGTCGACCCTGATGTCACCCATGCCGTTCATGGCGTAGCCGAAGATAGCGACCCGGAGCCGCCGCCAGGCGCTGACCGCCGCCGCTGCACGCGCCCAGTTCTCAAAGGCCACCTTGAATGCCTCAGAACGCCAATCCGCCGTTACCACTTCGAAAGGCACACCGGACCTCACCAATGCGTTGGCGGTATCCTGGGCCCCGTGGACCCCCTGGTTGTAGGTCATGTCGCCCATGTCCCATTCGGGTGTCACCACCGGCTCAGGCTGGATGTTGGCAAGCATCAGCGGTAGCCGGGTCTCTGAAAGTGCCCGGGTGGCGCGCATCGCGGGTCCGTAGGTAAGCATGACGATCATGACGCCGTCGAGTTTCTCTTTCTCGAACCCCTCTACTAAGTCCTCGATCTCCGCCCGGGACTTGGCAGGTCCCGGGAACGACACCTCAGCGACACCCTTGAGGTGGATGGCGACTTCTTTAGCGTACCCAGCTTGACGTTCGGTGATGCCGGGCAGCATCTCATCGTAGAGGGCCTGCATGATGCCCAGAAGGCCTATCTTGGGTCTACCTGCCACGGTGCCTCCGTTTCGAGTCGTACTGCTACTATTGGCCGTACTGAGTGGTGTAGCGTCGGTGGAGCCTGGCGATATCCCCAGGGTCGATGGGCACTGGCTCCCCAAGGCGTGTGGCGAGGAACGAAGTGCGTGCGACGTCTTCGCACATAACCGCGGCCTTGATCGCCTCCTCGGCTGACGCGCCGACCGCGAAGACTCCGTGATTTTGCATCACAACCGCTGGAGAAGCGTGCTCCTTGAGCACCCGGACCACCTCCTCGCCAATCTCCTCACCCCCGATCGGGGCGAAGCCGCCGCAGGGGATGGGTCCCCCGAACTCGTCGGCCATTGCAGTAAGGAAGCAAGGAATCTCGTGTCCTACCGCCGCCCACGCTGTTGCATACGCGCTGTGGGTATGCACGACC
>DASSCV010000478.1:0-9820 GCA_035697505.1 Rubrobacter sp.
GCGGCGGGCCTCACCGTCTATGAACTCCAGGCAGTCGCCGTTCTCCAGGATGAAGATATTGTCCTCGGGGATGCCGAGGCTGATCGCGGTGTTCGCGTGGTGGCGAAGATGCCTGAACTCGCCGTGTACGGGAACGAGATAGCGCGGCTTGAGTAGGGAGAGCACTATCTTCTGCTCCTCCTGGGCGGCGTGTCCCGAGACGTGAACCGGCATGAGGGGACTGTAGAACACATGGGCGCCGCGCTTCATCAGGTTGTTGATCGTGCGAGAGACGCCCCGCTCGTTACCCGGGATTGGGTGCGCGGCAATTACGACCGTGTCTTCGGGTCCGACCTCGATCGTGCGGTGGGTTCCGTTTGCGATCCGGCTCAGGGCCGCCAGGGGCTCCCCCTGCGAGCCTGTCGTAAGGACCACGATGTCGGAGTCGGGGATCTGGTTGACGTCCCGCTGGTCGACCATCATCTCCTGCGGCAGGTCGAGGTAGCCGAGCTCGCGGGCGATCTGTACGTTACGGACCATGGAGCGGCCCGATACCCCGACGAGCCTGTCGTGCTTCTTGGCCGCCTCGACAACCTGGCTGACGCGGTGGATGTGTGAGGCGAAGGAGGCCACGATGATGCGACCCTTGGACCTCTCGAAAACCTCGTTCAGCGTATCCCCGACGATCCTCTCCGAGGGCACGTAGCCGGGCCGCTCGGAGTTCGTCGAGTCGCCGAAGTACGCGAGCACCCCTTCCTTGCCAAGCTCGGCAAGGCGCCCAAGGTCCATCGGCGATCCCTCTATCGGGGTAAGGTCGATCTTGTAGTCGCCTGAGAACAGGATCAGGCCTGCCCTGGTACTGATGGCTATCGCGACGGCGCCGGGTATGGAGTGGTTTACCTCTATGAACTCCAGCCCGAAGCCACCAAGGTTCTGCCGATCGCCGGCCTTGACCTCGCGCAGATCTCCCCTCTTGATCCCGAACTCCTGCAGCTTGCTGCGCACGAGCCCGAGGGTGAGCTTGGTGGCGTAGACAGGTACGTTGAACTCGCGCAAGAGGTAAGGCAGCGCGCCCACATGGTCTTCGTGACCGTGCGTGAGCACTATCCCCTTCAACTCGTGCGCGTGTTCCCGCACGTAGGTGAAGTCAGGGAGCACAAGATCTATCCCCGGCATCTCCTCGTCAGGGAACGACATGCCTGCATCGACCAGGATCATCCCGCTCGCCTGGCGCACGGCCGTCATGTTCTTGCCTATCTCACCCAACCCCCCGAGGGGAACGACCTGCAAGGTCTCTTTGTCTAACTGCATTTCCTCCCTTCGGTCGGGAAGCTTGTCAATTAGCTACGCCCTTCGGGCTTCGCTTGCCGGGGCTCGTGTGCGAGAAAGTCGACTTGCTGACATGCTGACTAGCTTCCGTTCAAGTACCTTCCCAAGTCGAGCTCCTTCGGCCCGACGGCGGAGAGGTACATCTGGTCTGTTCTCAGGTGCTGTTTCGCAAGGCGTGCTATGTCCTGCGGGGTAACGGCCTCGATCCGGGCGGAGATCTGTTCTGGCGTCAGGAGCTCCGCGCCCGTTATGACGCTGCGGCCGATGCGATTCATCCTCGCAGAGGTGCTCTCCAGGGCAAGGAGGGTCGAGCTCTTGAGCTGCTCCTTGGTGCGCGCCAGTTCCTCTTCCTCGACCTCCTCATCCATGATCCTCCCGAGTTGCTCGACGATCACCCTGACCGCCTCCTCCACATTGCCCGTAGTGGAGCCCACGTAGGTCTTGATCGCGCCTGCGTCCGAGTATCCTTGGTGGTAGGAGTACACGGCGTATGCCAGACCACGCTTTTCGCGCACCTCCTGAAAGAGGCGGCTGCTCATGCCGCCGCCAAGGACGTTGTTCAATGCGGCCATCGCATAACGGTCTTCGCTCTTCGCAGGAATGCCCAGGGAGCCCATGGAGACGTGGTATTGCTCCGTCTCCTTGAACCTGAAGAAAAGGCGGCTCACCGGCGGCGTCGGCCTCGCCTCCCGCACGAAAGGCTCTCCCCCTGGAAGGCCGGAAAGCCTCTCCTCGACCTTCCGTTCGACGTCGTCGGGATCGAGCTTGCCTGCGGCGACGACGAAGATGTTGGGAGCCGTGTAAGTGTGGCTGTGGAAGTCCTTGAGGGTATCGTGGTCAACACCGCGGACCGTCTCGGCAGACCCGATAATCGGGCGGCCGAGGGGATCTTCGTGGAAGATCAAAGACGACAGGTACTCGTCGGCGAGCTGGTCGGGCCTGTCCTCGTACATCTTGATCTCTTCGACGATGACCTCACGCTCGCGTTCGAGATCGGCGAGCGTCGGCCTCAGGACCATGTCGCTCATGATGTCCAGGGCCCGCCCCAGATGCTCGGGCAGAAAGCGGGCGTACAGCACGGTGTACTCCTCGCCGGTCGCCGCGTTCTCCTGGGCCCCGATGCCCTCGAAGGCCTGGGCGATGCCCAGGGCATCCATGTCGGGAGTCCCCTTGAAGAGCATGTGTTCCATCAGGTGGGTGATGCCTGCAACGTCGTCCATCTCGTCGCGGGAGCCGGCCCGGATCCAGAGCCCCAGAGAGACGCTCGTGGCCTCGGTGAGGGGCTCGGAGAAGACCCTGAGACCCCCGGGAAGATCCTTCCGCCTTACGTTCGGGTCGGCCACTAGCCCTCCAGCTTCTCGAGGCTGATGCGATTCTGCTTGTCTATCTCCAGGACACGCACCTTGATACGGTCACCCTCGTTGACGACGTCCTCGACTCTCTCCACCCGCTGCCTTCCCGGCGCGAGACGCGAGATGTGCACGAGCCCGTCGCGGCCCGGCGTGAGCTCTACGAAGGCCCCGAAGTTGGTGGTCTTCACGACCTTGCCGGTGTAGATCTCACCGGCTTCGACATCCTTCATCATCCCGTTTATCGCCGAGGCAGCATCCCTGGATATGCTTCCTTCACCGGCAACGAAGACCGTTCCGTCGTCCTCGACGGAGATGTTCACGCCGAACTGCTCCTGTAGCGCGTTGATGGTCTTCCCGCCAGGCCCTATGAGCATCCCGATCTTATCCTTCGGGATCTTTATAACCTCCACCCTGGGGGCGTAGTCGGAGACCTCCGCCCTCGGCTCGGCTATGGCGCCGCGCAGGATCTCGAGTATCTGCAAACGCCCTGCCTTGGCCTGCTCCAGCGCCTCCTGCAAGAGCTGGGCCGAAACACCGGTGATCTTCATGTCCATCTGGAGCGCAGTTATGCCGTCGGCCGTGCCTGCGACCTTGAAGTCCATGTCGCCCATATGGTCCTCGAGGCCCTGGATGTCACTGAGGATGACATAGTCGTCGCCCTCCTTGACCAGCCCCATTGCAACACCGGCGACGGGGGCTTTGATCGGCACGCCGCCGTCCATCAATGCCAGCGTCGAACCGCACACGCTCGCCATCGATGAGGAACCGTTCGACTCGAATACCTCGGATATTACGCGTAGAGCATAGGGGAACTCTTCCTCCGATGGAATGACCGGTGCCAGCGCCCGCTCGGCGAGTGCGCCGTGCCCGATCTCTCTCCGCCGCGGACTCCCCAGGCGTCCCGTCTCGCCCGTGGAGAAAGGCGGGAAGTTGTAGTGGTGCATGTAGCGCTTGCCCGTCTGCGGCTCGATGGTGTCGAGCCGCTGCGCGAGACCGAGGTCGGCCAGAGCCAGAGAGCTCAAGACCTGCGTCTCGCCCCTTGTAAAGAGCCCCGTACCATGGACCCGCGGAAGCACGCCCACTTCGGCTGAGGTTGGCCTTATCTCGTCCAGCCCACGCAGATCCGTACGCTTGCGGTCCTCGATGTAGAGAGCGCGGAAAGCCTCCTTCTCGAGCGTCGAGAGGGCGGATGTGATCAGAGGAATCTCCTCTTCTTCGCGGCCCTCGATCAACTCTTCGCGCAACTCCTCGAGCACGTCGTGGCGGGCCCTCCGGTCGGTCTGGACGATGCCTTCTTTCATCCGGCCGAAGTACCGCTCGCGGAAGTCGGCGAGGAAGGGGTTCTCCTCCGTATCCTCTATCTCTTGCTTCTCTTTGCCATGTTCGAGAGCCCACTCCTCTATCGCCTCGGCCTGGGCCTTGACGACCTCCTGGGCGACCTGCAGGGCCTCGACCATGACGTTCTCGGGCACCTCGTTCGCCCCGGCTTCGACCATGGTGATGGCTTCCTTGGTCCCTGCGACCACGAGGTCCAGGTCGCTCTCTGCGATCTGGGCGTAGGTAGGATTCAGGATGAACTCGCCGTCGAGCGAACGTCCGATGCGCACGGCCCCGATCGGGCCGTCAAAGGGCATGTCGGAGAGGGCGAGCGCCGCAGAAGCCCCGACCATGCTTACGGTATCATACGGGGTGTCCTGGTCGGCGACCAGAACGGTGCCTATTACCTGTATCTCGTAGTGATAATTCTTGGGGAAGAGCGGCCTGAGAGGCCTATCCGTGAGGCGCGAGGTCAGGATCGCCCGCTCCGAGGGCCTACCCTCGCGCTTGATAAAACCGCCGGGGATCTTGCCGGCCGAGGACATGCGCTCCTCGATGTCCACGCTCAAGGGTAAGAACGTCGCGCCGGGGCGCGGAGCCTGCGAGCGCGTGGCCGTGGAGAGTATCATTGTGTCACCGAGCCTCACCGTCACCGAGCCACCGGCTTGTTTGGCTAGCTTCCCGGTTTCGAGCACAATCGAGCGCTCACCTACTGGTATGTCTAGTCGCATATAGTTTTCTCCTCTTGTTATTCTTGTTACCCGGACTACCGGCGTAGGCCGAGCTTGGCGATGAGCGCCCGGTAGCGCTCGACGTCCTTGTTCTGCAGATACTTGAGTAACCTGCGGCGCCTGCCGACCATCTTCAGCAGTCCACGCCGTGAATGGTAGTCGTGCTTGTGCTCGCGCAAGTGCTCGGTAAGGTGGGCTATGCGCCGCGTGAGCACCGCGACCTGCACCTCGGGCGACCCCGTGTCCCCCTCGTGCATCCGGTGCTCTTGAATGATCTCCTCTTTGTGCTCTACTACAGCCAACTTCTTCTTTCTCCTCTTTACTCACTTCTCTCTCGTATTAACCCGTTCGACCCTCTATGCTACCACATGCATCAATCAGTATCGGGCGCCAATGGCCCCCCGTCAGCCCAGTCCACCAGCTATGATCCTGGCCTCTTCTACGTCGCGCCGAATCTGTCCTATGAGCTCATCGACGCCCGAGAATCGTCGCTCCTCCCTTATGCGCTTCAGGAAGCTGACGTCGACCACGCGCCCGTAGAGATCCCCCTCGAAGTCGAGTAGATAGGCCTCGACACGGCTCTCGGCCCTCCCGAAGGTGGGAGCCACCCCGACGTTCGTACATGCGGCATATTCCTTTTCTCCGAAACGGAGGAATCCTGCGTAGACTCCGCGGGCCGGTATCACGGCGTCCGTATCGGGCAGCACATTGGCCGTGGGAAAGCCGATCGACCGGCCTCGCCGGTCTCCGACCACTACCTCACCCCTGAGCATGTAGGGACGTCCAAGGAGGCCAGCGGCCTCGGTCACATCTCCACCGGAGACCAGAGCCCGTATGCGGGTGGAGCTGATCCCGCCCTCCATGCCCCCACCGCGTACCTTAACGCCGACGGCCGTTCCACCCGCCTCCCGCATGAGCCGGAGGAGGTCACCGAAGTGGCCGGCAGCCTTGTGCCCGAAACGAAAGTTCTCACCGACTACGACCACCCCGGCCCCACCCTCGCCAATCAGCACGTCCTTTACGAACTGCTCTGGCGTCTTCCTGGAAAGGGCGACGTCGAATGGTATCACCCACACATCATCGGCCCCGTAACGGAGTAGCATCTCAGACCGCAACCCCAAAGGCGTAAGCAGCTTCGGCGGATCGCCAGCCCCCAGTACGGCACGTGGATGCGGATGGAAGGTGGCCGCAACGACCTTCATGTCCCTCCACCGCCCTTCCTCGACGGCCCGCCTCAAGACCTCCTGATGGCCAAGGTGCACGCCATCGAAGTTACCCAGGGCTACCACTAAGGGGCGCATAGCACCACCTCGGCCCGCCCAGCGTCCTCGTCGTCCCTATACACCGCCAGGAGCTCGCCCCCACACATCACCCGGTAACTGCCATCGACCCGACCCCTCTCTATGGGCCCGCCGTGGCATACCAGACCTCGGCCCGTCTCCTCTGAAACAGCCACCTCAGGGAGATGGGCGATCACATCGTTTGGTGGTATTATGTGGTTATGTAAGGTTTCCGGGAGGAGATCTTGAAAGGCATGGGCGTTACCTACGGTGAGGTGTCCGACGCTCGTGCGGCGCAGAGCGGTAAGGTAGGCGCCTGAGCCGAGGGAGTTGGCGAGGTCGTTTATGAGGGTTCTTATGTAGGTACCGCTGCTGCAGGAGATCTCGAACGTGGCCGTCTCTTTTGTGGGGTCGAGGCCGGCGAGCGCGAGACTATGTACCTTGACGGGACGTGCCTCCCGCTCGACGCTGATGCCGCGGCGGTGCAGGTCGTAGAGTCTGACGCCTCCTTGCTTGAGGGCCGAGGCCATGGGCGGAACCTGGAGGAGATCACCCGTGAAAGTGGGGAGCGCGTCGCGCAGAGCTTCTTCCGGAGGGAGAGGGGCGGCGAGTTCGGTGATATTGCCTTCTGCGTCGAGCGTATCCGAGACGGCGCCGAAGCGGGCGGTAGCCGTGTATGACTTGTCGAGGTAAGTCACGTAGCGAGAGAGACGGGTTGCGCGTCCGACGAGGAGCACGAGAAGGCCTGAGGCCAGAGGGTCAAGGGTTCCTGTGTGCCCGATCCTGGTCTTCCTCGGGAGCAGGCGTTTGATCCCGGAGACAGCCCTGGCACTCGTTATGCCTGGCGGCTTGTCCAGCAGAAGGCCGCCCGAGAGGGTTCTCTCCGTTATGGCCCGCCCCCGAGATCCAGTACGCCTTCAAGTATTCCCAGAAGCTCTTCCCTGGCCTCGTTGGGCCTGCGCGGCGTGGTGTATCCGGCGGCAAGCCGGTGGCCGCCTCCGCCGAAGCGGCGCGCTATCTCCCCGACGTCGACCGACTCGGACCGGAGGGAACCTTTCGTACCCTGCGGCACCTCGCGCAGGTGGGCGACGACGTCGACACCGGCGACGGTGCGGAGCTGGTCGATGGATTCTTTCGAGTCGAGCTCTGTTGCGCCGGTCCTCTCGTAATCAGAGTTTTCGACCGTGGAGATAAGGGCGTCCCCATAACGCACGGCGTTCGCGAGCGAGACGCCGACGATCCTGAGCTGTTCTATGCTGCCCCTGCGGTTGATACGCTCGTTGACCTCCGCGGGCACGACACCGGCCCGAATCAGGTCGGCGACGAGCTCGTGGGCGCGGGGGGAGATGTTACGGAAGTTAAAGCCACCCGTGTCGGTCTTGATGCCTACGTAGAGGGCTTCGGCGGCGGGCCTGTCGATGGGCACGTCGAGCTCCGCGTAGAGGTCGGCGACGATCTCCGCCGTCGCGGCGGCCCTTGGGCTAACCAGGTTGTACTCGGCGTAGAGAGGGTTGTCCTCGTGGTGGTCGATGTTGAGGCGGGCGCCCGCTGCGGGGACAGGCACGCCGGTTCGATCTGCGCGTGATGTGTCGGCGACGAGCAGGTCGTGATCCGGCGGAAGCTCGCGCAGGGGCTCGTCGGGCAAGAGCCAGCCCAGATACTCGGGCACCCCTTCCGCGTGGCAGAATACGGCCGTGGCTCCTAGCCGGCGCATGAGACGCACGAGGGCTGCCGAAGCGCCGATGGCGTCGCCGTCAGAACCTACGTGAGTCGTTACGGCGACCCGGTCCAGGGTCTTCAAGAACTCCGCTATCTCCGCCAGCGTATTATTCTTCGTGCGCGTCGTCATCTGTCCTAACCTCCCTCAGTACGGCTTCTATTTTGGTGGCACGCTCGACAACAGGGTCGGGTTCGAAGTGCAGCCTGGGCGTGCGCTTGAGGCGCGTCTGGGCCCCTACCGCGGCCTGGATGCGGCCGGCGGCGCTCTGCAGGCCTTCGTTTGCGGCCATCTCATCCTCGCCAGCGAGCACGCTGTAGAACACCGTAGCGTGGGCAAGGTCAGGGCTCACCCTGACGCCGGTGATCGTAACGAGGCCCTGGATACGCGGGTCCGACAGCGAGGCGACCTCCTCGCCGGTGATCTCCTTCAGCTGCGACTCCACCTTACGCGTGCGACCGCTCACAGCTTTACGAACTCCTCGCGCCAGTCCAGTATCGAGAGCTCCTCGTAGGTGAGGAGCATCCTGCGAAGCTCTTCTCGCTTCTCCTCGGCAGCTCCGCGCGAGACCGCGGCGAGTGCGATCTCCATCGTGGCCCGCTGCCAGAGGTCCTGGTGATCCGACTCCACCACAGAGACGTTCTTGCGGCGGAGCCGGTCCTTGAGGGAGCGTAGCGTCTGTCGCTTATCCTTCAGACTCGAAGAGAAAGGCAGCTCCAGTTCCAGCCTTACCGTGCAGAACAAAAGCCGCCTTTACCTCGGGACCTCGACGGTCTCGAAGAACTCGAGCACGTCTCCCTCTTTGACGTCGTTGAAGTTCTCGACGCCCACGCCGCACTCGAAACCCTCGCGCACGGAGCGGACGTCGTCCCTGAAGCGTTTCAGGGAGGCTATGTTGCCCTCGTAGACCACGGCGCCGTCGCGCACGACGCGCACGCGGTTGTTGCGGAAGATCTCCCCGCTCGTGACGTAGCAGCCAGCGACGACCCCGACGTTGGGCACCCTGAAGGTCTGGCGCACCTCGGCGGTACCGCTCTCGCGCTCCTCTATATCGGGGGCGAGCATGCCGCGCATGGCGGCCTCGATCTCTTCGAGGGCCTTGTAGATCACGTCGTAGGTCCGGATCTCGACGCCTTCGCGCTCGGCGACCTGCTTGGCCGTATTCGTGGGCCTGACGTTGAAGCCGAGCAGGATGCCGTCGCTAGCCGAGCCAAGCATGACGTCAGAGTCCGTAAGAGCCCCGACGCCGCTGCGCACGATATTGACGCGCACCTCGTCCGTGGAGAGTCTGGTGAGCGCCTCCTTGAGAGCCTCGACAGACCCGGCGACATCCGCCTTGACGACGAGGTTGAGGTCCTGGGTGCCGCCCTCGCCGAGTAGCTCCTCGAGCGTACGGCGCGTACCGCCCTGCGCGAGCTCCTGCCTGCGCTGTTTCTCCTCCGCCTGCTGGGCGCGGTCGCGCGCGATCCGCTCGTGGTCGACGACCTCGAAGCGGGTACCCGCCTCGGGGACACCCGAGAGGCCGAGGATCTCGACCGGCATCCCCGGTCCTGCCTCCTTGACACGATTGCCCATGAAGTCGAGCATCGCCCTAACCCTACCGTAGGCCGTTCCCGCGAGCACGGCATCGCTCTTCTCGAGCGTCCCGCGACTCAACAGCAGCGTGGCGACAGGACCGCGTCCGGGGTCGCGTTCCCCCTCAATAACGTAGCCGCTCGCTGGGGCCTTGGGGTTCGCCTTCAAGTCCTCGAGCTCGGCGACGACCAGGATGTTCTCCAGAAGCTCATCGATGCCTTCGCCGGTCTTCGCCGAAACCGGCACCGTTACGGTATCCCCGCCGTAGACCTCGGGTACGAGCTCCCTTTCGGAGAGCTCCCCGAGAACCCTGTCCTGGTTCGCGTTCGGAACGTCGATCTTGTTGAGGGCCACGACCATGGGGACGCCGGCGGCCCTCGCGTGCTCGATAGCCTCAGTCGTCTGGGGCATGATGCCGTCATCGGCGGCCACGACGAGCACCACCACGTCCGTTACCCGCGCACCGCGGGCCCGCATCTCCGTGAATGCCTCGTGGCCGGGGGTGTCTATAAAGGTTACCTTCCTGCCGTTTGATTCGAC
>DASSCV010000479.1:0-3123 GCA_035697505.1 Rubrobacter sp.
TCTTCGCAGAATTGGCTCTTGGTAGCCCGAGCGAGCCGACCGGCCTTGCGGGGGGCTCGAAACGCAAAGTGGAGAGCAGTTCCTTATCGCCTGAACCAAATCTCTTCCCGTAGACGTTGATCTGGTACACCCGGCCGTTCACCGGAACGTAGACTTCTGTGGAGGGCGTGCTGCCCGGGATGGTCCCGACCGCCACGCCTCTGTGTCCCTTCTCGGCGACGCTGACCTCCTCGCGAGTCATGGGGAGGTCGCGGTAGGCACGGAGCTTCTTTTG
Organism: Rubrobacter sp.; assembly: GCA_035697505.1. Taxonomy (GTDB): domain Bacteria; phylum Actinomycetota; class Rubrobacteria; order Rubrobacterales; family Rubrobacteraceae; genus Rubrobacter_D. The sequence continues at coordinate 275 of DASSCV010000479.1, forward strand.
GACCGTGGCCTTGATCTGTCCGGGCCGAAGACCGTAGGCTAGCGCGACGCGCACCGCCGGCGTCCCGCCGTGGTCGTGCAGGGCGCCAGAGTCAGGCCTCCACAACGTATAGCCGTAGGTTTGGTCGTAGGTGTACCGTTCGCGCTCCACGAACCACCTGGTGGGATGGGAGATCGAGGCCCCTACCACCTCGCCATCCGTCCTCTCAGCCGGCCCCTTGCTCTCTTGGAGAGCCTCAGCCGGGGAGACGAGCTTGCCTGCGCTCGTCAATACGGATATCGTCCCCACGATCCCAAGCAAGATGGCAAGACCTCTCAGGGTGAGGTTCAACCTCAAAACTCGCCGCACCGTGTCCCCCTCCGGTAGTTCTTCTTCCCCTTGATCGTTGGGTACGCATATTAAGTAGCTTACGGATCGGAGTCAATGGCTGCTCCGCAAAACCGCCAAATCCCTGTGGACTCTCTGCGGGACAGCCCTAAGGGATAGAACCCGAGCCTATACGTTCAGCAAACAAAGAAGCTTACAAGCTGAAATCCAGCGCGGATCGAGGAAGGGTGGACGGTTCCTCGATCTGCTATTAGCCCGGTATGCCGGCGACGGCCGCTTCTATCTCCTCGTCCGAGTGCTCCAGGTTGACGAGCTCCCCTGCGAGGTACTGCTGGTAGGCCGAGAAGTCGAAGTGGCCGTGGCCGCAGAGGTTGAAGAGGATGGTCTGCTGCTCTCCTGCTTCTTTGGCCTCCAGTGCCAGGTCTATGGTTGCTTTGATCGCGTGCGTCACCTCGGGCGCAGGCACGATGCCCTCCGTCCTGGCGAACGTGACCCCGGCCTCGAAGGTGGGGTTCTGGGCGTAGGCCCGCGCCTCGATCAGCCCCTCGTGCGCAAGCGCCGAGACTATGGGGGAGTCGCCGTGGTAACGCAAGCCCCCCGCATGGATTCCGCTCGGGACGAACGAGTGCCCGAGCGTGTACATCTTCATCATCGGGGTGGTGCCTGCGGTATCGCCAAAATCGTAGGTGTAGCGGCCCTTCGTGAGCGTGGGGCAGGAGGCAGGCTCGACGGCCACGATGCGGGTGCTCTTACCGTTCTTCAGGTTCTCGCGGATGAAGGGGAAGGCGACGCCGCCGAAGTTCGAGCCGCCCCCTACACAGCCCACCACCACGTCGGGATACTCGCCGGCCAACTCCATCTGTTGGAGCGCTTCCTGCCCGATCACGGTCTGATGCAAAAGCACGTGGTTCAGGACGCTCCCGAGCGAGTACTTGGCGTCGTCGTTCTTGACCGCATCCTCGATCGCCTCGCTTATGGCTATACCGAGAGATCCCGGCGAGTCAGGATGCTCCTCGAGGATGTTTCTGCCTGCCTGCGTGAGATCCGTCGGGCTGGCGTGGACCTCCGCGCCGTAAGTCTCCATCATGATGCGCCTGTAAGGCTTCTGGTCGTAGCTGACGCGTACCATGTAGACCGTGCAATCGAGGTCCATCACGCCGCAGGCGAAGGCCAGGGAAGAGCCCCACTGGCCCGCCCCTGTCTCTGTGGTCAGGCGCCTTACACCCTCTTCGCGGTTGTAATACGCCTGGGGGACGGCTGTGTTCGGCTTGTGGCTGCCGGTTGGAGAGCCGCCCTCGTACTTGTAGAAGATGTGGGCCGGGGTGTCGAGGAGTTTTTCGAGGCGGCGGGCGCGGAAGAGAGGAGTTGGGCGCCAGAGGCTGTAGATCTCACGCACCTCTTCGGGGATGGGAACGTATGAATCGGCGGTCACTTCCTGTTCGATGATCGCCTGCGGGAAGATCGGGGCGAACGCCTCGGGCCCTACGGGCTCTCTCGTAGCCGGGTTCAGAGGCGGCTCCAGACCGAAGGGCAGATCGGGCACGAGGTTGTACCAGCTTTCTGGAATGGCCTTCTCGTCGAGTAAGAACTTCGTTGTATCCACGGTGCTTGCCCTTTCTAGATGTCTGCAATTGGGCTATCAGCTTACAGCTTTTGGCGTGCGTGGGTCGCCATACGAAACTCCAGGGACGGCGCAGAAAAACGTGGGCGCGCCTCTCGGCGCCCGCAAGGTCCAGGGAAAGCCGTCTGGGGCTATCCCTGCTTGGTGATCCTCTGCCCGAAATCCGCGGGGACCCCGACCTGCTGCTGGCTACCGATATACGCCTCCAGCGCGTCAAGGTCGCTGCCCAGGGTCTGCTGGGTCGCGCTCGCCTCCTCGAAGACCGTGAAGCCGTCGCCACCTGTGGCGATGAAGCCGTTGGCCGCCACGGTGTAGGTGGCGTTGCGGTCAAGCGGTGCGCCGTTGATCGTCACGCTCGTGATGCGCTGTCCGGCTGGGTTCGAGGCGTTGTAAGTGTAGGTGAACCCGCTGATCTGGAGCATCCGGTTCACCTCGAACTGCTGTTCGAGGAGCCTGTAGATCTGGTCCCCCGTAAGCTCCATCTTGACGACCTGGTTGTCGAATGGCTGCACGCTGAAGAGCTCGCCGTAGGTGATTGGGCCCTGCTGGATGTCGGCGCGGCTCTCACTGTGATGGATCATCGCTACTGCGCGGTCGTTACGACCAGCGTCTGCCCGCTGCTCGTTGCTGCCTTGACGAGGACTTCTTTACCGCGGTTGGTGTTGCGAACCTCGTAAGATATGGCATTTCCGTTGAGAGTGACAGAGACGACTTCGGCGTCACGCGGCACGGTGTGGCCGATGGTGAGCGCTTGCAGTGAGACGTTCGGGCGCACGGTAGTCTGGTATGTGCCATTGCTCGCCGAGGCCGAGACGTCCACCGAACCGCTGCCGAGTCGTATGTTCTCGCCGGAGAGTCCCTCCGCCGGATACTGCGGCGGCACCTGCGGCGTCACCTCCAG
>DASSCV010000480.1:0-5401 GCA_035697505.1 Rubrobacter sp.
TTTATGCATCTAGTCGGATATCCATCCAGACCCACTACATCTTGTGTAAGCATTCTATCCATCGGGGTGGGGCAAAGCCGCATAGCCCCACCCTTATAGACCTGGATATGCAGGATCGTGGATGTGGACTTCTGAGAATTCTACTTCTACGAGGTTAGGTGAATAAACTCTTGAGGTATTGCCCTCCCACTTATATAGGATGTATCTTTGGCCGAGATAGTGAACTCTACATAAACAGAGAGTGAGGCTGGTCTGCCTTAGCAACCGCACTCTACGTCATCCTGACGGTCTGCGTGCCTATGCTCGTGGCGGTCGTGGGGCTGCTACTGGTGCAACGCCTGGTTCCCCCTGACCGTCGAGAGGAGCACAACAACGTCGCTGGCTTCATCTACGCGGTCTTAGGCGTCGCCTACGCTGTGTTGCTTGCGTTCATGCTCATCGCCGTCTGGCAGGATTACAACACGGCCCAGACCAACGTGGAGAGTGAGGCAAACGAGCTGGCCGGAGTCTACTTCCTTGCCTCCCAGTTACCCGAGCCCCAGCGCACGAACGTCCAGGACCTCGCCAGGACGTACGTCAGGGTCGTGGTGGAGGAGGAGTGGCCGATGATGGAGCGGGGCCAGACGAGCCCCCGCGCGGACTCCCTCCTTCGCCAGCTCAGGTTGAAGCTGCTGCAGTTCGATCCTCGCACCAGAGGCGAGCAGGTGCTCTACGAACGTGGGCTGACGCAGCTCCACGATGCGGCTGACGCCAGGAGATCAAGGATGCTGGAGGTAAGGGAGGGCATACCCTATCTTTTGTGGATAGTCCTCGTGCTCGGCGGGGTAATTACAGTGACCTTCACCTACCTATTCGGGCTTAAGAGCAATGTGGCGCACGCGCTTATGGTGGCGGCTCTGTCGTTACTGATCTGCGGCATACTCTTCACTATCGGCGAGTTCAACTACGCTTTCTCCGGGGTCGTCGAGATCCGACCGGACGCCTTCAGGGAGGTGCTGCACAGCTTCGGCGGAGGGACCTAGATAGAGACCCCTCCTGGCTCTTTGACATGAGGATCCTTTTCGCCCCGGCAGATGGTTACTCTGTGCCTTAAGGTTTTGGCTGATCCTAAAGGGAAAGGGCCTTTTTAGGAAACATCGTTGGCCAGCGCTGGTAGGTAGTGGACCGTGGCTCCGGACGCTTTGCCCCGGTTTCAGCACCCGCTGAGCCGACCGCTCCTATGCACCATCGTGGATATAAACTTCCGAGAATTCCTCTTCTAGGCACTGGTGTGAAAATAGCTTCGGCGGAAGCTCATTTACATGGCTTCGGGGTGGCCCGCCAAGGGCCATGGATCACTTGGGTGAATAAGGGTTTGCTAGCCTGCCTGCTCGCCCTTCGAAGTCGTATCGGGGCGCAGCCACAAAGAGACGTGAGCGGGTTGCATCGTCTCCCTAACCACCCCTACCAGATCGTCGCTCAAGGCATCTAGGTCGGTCTCATGCCTGAGCTTGGCAGAGAAGGCCTCCAGGGTCTTGGCTGCGTCATACTTGCTCCTATAGAAGCGCCTGTCTATAAAGGCTTGGATGCGGCGTCTTAAGGGGTTGAACAGGGCAGCTATCAAGAGGGTCGATGCCACGATCGCGAGGGTAGACCTCTCGCCGGTGAGAGCAACGAATACCCTCTGCAACAATACAACGGCACCGAAGTAGACCGCTGCCAATATCGCCGTTAGCAAGGCGTAGACGAGGGTACGGTTTATGAAGGTGTCTATCTCGTATAGCCTGTAGCGCACTATCGCTATACCTATGGAGATCGGGAAGCTCACGAGCGCGGCTACGACAACTACGTATCCCGCCCACTCGAGCCACCGTAAGCCTATCGCCTCGGAGATGGCGGTGTCATAGAGGACACTGCCGACTCCCGCCACCACTGCGACAAAAGCTGGCCACTTGATCTGCTGGCGCTCAATCCCCCTCGTCCGGAGCAATCGCAACCCCAATGTTGAGACCGCCGCGACGAACACCAGAGCGGACATGAAGGTATTCACTGGCATGTAACCACGGGGTAGACCCTCGATTCCAAGGGGGTTGCGACTGAACCCAAGATTACCGATCACCCCAGGAGAGAGCGCCACCCAGACCGCTCCTGCTATAGTCAAGAGCACGGTGAGCCACGCCAGCCACCTCCAGCGACTGCTCGGCAACTCTCCATTAGGGAACAATAGGAGCGAGAGAACGATACATCCGATAGACGGGATCCACACCCAGAAGGCGAGCCAGGCTAACGCTTCACCTAACGGTAGCGAGTCGGGTCGGGCCAGTAGGGCATAGATGGCATACTCGGCGCTAAGGCACTCCGCCGCAATGGTACAGGCTGCTGCACAGAAGAGCCAGCCCACAGGATTGGCGGGAAGGCGGGAAGCGATGATAGCGCCGATGATCGAGAAGCTAACCGCCTGGACCGCATTTTGGAGCCAGTAGTAGTCGTAGTCGTGGGCACCTGAATAAAAAAGATTCAGAGCAAACAGAAAGAGACTTAGCGCTGTGAGCACCAAGGAGAGGCCGCACAAAGACCACGCGAGCCAGGAAGCAGCACGGGTGCTCACCCCTCCCGCTCCTCCTCGCCCCTGTTCCCTTGCCCCTTCCGTCACGAGCCCACTCTACAGCACTGCCGTCTCCTAAGCGTTACGAGATGACGTGGAGCGAACTTCCTAGAACTCCGTCAACACGAAGTTCGGTCGAGCCCCGGTCCTATGGGCGAGAATTTCTCGGGTAGTTGGAGCGTTACGAGTCGCCACCCCTTGATACACAACGGCGCAACGAACGCTACTTGGTAGGTGCGTTTCGACCCCAAAACGGTGCCACCATGCCGCTCTTGGGCGCTTGCGGCTGAGCTAGGTGGGACGCTTGCTACGGCGAACTTCCGAGAATTCCTCTTCCACGCACTCCGGTGAATAGGCCTTCCTCAGATCCTCACAGCAGGGCCATAATGGGGGCATGAATGACCCTCATGCACAGCCCCTACGCGAAGACCCCACCAACCTCGACCTCAAGATCCTTGATGTGTTGCGTAAGGGTGCCCAAAGCGCCCGACTCCTGGCCGAGACGCTCTCCCAAAGCGACGAGCAAGTCGGGGTAGATGACGTACGGCTGCGCTTGCTGGGTCTCGCATCTCGTGGGCTGGCACGCCCTTCTGGAAGGGCCTCACCCCGGGCTGAGGTAGATGCCGACGAACCCACCTTAGCGGAAGAAGCCGATCCGCTGTGGGAGATCACCGAGGAGGGCCGGGCGGTCGTCGAGCGGCATGTCGGGGTAGCACTCGCCCCTTACGACGATCGCGGCGTTGGCCACGACGAGGTGGACGACGAAAGGGACGTAGCCGGGTTGGTGGTCCTGTTGGTGATAGCGCTCCTGACCGCGGTGTGCGCAGCCTATAGCCTACTGACGGCAGCCGGTGTGCTAGGCGACTAGGGTATCCGTACTTCGGAGAATTCTTCTTCCACGCACTAGGGTGAATAGGCCTCATAGCTGCCTGACCTGAGAACTGATCAAGAATGCTGCTCAACTCGTCCTGAGCTAAGATATGTTAGTAACAAGCAGGAGGTGTACTCATGGCTATCAAAGCCGGCGTCGGCATGAGCCATCACCACAATCCCAACGTAGCAGGTCATGAAGCCGCCGAGCAAGCACTACAGAAGGCGGGGGTCAGCAAACCCGACTTCGTCTTCGTGTTCGCCTCTATCGGTTACGACCAACGCTCCTTGGTACGTGCGGTCCGCGAGAATACTGGAGGCGCACCCCTCACAGGTTGCTCGGCTGAGGGCACGATAAATGGAGAAGACGCAAACGAATCCAACTTCTCTGTGGTGGTTACGGCTATCTCTTCGGACGACCTGCAGTGGCACAACGGCTTAGCGGCGGGACTGGAGGCCGACCCACGCGCCGTCGGCAAGCGGGTTGCCAAAGACCTGATGCCCAACCTATGTGCTGACACCATTGGCCTGTTCGTATTCCCGGATGGACTCAAAGACTTCGTCGTTCCAACGGAGAACCTTGTAGACAACTTCTTTGCGGAGCTGGAAGAAAATCTCCCGAGCGAGCGGTTCCTCCCAATGTGGGGCGGGGGAGCTCACACCAACTTCAATAATTTGGCGTCGCCAACTTATCAATATTGCGACGACGAAGTCATCACTGATGGAGTCTCCTACGCGTTGCTCTCAGGCAAGGCACGGGCTGGTTGGGCTATAAGCCACGGCTGTATCCCAATAGGTGGGGAGCTCATAGTGACCCGCGGCCAAGGAAACATTATCTACGAGATAGACGGTAGACCCGCCATGGAAGTGTTCGAGGAGTATCTACCAGAGGGCGCCCTAACCCACGATCGCGACTGGTTCCGTTACGCCATATCGCTTTCGCTGTGTTTCAAAGCTCCTAGCTACATGAAAGATGAGGAGTACGTTGTTAGAGGCATGCCTGCTGTGAGCATGGCCGATGGATCGATCACCGTACAAACGGAGGTCCCAGAAGGCACAAGAGTCTGGATCTCAAGCCGAGACAAGGAGAAGATCACCACAGGCTTCGATCGGATGGCGGCACAGATCAAGGAGCAACTCGGGGGCGAGAAACCCAAACTCGTCTTCCAGTTCGAGTGTGCCACCAGAGGCAGGATGATGTTCCGTAATCAGGAGAAGTTGCAGATCCTCAAGCGGTTTCGCCAATCCCTAGATCCGGATGCACCATCGGTGGGTTTTTACGCTATAGGCGAGATTGGTCCGGTAGAGGAGCACAACCTTCGTCATCTCTACACATCGGTTGTCCTTGCCCTGAGTTGACGATGAAAGGGATCATCCTGGCGTAACGTTTGAGGGAGGAGAGACTTACCTCGAACAGGTGGGTGGCCTCGCTCTTCTCATCCCTCGCCCTGCGGCTCCGACTTGTCTGTTAGGAAGTAAGCTTTCATCAAGTCGTAATGCCCTTTGGTTCTGTGCTGCTGCAAGACGCAGTAGGGTGTGGTACGTCCGCCGATGGGTATTATGACGAAGGTAAGGGAAGGTCAGATAATACTGGTAGGAAGCCGATCTCAGCCCTGCCTACGGCCATAGATGTTGAATCAGGCCTACTCGAACTTCGTAGAACTCCGTCACGGCGAAGTTCACGGGGATGACTCATCTACCCCATCGCCCCGGCCCAGAGACCCTACCCTAGAAGGGACCACAATACAGCCGGTTTTATCGTACTCTTATGTACACAGCATCACGAAGGTCCCTACAGTACATAAAAAAACGCATAGGATCGGGCGCAGGCAATAGAAAAGCCGGGTCGCTGTTCCTCGGAGGGGGATGAGGGGCGCCCGGCTTAACAATGAACTGATTGTATTACCGAGCGGGGACGGAGCGCATCCCCCAAATGAGTGATCTTTG
>DASSCV010000481.1:0-4215 GCA_035697505.1 Rubrobacter sp.
CTCCTGTTCGGCCGCCGCCCCGCAAGGTGCCGTCATCGTCTCCAACACGTCTTCGCTCCCGATCAACGACCTCTCGGAGTTCGTCGGGCGGCCCGAGCGCTTCTGCGGTATGCACTGGTTCAACCCGCCGGAGTGGACGCCAGGCGTCGAAGTCATACCGGCCGCCGCGACCGCGCCAGAGGTAGTCGAACAGCTGGTCGAGTTCCTGCGCTCTATAGGGAAGCGTCCCGCCGTCGTCGGCGACGGGCCTGGTTTTGTGGCCAATCGCATCCAGAACGCCCTGTTTCTGGAGGCGGTAAGGTGCGTCGAGGAGGGGCTAGCGTCCCCTCAGGAGGTGGACGAGGTGGTGCGCAGTTGCTTCGGGTTCCGCCTGCCCTTCTTCGGACCGTTCCAGATCTCCGACATGGCCGGCCTGGACGTGTACGAGAACGTGCTCGATGTTCTGAAGGAAGGCCTCGGCGAGCGTTTCACAGCGCCAGAGTCGCTGCGGAAACTGGTCGAGGAGGGACGCACAGGCACCAAGAGCGGCGCCGGGTTCCTGCAGTACACGGACGAGGAGAGGGAGCGATTGCTCCTGGAGCGCGACCGGCGCTATGCAGCGCTAGGCGAGCTGCTAGAGGATTTGCCACCCGTCGATGCAGGAAAGGACACCTCATGATAGAAGCCAGTGTCCTGATAGTCGGGGCTGGCGCCATCGGCGGCGTGACGGCGGCGAAGATGGAGGGCAGGGTGCGACGAGTAAGCGTCCTGGACGCCAACAAAGAGCACGTCGAGAGGATGCGGGACCCTGGCCTTCTGCTCGACGAACTCGGCGAGGAGCGCTGCGTGCGCCTCGACGCCCACGCCGACCCCTCGGACCTCGAAGACCCCTTCGATTTCGCCCTCGTAACCCTCAAGGCTCCCCACCTCGATGCCGCCCTCGGTCCACTCGTGGAGCACGGCCTGACAAAGACATTCGTCTCTTTGGGCAACGGGCTAGTTCAGGACCGCATAGCCACAATCGTTGGCGCCGAGAATCTCGTCGTTGGAACGGTGGAGTGGGGGGCTACGAACATTGGAGCCGGTCATCTCGCGCAGACCACGAGGGCGCCGTTCGTGATCGGGGAGCCGGAAGGCGGCACGAAGGAAAGGACCAGCCTCCTCGCCGAAGCACTCGAAACGGTGGCCGAGGTGCGTATCACGGAGAACATCAGCGGCCAGGTGTGGTCCAAGTTGCTCGTCAACAGCGCCTTCTCGGGCCTCGGCGCTGTCTCTGGCCTGCTCTACGGCGAGGTCATCGCCGATCCCGCAGGGAGAGAGGCCGCGCTCGCCGTCTGGCGCGAGGGCTACGACGTCGGAGTAGCGCAGGGGATCACGATGGACGAAGTCCTCGGCGTCCCCGCGGATTCGCTCGTCGTACGCGGCCCCGAAGACCGCAAGAGGGCCGACGAAGCCCTCGAAGTAGCCATGGGCTACGCCGGGGCGACCAAGGCTTCGATGCTCCAGGATCTCGAACGGGGAGTGAAGACCGAGGTCGACGTCATCAACGGCGGCGTGGTCCAGAGGGGCAGAGAATACGGCGTCGAAACACCTCTCAACGCCCGGGTCGTCGAGCTCATGCACTTGATGGAACGGAACGAGCGCCGGCCTGGTCGAGACTCTTTGGAGGACTTGCGGGCTCTCGCCGGCTAAAGCACGTCAGCATTCGCGTGCGCGAGTAGTGGATGACGTGCTGACTGCCTGAAATGCTTTACTACGTCTCGGCGGCGATGATTGCGTCCGCGACTTCGGCGAGGTCGGCCCCGACCACATCAGGCCGTTCGACTAGCGGGTCGAAGGGCTGTCTGGCGACGAAGGCGGCTGCGCACCCTGCGCGCAAGGCTCCCGCCACGTCCCAGGCGTGGGCAGCGATCAGGCGCATCCCGCGCTCGGGTATCTCCAGCGTCCGCGCGGCCATCCTGTAGGGGGCTGGCGCCGGCTTGAGGCGTTTCGCGGTGTCGGCAGAGAGGATCTGCTCGAACCCGTCGCCCAGCCCGGCATTCTCTATCTGGGCCTCGGCGACTTCCTGCGTGGAGTTGGTCAGCGTAGCGAGCCTGAAACCCGCCTCACGCAGGCGGTCCAGGCTTTCGGGCACTTCAGGATGGGGCGGCAGGTTGCGTAGCCCGCCCAGGATCTCGCGCCTATCCTCGTCAGAAATCTGCACCCCCTGCCTCTCCTCGGTCATCCTGAGGGCAGCACCCGCGGCCTCTCCGAACGTCGTATATGCGTCCGTCATGGTGGCCACGAAGGCCGACTGTAGCGTCTGGTCGAACCACAGCCTCCGCACGGAGGCGTCGCCGAAGACCCGCTCGAAGAGAGGGTCGAGCGCCACAAGGTCGAGCAGGGTCTCGTTCACATCAAAGACACAAACTCTCTTCAAGGTGTTCCTTTCTCCAAAGCGATTCGCAGAGAGATCGACCTACCGTCGGTCGCGCTTGCGAGCCCCGGCTGACAAGGCGGCGCAGCCGCCGTGCTGAAGTGCTGAAAAGCGAAGCCCGAAGGGCGTAGCGTGCTGACCAGCTAAAATGCTACCTCGGCGCGGCCCTTCAGGCCGAACACCTCGCGTGCCTCGTCAGGGTTGGCAGGCTCTCGGTCGAACATCTCACCCAGAGCCACGGCCTTCTCGACCAGCTCGGCGTTAGACTCCGCTCGCTTTTCGCGGCTGACGCGCAGGTTGTCTTCCAGGCCGACCCTCACGTGGCCACCTAGCATCAGGCACATCGCGGCGAGGTGGTACTCGGCCGGGTAGCCTACGCCGGCCGCGGACCACGTGTAGTTCTCGCCGAACAGCTCCGTCGCCGTGCGACGCATGTGCATCAACTGCTCGATGGTCGCCGCGTTCGCGCCCATCACGCCGAGGACGAACTGGATGTGGACCGGGGTGTCGAGCAGGTCCCTGCCGAGCAGGTACTTTATGTTGTAGAGGTGCCCGACGTCATAAGCTTCTAGCTCCGGCTTCGCGCCGGCCTCACGGAACATGGTGCAGACCTGCTCCATGTCCGCGAAGGTGTTGCGGAAGATGTAATCGCGGGTGCCCTCCAGGTAGTCTATCTCCCACTCCTCGAAGTCTCCCCCCCGTTCCGCGATGGGGAAGAGGCCGAAGTTGAAGCTGCCCGTGTTGAAGGTAGCCATCTCTGGCTCGAGCTCGGGCAGGACGGCGGCCCGCTCCTCCAGGGTCATCCCCTTCCCGCCACCCGTGGTCGGCTGTACGATCACATCGCACCGCTCTTTGATCCTCGCGACCACCTCGCGGAAAAGCTCCATGTCCGAACTCGGGTTCCCCGTCTCCGGCTCACGGACGTGGAGGTGGACGATGGCCGCCCCAGCCTCGTGCGCCCCGACGGCAGAGTCGATTATCTCATCTGGCGTTATAGGGATAGCCTCGCTCTGCCCTGGCACGGTCATACCGCCAGTAATCGCTGCGCTGATAATGAACTTCTCCATGCCCGCTCCCTTCTGTAGGGTCCTGACTCAATACTAGATACCCACCAGAACAGCCGCTAACCGGACCTGGCGCGGGTTCGCACAAAAATCTCAGGCCTATTCCGGGAAAAGGCGAGCCTCCGCGCAACAAAGCAAGAAGCTGAAGTGCTGATAAGCGGCCCGCAGGGCGGCGTGCTGACAAGCGACAGCCGAAGGCTGGAGCGTGCTGAAATGCTGATTCACGTGGTTGCGAAGCGTCCGATGGTTCGCTTCGGGCTGACCTCACCGAGGTCTTCGGCGAAGATTCTATAGTAGGCGACCTCCTCGCGGGTGCGCAAGGGAGGCTCGACCCTGTGTCGCTCGCGCACGAACTCATCCTCGGTGACGCTCTCCTCCATACGCGCCTTGAGGACCGAGGCGGCTCCGGAGCCGTCCCCGAACTGGGCCTTCTTGCGCCACAGGAAATCGTCGGGGAGCCAGCCCTCGAAAGCCTGGCGGAGAAGCCTCTTTTCTTCCTGGTCCTCGCTGGCGAGCTTCCACCCGGCCGGGAGGGAGAGTCCGAGAGAGATCATGTCGAGCTCCAGGAACGGTACCCGTGCTTCGAGGCCGTGGGCCATCGTGACGCGGTCGGCCCTCTGCAGATTCAGGTCGTGCAACCCCTCGATAGACCGCACGAGCTCGGCGTGTAACTCTTCCTCCGTGCGGAAATCCCTGAGGTACTCGTAGCCGGCGAAGATCTCATCGGCTCCCTCGCCTGTCAGGACGACCTTGACG
>DASSCV010000482.1:0-3552 GCA_035697505.1 Rubrobacter sp.
GTCCGCCCGCTGAGGCATCACGGAGCGCGAACTCCTCAGTCCCTTTTCACTCTCAAGAATATCACCCTCCGCAATGGCCATAGCGTCTCCGTTGCAGGTACTGAGAACACGGGTGGTTATACGAGCGGTTTGGTCTTTCGGATTTGGCTTCAGCTTATGAGGATCAAGCACACCTCCTTATAGTCGTAAGTGCAAGAACTCCGCGGACGAGGCCGGCGCCTGCACCGGTGGCCATGTTTGCTACTGGCTCATGGGTGGTCCCGCAGACCAGCGCCCTCTTCGCCTGATCGCCGATCCTCGGAATCTCCGAATCTGAAGTGACCCATTGCTCGTATAACCCGACGTTATGAGAAGCGAGTTGGAGAAAGAAGGGAGGTGAGCCAAATGGTAAAGGTTTCTGTAGAGGTACGCAGTGGGACCGCCCGATTCCGCGAATCGGTGGAGGCCCAGAGCATCCAGCAGGCCACTAGCATCGTGGCAGCTCGCTATCCCCACAGCGATATTAGGGTGAAGTTCCCGATCGATGCCGAGGGCTCTTTCGTCTAGGTTTACGCTGCTGGAGTAGGGAGATAATGAGCTCGCCGTCCCTGTATGGAGATCACCATAAGCTTGTCCTACATGGTGGCTCCGTGTTGAGCAGCAATACGTCTTGGGACAAGGCGGGTGGGGCAAAGATCATCTGATACGGCATGCCGACACTTCGACCAGGTTCTCCTTCCGTAGCATGAACGACCAAATCCGAAGAACCAAATCGCTCGTATAACCCCACATTCTGAGGAGCGGGCTGAAAGGAGATCCAGAGATATGGACAGGTCCACGAAAGAGAAGAGTGCCATCGACGCGTACCAAGATGCGCGACGCGGGTCCGCTCGGAGTCCCGGAACCCTATAACTGAGGAGGAGTTTATGAGGCAACTAGGGTACCTTGCCGCGCTGACCCTCGTGGCCATGCTGGTGTTCGCGCCCATCGCGACGGCTCAGCAGATGAACAATGACGATATGATGGACGACGATATGATGGTCAGCCCTTCCGCATCGGCTAGCGCTACACCGAGCGCTTCTGCTTCCACTTCGGCTACAACTACGGCTTCCACTTCGGCTACGAATTCCGCCGCTCGCGACGACCACGGAAGCGGCAGTAGCTCCGCTTCAGCCGCCGTCGGCGGCAAGCTCCCAGGAACCGGCGGCATACCCTTGGTGTCCCTGGGAGCTCTAGCCCTACTGCTGGGATCTGGGCTTGTTGCGGCTAGGCTGTTGCGCCGAAGCTATTAATCCGTAAGACGGGGCGCTTGCGAAGAAGGTTTCGTGGTTTATCTATGAGAGCCTTCGACTAAGGGGATGGTTTCATTGAGACTCAAGCTACTTGTTATCGGTTGGATCTTCTGTTTGCTCTTCTTGGCCGGCTGCGGTGAAGGTGGCGGCGGGAGCGAGGACAAAGCGCCTTCCGGTACCAAACAAGAAGCGGTAATAAAGACGATCCAGGTGAAGGAGACAGAGTTCAAGCTGCAGCCGGCTGAGATCACGTTGGACAAACCCGGCACCTACCTGTTTAAGGTTGTGAACTCCGGTGACACAGTTCACGCACTGGAGGTGGAGGGAGAAGGTGTCGAGGAGGAAACCGAAGAAATAGAGCCCGACCAGAGCGCCGAACTGAAAGTGAACCTCAAGGCTGGTACCTATGAGCTTTACTGCCCGGTGGACGGTCACGCAGAGGAAGGCATGGAGGGCAAGCTCATGGTCAAGGTAGGATCGGGGGGCTACTGATAGGCCTCAGAGCCCTTACCTTACTTTCTGATATCTATTCACCGAGCTGCCTGGAGAAACTATCTGAGACGTAATTGGAGGACCCTCGATAAGGGTCTTCAGTAGCGTAAAGCGGAGGCTCTGGGGCTTGTCTGGGTCGTTCTTGTCCCCGATCGAGCGCCGGTTCGGTACCTGTCTGGACTTTTCAGACAGTCTCTAGTAGCTCGACTTTAGCCGTTAGGCTGCGTAGCAAACCGCGTCGGTTAGTCGTTCCATAAATGCCCTTGGGACTTTTATCGTGTCGGTCGCTGAAGGCGAGCCGCAAAAAGTCTCCTCCTGTGCCCATAACTGCTTGCGCACCAGCGCAAGCGCATCGGCAAAGGTCGGATGAGCCTTGTGGTACCAGGCCGCCCGCCGAAAGGTGCCAGCTGCCTGCGCCATCAGGTCATGTGCGAACACAGTGATGAGCGAGAATAGACCTAAGAGCGCCGGTGTGGTGCGCCGGATCGCCATCTCCGACCACTGTCTCTGCGTCTCAAACCCGAGATGCCTACGCATCTCCTGGAAGGTCACTTCCAGCTGCCAGCGCATCACGAACCAGGAGAGGATCTTCTGCGGAGCAGCTCCAAGTTCGGTACAGAGGAGGGCCTGAGTTTTGAAATCTCCTTGCGGATCACGGATCAACACCCAGCGCACAGGCACGGCGAACAAGCCCGTGGAGTACCACACGGCCGTCTCGGAAGCAATTTCGACCATGCGATCCCTTTCGCCGTACCAGTTGGCGATCGTGGTGGGCTTCCAAACAGTGTCCGGAGCTTCGGCTACCACAGAAAGATTCGGCAGGCGTTCGCCCTTGAGGCGAGGTCTCCCTCTCTGGCCGGGGCGGCGCGCAGGGGCGGGCTCGTAGAGAGCGGCGTCCAGCCGAAGGCGGGTGATGAAGGTCACCGGCCTACTCAAGTTTCGGCAACGATCGAGGAGCTTGAGGGAGGCGTAGGCGCCATCCGCCACAGCTACGATGTCACGTTCCGGATACCAGCGCCTTACCTGCAACAGCAGCTGCCAGGCCCACTCGGTTATCTTCTTATGTCGCTTGCCCCGCTTGGCCGCGTAGCGCTCGGAAGGGGCCAGAGCAGAGAGGAAGGGCAGAGCCCATACTCGCGCCGCCCAAGGGATCTCCACTAACAACATCACGCACACCCACCGCAGCCCGCGACTCTTCACGAAATGCTCGTGGGTGGAACGCACCGGATCACGGTAGACACCCTTGGCAGAGATCTTCTTCCCGTGGCGTCTCTCCAACGTCTCGTCGATGCCCACAACCAACGGATCTCCTTCGGCTACGAACATCTCCACTAACAACCCCAACAAGAGGCGACTTACCTCCCGACTCGACCAGCTAGCGCGGCTAAGCACCCGATGGTAGCGATGAAACCGTTCCTCTTGGCTCAAACCCATTGCGTGTAATGCTGAGCTCACTGTCCTCTTGCCTGGAGCCAGGATCGCCCCCATGAGCAGCACCTGGGCATGCTGCCAAACGCGCTTAGAGAAGAGTGGCGCAAAGGAGGCCAATACCTGTACCATCTTGGGCGGTAGGGTACGCAATTCGATCACCTCTTTTAGCCGAGATCGGTGACGAGCGTACCCTACCCGTTTCGTTTCCAAAGGGCTAAAGTCGAGCTGGAAGCTGAGCTCTCAGAAGTTCGCAACCACTTGTAACGCCTTAGCAACCGTAAAGATCACCCTTTTGCACGATGCGCTCGTACTCGCGGCGGGTGTAGGCTACCAAACGCTGCGCAGTCGAGGGCGGGCT
>DASSCV010000483.1:0-4501 GCA_035697505.1 Rubrobacter sp.
TGACGACACAAACAACGCTCAGGCTAACCAGCAGCCACCCGAGCCAAGCTCCGACCTCAACAACCTCGGAGAGAGGTTGGTCGGTACGTGGGAGATGTCAGGGGAGGTGAGTGGAACGGTCACCTACGAGTGGATGGAAGGCGGCTTCTTCCTCATCCAGCGGGTCGACCTCGAGCAGTATGGGCAGAGGATCAAGGGCTTAGAGATCATCGGGCACGCACGACCCTTCGGTGCCGCACCGAGTGAGGAGATAAAGTCTCGCTTCTACAGCAATACGGGAGATACCCTCGACTACGTCTACGAACTGGAGGGGAACACACTCACGATCTGGGGAGGGGAGAGGGGTTCCCCGGCGTATGCCAAGAGTGAATTTAGCGAGGATGACAAGACAGGTTCGGGTGAGTGGGTGTATCCGGGTGGTGGCGGTTATCAGTTCACCATGACCAGGGCCGGCCAGTAAGACGCTCCAAAGCGAGAGCTGCGGCACGTCTCTCGCTTGCAAGATCGGTTATTCTCCGGCGTGTCTAGAAGGCGCCTTCTCGGGAGTCCATATCCAGGTTACGGGACCTTCGAGTGATCGCAGGTAGGCTTGGCGCTCGTGGCGGCCATCCTCGGCGACCGGAGCCGGCGCGAGACCGACTGGGTTGATCACCTCCGTGGTGAAGCCCTCCGCTACCTTCGGTTCCGGCTGCGGATCACGAAACGGCTCCAGTGCCGTGTGGGCGTACATGTCGATGAACCCGGGACTGAGCATCAGACCGATGGCGTCGATCACCTCCGCTGCGTTCGTCGCGGGTAAGAGGCGACGAACTTGTTCCCCTCCTGCGCCTAGCAGTTGACGTAGGTGGTGATCAGGTTCGCCAGACCGGCTTCCGCGGCCGCCTCCCTGGTCACAGCAAAGGCGCGGCTAAAATCCCCCGCTACCCCGAGTGTCCTGGCTCTGTGTGAGGTGGCCGTGCTCAGTTTGGACTTCGGTGCGCTGGAGGAGACCATAAGGTAAGCGGGCAATCCGGCGCAAGTCTCCGGCACGCTTGACGAAGCCGGTGATCACCTACTATGGTTTCTCGTTGCCGGGCGGCTGTCTACTGTGCTGCCGCACAGACAGAAGGAGACGATAATCGCGTCGGAGATCTGCTTCCTGACGGCCACCGAGCTGGTGCGTCTCGTTCGCGCGAAGGAGCTATCTGCCCTGGAGGTTATGAAGGCGCACCTAGCGCAGATCGAGCGTGTCAACCCTGAGGTCAATGCCATCGTCACCCTCACGGCGGAGCGAGCGATGGACCGGGCCCGCGCCACCGATGATGCCATCGAGCGAGGCGAGGAGGTTGAGGCACTGGCCGGGCTGCCGGTGGCACACAAGGACCTCTTCCCGACCGAGGGCGTCCGCACCACCTTTGGCTCTCTGGTTTATAAGGACTTCGTCCCCGACCACAACGCCCTGATCGTAGAGCGGCTGAAGGGAGCCGGTGCCATCTCCGTCGGCAAAACCAACACCCCGGAGTTCGGCGCTGGCTCGCAGACCTTCAACGAGGTCTTCGGCGAGACCCTCAACCCCTACGACCCGACCAGGACGTGCGGCGGGAGCAGCGGCGGGGCGGCAGTGGCTCTGGCATGCGGGATGGTGCCGATCGCCGACGGCAGCGACATGGGCGGGTCCTTGCGTAACCCGGCGAGCTTCTGCAACGTGGTGGGTTTCAGGTCCTCACCAGGCAGGGTGCCGAGCTGGCCTGACCCCACCCCGTGGCTCTCGCTCACGGTGGACGGTCCCATGGCCCGCACGGTCGAAGACACGGCCCTCATGCTGAGCGCGATAGCGGGGCCGGATGCTCGCTGCCCGCTCTCCATCCTCGAGCCGGGTAGTCTCTTTCTGCGCCCCCTCGAACGCGACTTCGGCGGCGTGCGGATCGCCTGGAGCCGGGACCTCGGTGGCCTGCCGGTTGACCCTCGCGTGACGGCGGTGCTGGAGAACCAGCGCTGCATCTTCGAGTCTCTGGGTTGTGCGGTTGAGGATGCACAACCTGACTTCGCGGACGCGGACGAGATCTTCAAAACACTCAGGGCGTGGCGCTACGAGCTCGCCTACTCTGAGCTGCTCGAGGATCGCCGGGACGCGTTGAAGGATGCCGTGGTATGGAACATCGAGGAGGGGGCGCGCCTGAGCGGACCGCAGATAGGACGGGCGGAACGCAAGCGGACGGAGCTCTTCCACCGGATGCGGTCCTTCATGCAGTCCTACGAGTTCCTCATCTCGCCGGTGAGCCAGGTACCACCCTTCGACGTGAAGCAGCGCTACGTTACGGAGATCGACGGGGAACGGATGGAGACCTACATAGATTGGATGAAGTCTTGCTACTACGTGACCGTTGCCGGTCTGCCCGCCGCCTCGGTACCCTGCGGCTTCACGCCTGAAGGGTTGCCCGTGGGAGCTCAGATGGTCGGCAGATACCGGGACGATTTCGGCGTCCTGCAACTGGCCCACGCGTTCGAAGAAGCCACGCGCCACGGCGAGCGCCGTCCACCGCTGGCGGGGTGATCCGGCCCGGCGACCCGCGATCGTAGTGGCGCCCTCCGTCTTCGCGCAGGTCTTGCTGCCGATCCTGGTGGTCGTGGCTTCGGGCTATCTGCTGCAGCGCAGGCTCGAGCTGGACCTCCACTCGGTCAACCGCCTGAGCCTCTATCTGCTGAGCCCGGCCCTGATCTTCTCCTCCCTGGTGCAGTCGCGAATCGAGGTCACAGAGACGCTGCGCATCGGCGCCTTCATGACGATGTTCGTGATCTTGATCGGCACCATAACGTGGCTCGTTGCCCTCCTCCTGAAGCTGGACACCATCGACAGGGCCGCCCTGATGCTCTGCGTGATGTTCATGAACGCGGGTAACTACGGGCTCCCCGCGGCTCGGTTCGCCTTCGGCCAGGAAGGCTTCGATCGCGCGGTGCTGTTCTTCGTCGTTCAGGCAATCCTCGCGCAGACGCTCGCCATCTATATCGCGGGGGCAGGCCACGGCGACCGGCGAGGAGGGCTCGTGCGGTTGCTCAGGATGCCCCAGATCTACGCGGTCCTGGCGGCGCTGGCCGTCAGGTTCGGAGGGCTCCGGCTCGACCCGGCAGGCGAGGGTATCCTCAACGACGTGTTTCGCGGCGTGGCGCTGGTTGGCGACGCCGCCGTGCCGCTGCTGCTGATCATCCTTGGCCTCCAGCTGGCCGAGACTGGGAGGATCAGCGAAGGACCTAAAGTCGCGCTGGCAACGGTGCTGCGTCTTGGGCTCTCCGTTCCCCTCGCGGTGGGCCTGAGCTACCTGTTGAACCTGGACGAGCTCTCGACGAAGTTGGCCGTGATGCTCTCCAGTATGCCCACAGCCGTGAACGTGACCATCCTCGCGATCGAGTTCAACGTCCGTCCCCGCCTCGTGAGCAGCGTCGTGATGGTTTCCACTGCAGCGAGTGTGTTCACCCTGACGCTGACCCTCGTCCTGCTGGGCGTGGGTTGATCCGCGCGGTTCTGTTGCGCCCTCGCAATCGGAGTTCGCCTCGAGCAACTGGGATCCACGCGGATCAACCCACGCCGCTTTCACCCACTCGCTCGAGACACATGGTGAAGCAGTCTGGTAGCTCGTCGGGCTCATAACCCGGAGGTCGCTGGACGCCGAGGTTTACGCCGCCCTTAGGAACCGAGAAGAATGATCACAAGCCCAGCAGCAGCCGCGAATGCCAGCACTGCGGGGCGCAGCCAGCGCTCGTCGAGGCACTCGACCACCCACCGGCTAACCCAGAGGCCGACTAGCATGCCTTCGAGCGCGAGCGGGAGCTACAGGCTGTGGCAGGCTCGCGCCTCGTAGAGTATCTGCTGGGCAAGCAGGAGATAAGTCATGTGGTCTTGGCCAGCGACTTCAACGCTGCTCCCGACTCTGCTAGCGTGCGCTTCTGGCAGGGGTTGCAGTCCTTGGGCGCACGAGCGTCTGCTACCGGGACGCTTGGGAGAACACACACCCCGAGGATCCCGGTCACACGTTTACGCCCCGCAATCCGCTGGTGACTGGTGGCGACAACTGGCCGCTGGAGCTGGGCCGCAGGATCGACTACATTGCGGCCACCACGGACCTACGCTTGATGTTTCCTCCTGCGAGCGCATCTTCGACGAAGCTGTAGACGGCGTGTGGGCGAGTGACCACTTCGGGGTCGTAGCGGAACTTTCGGCCCATACCTGGAGCGTGCGACCGCTGCCCTGACCGCTTTCTTGCCCTTATGCGCCAGGACGAACTAGCTGAGCGCCCTACCGACGGCCTCGCGCAGTCCCATCCCCGTCCGCCACCACTCCACCCGCCGGCGCCTCACAGCACTCCGAGAGGGCTGGCCGTAGTTGAGCTCCCTATCTCACACCCTCTTCTCTTGCTGCATTCCCTAAGATCAGCGGACGATCTTGAAGTTGTAGATGGGCTTCTGAAGCACACCAAACAATCGCACCCAGATGGGAAGCACCATCTCAGTGCCCCGCGCGGTGGTG
>DASSCV010000484.1:0-2750 GCA_035697505.1 Rubrobacter sp.
CTCGCCGCCGAAGACCGAGTGGTAGAAGGTCATCGCCTCGCGCGCGTTGTCCCGGAAGCTCAGGTACGGGTTCAGCCAAACGCTCATGTCACGTCCTCCTCGCTGTCGTCGAACGACATGAGTCTACACTGGGGCTCATCGCATGAAATGGGAGAATTTTCGTGCCTGGCAGGGGGTTGTTGGATCGACCGTGCGGCTGAAGGTGAGTCGCCATGCGACGAGAGGGGGCCGACCCGAAGGCTGCTCCTTCCTGCTCAGCACGTGGTGAATACTCAGAAGAGCCGATACGAGCCGATGATCGTGAGCGGTTCCGAACTCACCGGCTGGGCCAGCCATCTCTTCAGCTTCTCCCCGAACTCTTTGCCCTCCGGCAATGCCGGCAGGGGGTTCTGCACACGGACTTCCGAGAAATTCTCGTCCACGCACTCCGGTGAATGAGGCAAGAAGAGGAAAGCCCGCAGACCACAAGAACCCGGAGCGAAAACGGAACTGTGGTGGCGGCAGGCGGCAGGCGGTTCTACGATGTATATGCAAACTGCGGGAGGGAACGGCGACGAAGACGAGCGGCAAACGGTTAGTGGCGATCCTCGCGCTTGTGCTGGGCGCCCTCGCCCTAACGGGCTGCGGCAGCCTCGGGCAAGGCAAGGTACTCATACTCGCCAACATAGGTTGGGACGAGAACGTGGCGGTCTCGAACCTGACGAAGGTCCTCTTTGAGGACGAGCTCAATTACGAGAGGGTTGATATCGACACCTCGGAGGACCTCGACGCGACGTACCGAAAGGTGGCGAGCGGCGAGCTGGACGCCTTCCAAGACGTGTGGCTGCCCAACCAGCAAGCCTTGCTCGACGAGGTCGCCGAAGACGTGGAGCATCTCGACCCATGGTTCCTGGGCGAGACTAAGCAAGGTATGGCGGTCCCGGCCTACATGGATGTGAAGGGCATCGACGAGCTCAACGGCACCGATGCGGAGTTCATCTTGGGCATCGAGCCGACCTCGGTGATGATGCATTGGGTCGGCAAAGAGGTCATCTCGGCTTACGGCCTCGAGCAAGAGCTCGTGGAGGCACCCACCGCGGGCATGCTCGCCGAGGTGGAGCGCCTATATGCCTTCAGGGAAGAGTTCATCTTCCTCGCCTGGTCGCCACATTGGATGAACCAGAGGTTTGCCATCACGTACCTGGAGGATCCCAAGGACGCCATGGGCCCGACGAACGACCCGGCCGAGTGCTCGACCATCGTGCGCAGGGGTCTGCGGGAGAAGGACCCCATGGCCTACGCGTTCATGGATGCGCTGGAGCTGACCGAGGAGCAGATCAACGACCTGGAGTCCGTGATCAATAAGGAGGACGATCCGCTCGTGGGCGCGAGGCAATGGGTCTCCGAGAACCACGAAGTCGTGCGGCCGTGGATAGAGGCGGCGAGGAACGCCCGCTAGCCCGAGAGCAGCTGCATCAGCACCGAGGAGTTAGAGCAACAAGCCTATTCCCCCAAAGGTGCATTCATGCCCGACGGAACGAAGCATCACTAGCAAGGGACTTCCGAGAACTCCGTTATGGCGAAGGTCGCAGAATTCCTCTTCCACGCACTCGGATGAATAAGTCCTTGCGCTGCGCTCAGGCCGCTGGTTGGGTCGCTTTCTCCTCGGCCCACTCAAGGGCGTAGTCTGCGACCTCCTCCCACCCATCCTCCCCTACCGTGTAGTGCGAGCGTCCAGCGAACTCATGGTAGTCGGTGGTGGCACTGGAGGTGCGGTAGTGCTTGAAGTTGGACTCGCTGACCGCCGCAGGTTGGAGGTGGTCCTCCCCGCCTGCTATAAGGAGTAGCGCTGCACGCTCATCATTGTTGTAGTTGACGTAACCATCCTGGTGGCCAGGCTGGAAGTTAGCCAACACAGCAGCCCAGATGAAGCTACCAGGAGCAGGGATGTGGTAGCGTTCGTAGACCTCATCTGAGTTCTCCCTGCTCAGGGTGTTGGCGAAGCCATAGTGGAACTGCTCTGGGGTGAATCCCACCGCCCTGTGGCGATTTGCGGGGTTCTTCAATACGGGGAAGGCGGCCCTGGTCTGCGCCAGCGGTACGCGGCGCACGCCCTCAGGTGGCACAGAGTCTATGGCCACACCTGCTGCCCCATAGCCGTGGTCGAGCAGGATCTGGACGATCAGACCACCCATGGAGTGTCCCATGAGGATGGGTGGCTTATCCAGCTCTCCTATGATGGCCTCATAGTGTTCTACGACCTCAGGGATGGTCAAAGCCTCGATCGGGGATGGGTCCTCGTTGAGCGCTTCGACCTCTGCCTCAAGGCCTGGGTATGCGGGAGCCAGCACGCGGTATCCCTTGTTCTCGTAGTGCTCGATCCACTTCTCCCAGCTGCGGGGTGTCACCCAGAGGCCGTGGATCAACACGATGGTGTCCGGGGCAGCGGGATCGGGGATGTTCTCGGCGGTCATGAGGCCCTCCTAACTACCTAAGGGCGGGAGGTTTTGGTAGGGTAGCTGGCCCTGGTCTAGAAGGGGGACAGGTAGCTGTGTCCTGCGCCTTCACGCGGCGTCCTCTGGCCGTGTGACGTTTGCAGCGTACTCCGGGAAGGGGGCAAAGTCTATAGTACGCATAGCACTTAGCGACCTTCGTAGAAGTGGAATTCTACGAGGTTGGGTGAATAGGCTTCCCACAGAGCACCATGTCATTGTCCCCACACGTATATCAGGATGGCGTTGATCACGACTATCACCCCGAACACCACAGCT
>DASSCV010000485.1:0-3655 GCA_035697505.1 Rubrobacter sp.
TCCCCCTCGGCCCTGTGCACCACGTGCCGCTCCCACACTTTCTCTACAAGCGTCTTCGGTTCTCTCATGCTGCCCCCTTCTGGGATATAGTGTATTTCATAGAAGCCTCGGTGCGAGGTTTGGTTCGTCTTCTGCGAAACGGGATGGTCTGAGCGTGTGTGTGTCCAGCGTTTGCGCTGCGCCATCCAGCATGATCTCGGCGAGTAGCTGGCCGATCGCCGGAGAGTGCATCACCCCGTGGCCGGAGGAGCCGTTGGCCAGGTAGAGGTTCTCTACCTGCGGCGCCCTTCCGAGCAACGCGTGCCCGTCCGGCGACATCTCGTAGAGTCCGGCCCAGCATCTCTTGCGGTCGATTGAGGCGTGCATTAGGCAAGGCACGCGCGAGCGCGCCATCTCGAAGACTGTCCCCAGCCAAGTGTCATCGACGCTCTGATCGAAGGGGTCGGCTACATCAGGCTCGTCGGGCCACAGGATCAGCACGCGCCCGTCGCGCACGCGAAGATGAAACCCGTCCTCGGCGAAGATGGTCATAGGCATTTCTTCGGGCAAGAGATCGAAGGGGTACGTAACGGCCGCCTGCCTGCGGAGCGGTTCGACGGGGAGATCCAGACCAGCCTCCCGCGCCACCGGCGCCGCCCACGCCCCCGCAGCGTTCACGACCTCCCCGGCGGCAACGTCGCCGCCGGAGGTACGCGCCGTCGAGATCCTGCCCGACCCGTCCAGCTCGAAATCCGTACACTCCACGCCGTACTCGAACCGAACGCCAAGCCGTTTGGCACCCTCCACGTAGCCGCGCAGGATCTCCATCGGCCGGATAAAGCCGTCGGTCGGGCAGAAGATACCCCCCACTAGCCCGTCGGTACGGATCGCCGGGTTGATCTCCTCTATTTCAGACGGCGTCACCTCTCTCGCCTCCTTGAGCCCGGCTGCCCTCTGAACGTCCTGCGCGGCCCGCAAGGCGTCGAGCTGCTCCCCGTCGCCCGCGAGGAAGAGATAGCCATACGGGAGGTAGCCGGGGTACACGCCGAGATCCTCCTCGAAACGCAAGAGCTTCTCGCGCGAGAGCAGCGAGAGCCGGACGTTTATCTCGGAGCCGAACTGGGCGCGAAAGCCGCCAGTGGCCCTGCTCGTGCTACCGACTCCGGGCTCTCGGTTACGCTCGAGCACGAGGACACTCTCGCAACCCTTCTGCGCGAGGTGGTAGGCAACGCTCGCCCCGATCACCCCGGCGCCGATGATGACTACCTCGGCCGACCTCACGGATGTACCCGTTCCGGCCTTGCGGTCCTCATGCGGCCACGTCGCGCTTCGCGAGGATATTCAGGCGGACGTAGTCCACGACGAGCTCTCCTCTCTGTGCGAGCTGTGCGGCCAGCATAGCAGCAAAGTGTTCCCTCTCTGACTCCCCAATAGTGAGTGTGAAGGGTATTGTAGGAACTCAACCTTCTGGCTGGAGCAAAGCTGACTCTTGTGGGCGAACTCGGAGTGATCCCATACCAAGTCCTCGCACCAACGCATAAAAACCCGGATCTCCAGCAGTATACGCAGCACTTGCCTCTCTCCATCAACCGCAAATGAACCTTGATGAACCATCGAGATCAGACTTTTGGCCGATGCCTCTACGACCGGTTCAGCCGTACTCTAGCGGTGTGCAGCACAAGCGACCAGAGGAGGTGCTGAGAAGTGATCCACGGCACAGACACAATAGAGAGGATCGGCCATGCCCGTCCGGGAAAATGTTCTAGACGGAAGAGATCTGGATGAGGGCCATCGCCGTGGCCTTTTCGGCCTCATCGGGGGAGTCGTCGCCGGCCTCATGCTGTCCGAGATCATCAGCATCGTCGGCTACCTGATGTTCGATAGCGCCGTCGGGATCAAGTTCCTGCCGATCTATCTGGCGATCCTCTTCGCCTTCGCACCCGCCGTGGATGCGAGGTGCCGTCGCAGGTCGGAACAGCCGTTATACCGTCGAAACGAAAGGAGCAGACCATGAAGAAAAAACAGATCACGTTCGCGTTCGTCCTGGCGCATGCCTGGGTGCTGATGATCTTTCTCGGTGCCCTCGTGTTCGATACGTTGATCGTCTATCCAAATACCTTCCACGACGTACCCCGCTCGCTCGAAACCGCGATGGCGTTCGCGACCGTCAGGGGTCCGGGCGACTTCTTCCCGCCCCTCGGTTTCGTCAGTTGGATCACAGGTGTCGGGTCCCTGATCCTTGCCTGGCGTGTGAAGCCTGCCAGGTACTGGATTATCGGCAGCCTGATCGTGATGGTCTGCGAAGGACTGTTCTCGATGGCCTTCTTCTGGCCCCGGAACACGATCATGTTCACGGAGGGCACGGCGGTCCATTCCGTCACTTTCCTGAAGCAGACGGCCCAGGAGTTCGAGGTGGGACACTGGATACGGTTCGCCCTGGGCTCATCGGCAGCGACGACGTCGTTCATGGGATTCTTGATGTTCTACCGCTACAGGATTCTGTCCCGGTACGCGCATCGATAAGCACCGGCAACAAGAATTGACCTCCGCCTCGCCAGGGAGGCGCGCCAGCGTGGCCTCGACGTAACCCCTTGAGGCATACGTCAGTGGTTGAAATCAGGGCAACCCCGGCCACGCCGCTGTTGACAGACTATTCAGAGTGCCAGGCACGTACAGAGGGACGAGGAGAGTCACGGACCGTTTTATCCCGATCTACTAATCGGCTGCAAAGTACGCAACCAGGGGAGCTTACGGTCCGTACGTTGCCGACTAAAACGAGGTTGCGCCAAGAATTCATTCGGAATTCATCGCCCTTTGGTAGAGAGGTGGCACGTCCGCCTATAATGTGTGAGCACAGCAAGCAGGGGAGCAGTGGCGGGGCGTGAAAGATACGTCCTCAGACAGGGGGTGCGATGCGGCCAAGTAGTAGCAACATCTTCCATACGAGCTTGGCGTTTCTTCTATCTTCTCTCTGCAAGAAGAGACATGCGTGTGGGCAATAGGGGTGTACGAAGCCAGCGGTACTGCACCACTGGCTCCCGCTATGAAGCAGAAGGAATGGAAGCCTCCTCGTGGGTCGTGATCAGTGCTGCGTTGCGGAAGGTTGCCTAAGGAGGGAAGGCATGAGAGTAGAAGCGAATACCCTACTGGCTGAGGGACGCGCTAAGCATTCCGCGGCCTTGCGTATCGGGTTACTAGGCGGCTTTACAGTTACGGTCGGAGACCGCAAGGTCGATGAGAAGGCTTGGCGGCTAAGGAAAGCTGCGAGCCTCGTGAAACTGCTCGCCCTCGCATCTGGGCACCGCCTTCATCGCGAGCGGGCGATGGACCTGTTGTGGCCGGAGCTGGGGTTACGAGCCGCCTCCAACAACCTCCGACAAGCCCTCCACGTCGCCCGTCGGAAACTCCATCCCGACCCGCAGATCGCTTCGCGCTACCTGAGCCTTAGCGGCGAGCAGCTGGTGATGTGCCCACAGGGACAGCTCTGGGTAGACGTAGAGGCCTTCGAGGAAGCAGCGTACACTGCCCGCAGCTCCAAAGACCCGGCAGCCTACCGGGCGGCGATCGAGCTCTACTCAGGGGAGCTGTTGCCCGAAGACCGCTACGAGGAGTGGGCGGAGCGCCGCCGTCAAGAGCTTGGGCGTACGTTTCTTTCTCTTCTGGTCGAGCTCGCTGG
>DASSCV010000486.1:0-3504 GCA_035697505.1 Rubrobacter sp.
TGCACTATGTCGAGGGGCTCCTCGTAGTTCGGGACCTGGCTAGTGTCGATCTCACTGCCGCCCGGCTCACCCCCGGTCCCCACCACAAACTGACGGATGCCGTTAGTCGAGTCTAATTGGCCGTCCGGGTTTCTCGGGGCGTGGCGTTCGTAGCGGTGGGCATGCCCAGAGAGTATTACGTCAGCACCTCTAGTGTAAAGCATCTCCCAGAAGGGCTTTACATTAGGGGTTCTGGTGCCGGTGCCAGTGGCATAGAGTGGGTGGTGGAAGTAGGCCAGGGTGCACTGGTTGTCGGGGGTTTCAGCGTGAGCGGCAAGGTCGTTCTCAAGCCATTTGCCCTGGGCAGAGCTCGCATCACATCCGCCCACCTTCTCGCAGTTGCTGTTAAGGGCGACGATGTGCCAGCTTCCCAGCTCGTAGCTGTAGTAGCCCTTGCCAAAAGTCAGTCCGAACTGATTCTTGGTCGGATCATTTGGCACTGGTGCCTTGGGCTCCTTGAAGCCAACGAGCTCGTTCGCACTGAAGTAGTCGAAGTAGGGCTTAGATGCGATGCTGGGGTCATCCCAGTTCAAGTATTCGTGGTTTCCCAAAACAGGCATCGTGCGATTCTTGTACTGGCCCCACCACGCCCGGCGGGAGGAATCGAAGCGGGTGCCGTAGGAGAGTCGATAATTGTCGTAGCAGTTGGCGAACTGTGCGCGGGTGCCCCTGAGGTAGGCGTTGTCTCCCATGGCGATGATCCGGGCTTGATCAAGCTCGTCTGGAGTGAGACTGCTTAGTGTGCTACCGAGCAGCTTGGCAGTGGCATCGGCCTCGTTCTCGGTGGCGCAGCTGGCTATGTCCCCCGCGCCTACCAGCGTCGCTGTCGTCGCCGTCGTCTGCCCGAAGACTGGCACGGCCACAACCACAGCAGCTACACATGCCAGCACAACGCACGGGGCGTACCGGGCTGCGTGGCTACGCATGAGTACAGCCCTCAATATAGTCCTAGATAGTCTGTACGCAAATGGCAAAAAGGTTGGTGTGGGCCTTCCGGTGAGGTTGGGACCACGTAACGGATCTCGACCTCCTCGTCGTTGACGATCACCCGATCTATGAGCAATTCCACCAGTCGGCGTTTCTGCTCGAAGGTGGCCTCGGCGAGTCCCGCCCTCACCTGCTCGCAGAACTCCTCGATGGAGTCGGCTATTGCGGCAAGCTCGGTGCGTTCCCGGGCGGAGGCCTCCAGTTGGCGTTTGTGGGCGAGGAGGGCGTCGGTGCGGCTTTCGAGTTCCTTGCGCTTGCGCTCGAACTCGGCGAGCTCCAACACCCCGCCGAGGTAGGCCTCCAGGAGCCGCTCCCGTTGGCGTTCGGTATGGGCGATGGCCTTGCCGACGTTCTCCAGCCTCGCCTTAAGCTCTTGGGGCAGCCACTCGCCTCCGTGCGCCCTCCGTAGGGCGTGCTTGGCGTGCTCCGGATGGGTGAGGACCTCGCACAGATCTTCCCACACCAACTCCTCGAGTCGGGCGCCCGGTGCGTGGCGTGCCCGGCAGCGTTGCTCTGAGACGATCTCGGAGTGCCCCCTGCAGACGTAGTAGCTGCGGCCGTCCCAGCTGGTGCGGGCGTTCGAGCCCCGCCCGCAAGCCCCGCAACTGACCAGCGCCCTCAAGAGGTAGCGGTGACTCTTGTTGTTGCGCGGGGCGAACTTGCGGTTGTGGGAGAGCTTCTGCTGGACCAGATCGAAGGTCTCCCTCTCGACGATCTCGGGAACCGAGACGGCGATCCACTCCTCTTGCGGGCGTCGCTTGGCGGTGAGGCCCGCGCCGACGGGCTCGAGCGGCGACCTCCTCGCTTTCGACGGGACCAAGTGGGTGCAATGGCCGTAGGCATTCCCGACGTAGGCGGAGTTCTTGAGGATGCCCCTTATGGCGCTCCTGGACCAGGATCTCTTGCCGGTGGGGGTGAGCACGCCCGCCTCCACGAGCCTTCGGGCGACGCCGCCCAAAGTCGCTCCTTGCTCCAGGTAGAAGGCGAACATCTGCCGGACGATCGCCGCCTCGTACTCCTCCACCCGCAAGCCAGCCGGGTCGCGCGGCCTTTCGGGATCAGTGCGGTACCCGAAAGGCACCCGCACCCAGGGCAGGAGCTGTCCTGAGCGCAACTTCGCCAGCCGCCCGCGGCGCATCCTCTCGGCGATGAGCGTTCTTTCGTACTCGGCCACGGCTCCCCTTATCTGCAGCAAGAGCTGGTCGTTGGGGTCTTGGCTCATGGGCCTCTCCAAGAACTCTACCCGACAGCCGCGTCCCTGCAATTCTTCGAGGAGCAGCACCTGGTGGACGTAGTTGCGCGCCAGCCTGTCCGGGGTGGCCACGAGTACCACCTCGAACTCGGCCATCGCCGCCGCGTCGCGCAGGGCGTCGAGGCCGGGGCGGCTCAGGCTCGCGCCGCTGTAGCCCTCGTCGAGGTAGATGCGCCCTCCGTCTGTGGCCCAACCCTTCCGCTCGGCGTAGTGCTCAAGCCTGCGGAGCTCCTGGTCGGTCTTGCCGTCCCGCGCTTGGCGGGGGGTCGAAACCCGAGCGTAGATCGCTGCACGCATCAGGCACCTCCTCCTCCTCCTCGTTGGTGGTTTCCTTGGGTGCCGCACAACGGAGGAGGTGCACATAGGCCTGGTCCCAGCGACGGGCGGCGTCGGCGCGGCCGACCGTCGTGCGTCGAACGGTCCAGTTCCGTTTCATCGATCCCTCCCCGACGAACGCCTTTTCGGGAAGGGTATCCGCGCCGTTTGGGCTGCAGCTTCAGTCTGCTACGACGCACAAAGCAGAATTTGTCGTTTGTGATCAGTCCATCTACCACTACTTCAGAAAATGGCGCATCGATGGTACCTGGGAGCGGATCAACCGAGCTCTCCGAGAACGCCTTAGGGTGCGCTTGAAGCGAGATCCCGAGCCCAGCGCGGGCGTGGCGGATTCCCAGTCGGTGAAGAGCACCGCGGTGGGCGGAGAACAGCGCGGTTACGACGGTGGCAAGAAGGTCAAGAGCCGTAAGCGCCACATCTTGGTCGACACCGAAGGCTTCGTGCTCAAGGCGTACGTCCACAGCGCCAAGGTTATGGATTACGAGGGCATAAAGACGCTACTGCGCAAGGCGGATGAGCGGTTTCCCCGTCTGCGGCATCTGTGGTTGGACGCGGGCTATCGTGGGGAGGACAAGGGCGCAGACTGGGTGCGCAAGGCCCTGGGTTGGAGCGTGGATCTGGTGGAGCGTCCGAAGAAGCTCGCCCCCGAAGAGGTGCTTAGGACATGGGCTGCGGAATGGGCCAAAGAGGGCGTGGCCGTAGACTGGCAGAGACTGTTGCCCCCCAAAGGCTTCGTGGTGTTGGCGAGGAGGTGGGTGGTGGAGATAGTCTGAACGCAAATGACAAAAACGTACATGCTCGCTGCCCGGATCGGTGGGGATCACGTAACGGATCTCCACTTCCTCACCCGTGACGATCACCCGATCGATGAGCAGTTCCACCAGCTTCCT
>DASSCV010000487.1:0-3877 GCA_035697505.1 Rubrobacter sp.
GGCGTCGGATGATCCATCTTGGGCTCGCGACGGTCGTGATTGTTGCGGCATCCTTACCGTGGGTTGTGGCGGTGGATCTAACGCCGGCGGAGCAGCGTCCCTACGTCGGTTCTAGCTCCTTCAACACCGTAACGGACCTGACCATCGGCTGGAACGGTGTGGGGCGCCTCGTGGGCAGCGACGAGGGTGTCGGAGATCCCGGACCTTTGAGGCTCCTCAACCCACAGCTTGGGGGGCAGATAGGATGGCTCTTGCCGCTGGCTATCGTTGGCCTGGCGGCTGCAAGTTGGCGGAGTTGGCAGGGGCGTCCTAGCCTTCCACTCAGCCGCAAAGAAGATCTAGCGATCGTGTTGTGGGGTACGTGGCTCATCTCGCTGGTGGTTTTCTTCAGTGTCGCCGGAGACTGGGATCCCCACTATCTGGCCATGCTCGCCCCAGCCGTCGCCGCGCTGGTGGGAGCGGGGGTGGTAGCACTGTGGGACGATTACCAGAAGAGCCCGGGTTGGCGCAGGTGGATATTGCCCCTCACGCTTGTGGGTACAGCCGGCTTACAGTTATATATTCTCGCCCATCACCCGGACTGGAGCCACTGGTTGGCGCCCACAATCGTTAGCCTGTGCCTAGCTGCAGCCGCAAGCTTCATAGTCGCACGCCTCAGGCCTCGGTTGAGGATCAGTGGCTATCCGCTGCTCGCGATAGGCGTAGGAGTAGGGGCCCTCTTCCTTGCCCCTTCGATCTGGGTCGCCTCTACGGTATGGTATGGCGCCGAAACTCGAGTGCCGACCGCTGGGCCTCAGGTAAGGCTCAGTGAGACATCTAGCAGGCTGCGTAGCGATGGTAGCGAGGTCGATCGCCTTGTCGAATACTTAGAAGCCAACCAGGGCGATGCCAAGTACTTGGTCGCCGCCATAGATTCCAGTGTTGCCAGCCCCATAATTCTGAACACCGACGAGCCTGTAATAGCGTTCGGAGGATTTGAGG
This sequence comes from Rubrobacter sp., assembly GCA_035697505.1. Classification (GTDB taxonomy): domain Bacteria; phylum Actinomycetota; class Rubrobacteria; order Rubrobacterales; family Rubrobacteraceae; genus Rubrobacter_D. The sequence goes on from DASSCV010000487.1 coordinate 982, forward strand.
GGCGCGACCAGGTCTTTAGCATGGAGAAGCTTGCAGGTCTCGTAAACCAAGGCACCGTGCGTTTTTTCGTTGTACAGGAGCGTGACATCGAGCACGCAGCGCAGCTGGGCAGCGCCCAGCGCCACCTAGAGCCGGACGGACAGGTGCTGCGCCTCCAACAGCTGCCGCGCCTCAAGGCGCACCTCAAGGCCTTAGCGGACATCCACGAAAAGGAGAAGGTAAGTTGGATAACAGACAACTGCGAGCAGGTTCCCAAGGAACCGTGGCAATCGTCGACCTCCAAATCATCAACTTCTACCGTGCTGCTCTACGACTGTAGTATTAGGGTTCGGTAGCCTTCGTCAATGAGTCCTTTGGCCATATTCCTTACGATTGAGGTACAGAAGGTGGACACGTTTCTCACAACGGTCGTGGCAGGTGTTGTTGTGGCGGTGGTTGGCTCCATCGCGGCGTTCTATCTTGGTGGAGTGCGAGAAAGGCACAAGCGGATTCTTGCGAGGCAAGGAGAGGAACAGCGCAGGCTAGAGGAGTGGCGAAGAGAGGAACAGGGCAGGATACAGGCGAGGAAAGAACGAGAGCAGCAACGAGATGAAGAAAGGGAACAAAGGATAATCGACCGCCGTGCCGAAGCGCTCGATGACATTAGGGTACAGGCTTTGTACTTCGCCAATGCTTTCCGAACCTGGACTGATAGGGCAGCGAATCTCGAAATCCCACCCAAAGATGAGGTTGAGCAGGCGGTGGGATTCTCGAAAGGTCTCGCGGACCTGATCCAGCAAGCGGATGAGGTCCGAACAAGACTCGCATTCTTGAGCGGCCACTACGACGCGCACAGCCCTATCCTGGAGGAGAAGTCGCGGAATATCGTTGAATTATTGGAAAGGCAGGGGGTTGAGCGCCATTCCTTTCTCTCGAACCAGCTGAAGGCAACGGCTGCTTCCCTGCAACCGTTCCTCGTACTTATACAAACACATCAGGTGGTGGATGAAATGGATCCCAAGTCGCAGTCTGATGCGATCTCTTGGCTGACTGGGCCGGGACTTGGAACCTATGTCTCGCCTCGAAAGTTCTCTTCTGTCAAAGGGCTCGATAATTCACACATGAACAAGAAAGCGATACTCGAGGAGCACAGGCAGGAAATATTGCAAGCCGCTAATGTTGCTAAAGATTGGGATATCCATGTGCACCTCCGCGCACTCGACGCGGAGTTCGGGAGAATAGAAGGGAGCCGCAGCTAGGCGCGCCAGCCATTCCGGACTTCGGAGCCCCATGCTGGTATGAAAATCCGGTCGAGTAAGGGCCTCCCATACGGGTTGGGGTAAGGGTTCGAGCGCTACCTTGTGACCGAGTCGCTCCATCTGACGGACCAACCGCCACGGCAACTTTCTTGGAACCACGCCCACCCCAGTTTCTGCATGTTGCCGTACGTTGCAGAATCGGCTTATCTAAGCCGATTTCCTTGCTAGCAGTTGCCCGCTGTTTCTCGGTATTGCGCTCTCAGTGGTGTCAAACGGTACGGCTACCATTGCTGTTCGGGAGACGCATCGGGTCTTGGTTGATGGCATCATGTGCTCGGTGGAAAGGGGTGCCTCCTCGGTGCCTGAACGGGTGGGAAGGAGAGTCATGCGAAGGGTTCTGCGAGGCTGTCGCCGTTGACTACGTCTTTGCCTGGCCCGCCCAGCAGGGTGTCGTTGCCACCTAGAGCTAAGAGTATGTCGTTGCCGCCCTCGCCTACCAGTTGGTCGTCCCCGTTGGTCCCCTCAAGGTGTCGGGGCCATCGGTGCCTATCCTGGTTACGGCCAACGCCGCCCCGCTCGTCACCAACACGGTCAGGGCCGTGGCGGCGACCAACACCATGATGCGTCTCATCGTCAATCCTTCCTCTATTTTCGTATGCGATCGTCTCGGCAAGGAGGTGGACGCATCAGGTATGAGGCGAAATCCGCACGCCGATCAAGACCCCTTCCTCCCCTTGCACCTCAGGGACATTGAGGACAGCCGGTTGCACCACTGGCTCCCCGCGTCCCCAGGTGCCCACGTTCGCCGACGCGCGGTTCGGAGCTTCTGCCCACTCTTAGGCGACACTGTACTAAGATCGCGCGTCCTGGCACATCCCGCAAACGGCGTATCTTTGGTGTTGCTTGGCGTTGCTAGCTCGTAGTGAACTTCTCAGAACTCCGTCATTACGAAGTTCAGTCTGACCCATAACCCAGATCCTGAGAGCCTGGCCTGTGAGGGACTATAATACGGGCGGGTACTATCCGTGTCTTATGTACGTAGAGCTCCGAATCTCCCACAACATCGCACCTATTCTCCGTCGTTGGATGGATAGGTAGGCGGGAGAAGACTTCCAACGAGGGTGGTGGACAAGCCCCCCAGCAAGGCAGCTGTTCCGCCCCAGCGGATAAGGCTTGAAGCAGCCACGCAGTCCTCGCTCGACACCTTTTCTACGCCGGCCGGCGTGCCTACAAAACGCCGGCCTTTTGTTGATGCCTCAGGAGACGTAGGTCGCATGTCCGTTGGGGCGGGTGGATCGCGCCAACTGGGGGGGTGGGCTACTCCGTCTCGTCGTCGTTGGTCGACCATATTCGCTGCCCCTTATGGCCCTTACACGCAGGTCACCTACCACTAGAAGGACGGGTAGCGACCCTGCGCCCTCACGCGAGGTTCCGTTCCCTCACATAACGGTTGTAGCATCCTCCTCTATGGTGGTGAGTGCATCACTCAATTGCAGTATTTATTCCCAAATTATGTCGGCTAGAGGGTGTTATGAACTTAAGAGAGCGAGCTGCTAGTCCTCCGTAGCTGCTCTACTTGACCAGGGTCGTGCTGCTGGCTTCACTAATCGTCAGAAATCTCTGCTCAGGCACTCGCTAGCGATGTCAGCACTGCAATA
>DASSCV010000488.1:0-4372 GCA_035697505.1 Rubrobacter sp.
TCCGCCCTTACCTGCTCTACTTGCTCCTCCAGCAGTCGTCGGGCTTCTTGTTGGAGCTCTTCGTAGCGGGCCAGATAGCCGCGCATTTCGGGGTGGTAGACGGGTCTCACCTCCCCGACGTGGACCACGTGAAGTTCCGAACCCGTTCTCTCGGCCACGTCCGCCGCGGTGGTGACCGCCAAGCGGGCCCCCTCCGATCCGTCGGTGGCTATGAGGATCTTGGCCGGGAAGGCGACGGGCTTCCAGCGCGCGACTATGACAGGGCAGTGGGCGTGCCTCACGACCGAGTCCGAGACGCTGCCCATCAAGGTCCTCCTCAGCCCGCCAAGGCCCCGGCTGCCCATGACCACGAGGCCCGCTCCAAGCTTTTCGCCCAGCTCCACTATGGTCCTCTCGGGCCGTTCGTCCATCTCCACGTGGACCCCCACGACGGTCGCGCCCAGAGCTTCGACCCCCTTGACCTGATCATCGAGGATCCTCTGCGCCTCCTGCCTTTGCGCCGCCACCACCTCCTCGAAGCGGGCGGGGTAATCGGGCAGTTCGTACAAGGGCAGTCCGGGTCCCACGTAGAGTACGTGCAGCTCCGAGGTACCCGCCTTTGCCAGCTCGACCGCGCTAGACGCCGCCAGCTCGGCGTCCTCCGAGCCGTCCGTCGCCAGTAGGATCTTGGTAGGGAAGATGCTCACGGGTTTTCGCCTCCTTCTCGCTCGATACTTCGTTCGTTGGCCATCATGCCAGCGGGCGGGCCCCCACGCACACTTCTCGAGGGCGGCGAGCATAGGACCGGCTCAAGTCGTCAACAACCCCGCTCAGTCTCCTGCCGACCAGGACCTGGGGAACCGGCCCCTCAGCCGCCCTCGGGCTGCTCGTGAGGGATCGGCCAGCTGCACACCATGTCTTGCGAAGTGCCGGATGCAGACTTCTTCACGATACATCTTCTACGGACCTCGGCGAACATGGCCTACTCCTTGACGCTGACCTCGTAGTGCTTGCGTACAGGCGCGCTTATGAAGAACGCTTCCAGTTCGCCGAGCTCCCGATGGTGGAAGTCGCTGTCTTCACTAGCGCGCATGGCGTCCGTCGAGTCCCAGAGGGATATCGACATCCCCTCACCGGTCTCCGGATCGGTCAGCATCCACGCGCCCCTGAAGCCCTCCTGTTCTCTGCCGGCGGGCACCACCCGGTCTCGGTAAGTGCGCACCGCCTCTTTGACATCGATCGACAGCATCTCCATAATCACGACCCGCGCATGCACGATATTCCTCCTCAGCTCCGCTTTGCCCGACTCGAACGGATTCTAGCCTTCCTTGCGGCAAGGCGGAACCCGATATGCGTCAAGCCGCCCTCGGGCTGGTCGCGGGAGGGTTTACTGATCAGCGTGCGAGAGCTCGGTACAAACCATTAGGTAAGAAAGTCCCCTTCGCGTTCGACTGTACGTTCCTTCTCCGGACGCACCACCATAACGGGGCAGTGGGCGTGCCTCACAACAGAGTCTGAGACGCTTCCCATTAATGCCCGCCTTACACCGCCCAAGCCCCGGCTTCCCATGACGATCACTCCGGCCTCTAGCTCCTCTGCCAAGTTAACTATCCTCCTGGCAGGCCTCCCAAACTTCAGGTGCGCTTGTATGTCTTGCGCTCCAGTCTCACTTATCATACCCACCTCCGTGTCGAGCTCCTCTTTGGCCTCATCCCTGTACTGCTGGAACCCGACGTGGACGACGTGCAGCTCAGAGTTTGTGCTCTTGGCTAGATCGGCGGCGGTCGTTGCGGCCAGCTGGGCTTCCCTGGAACGATCTGTTGCCACTAAGAGTTTCGTCGGGAAGACCACCGGTTCTCCACGCACCACCATAACCGGGCAGTGTGCGTGGCGGACGACGGAGTCGGAGACGTTTCCCATAAGCATCCTCCTCACCCCACCGAGCCCTCTGCTACCTATCGTTATGAGGCCGACCTCAAGCTCCTCCGCCAAAGCGACGATCTCTGCAGCCGTTTCTCCCTCCCTGATGTGCGTCTGCGCGACGCTGCCCCCGGCCTCTCGGATCCGCTCGACCCGCTCATCTAGTATCTTTTGTCGTTCCTCTCGAGCTTCATGGCGCAACCGTTCGGCCGCCTCTGGGAAGTGGGTTTCGTAGTAGGGATGTACGTAGGCCGAACCGGGAAAGACGCTCACGACGTGCAGTTCGGAGCCGGTGGTTTTGACCAGGTTTAAAGCCAATACGGTTTAGTTAAGGAGAACGATCGCCTCTCGGAAGGGTTTGGTTGGCTGAGGCCAACATCGGTGCGACGGGCTCTTGACCCTAAATTTGGACATCTTGCGTTTGACCACCCGCGGGTTGCAACGGTTCGTCCTCGGAGCCAGGGGCCTGGCTGCCACGTCTTCGAGAAGCCCCAGGTAGAGCCGAGGATGGTCCGCCGCGGCGGTGCGCTGCGCCTCCGGGATCATCTCCCTTATGAGACGCAACGCGTTGGTGAAGCTCAGCCGATTCGGTGCAAGTTGGGCCTTTTCGGCCGCCTCCACCATCACCGCCCTCACCACGTAGTGGGCTATGAGCAAAGCGTAGATCTCCTGCACCACACCCACGGCTTTCTTGGAGCGAAGCGGCGTGTTTGGGGTACGCTGGTGGTTCTTGATCTCATCTACGGCCAGCTCGAACTCCCAGCGCGAGTGGTAGGCTACCACCAACTCCTCGGCTCCTGCCCGCCCGGGGTCCAAAAGCGAGGTGATCAAGCGATGCTCGATGCGGTGGCCGGGACGGTTGGGATCGTCTATGGTGTAACGGATCAGGCGCACCAGCACCCGCTCGCCCCGCTTCTCGCGCCTGCCGTAGTCGGAGGGTCTAACCCACACCAGCTGCGTACCGTCTTTGAGGGTTGCTACGGGCGGTCCGGGCTTGACCGTCCGGGGCAGCCGCCCCAGCAACTCCGAGCCCCGAGCGAGGGCGCCCTGGACCATCTCGAAGCTGTGCAATCCCCTGTCCCACAGCAACAAGACGCCCTCTCCCACCCCGCGCAAAAGCCTCTGTGCGGCGGCGCGCTCGTCGAAGTCGTGGGGCCACACCCCCGCCTCCAGCACCGCGTGGGTTGAGCATTCGCTTATGGCGACCACCCTCGCCTGCGGCCAGGAGCTAGTACCGCGCGGGGAGTTGCGCTTGCCGAAGACCCGGACGTTCTCTGGGGTGTCGGGCAGATCGATGACGGTGCCGTCTACGGCCATGAGGCGCAGCCCGAACAAGAACGCATCGGGGGCGGTTTCGGGTTCGGCCAAGGGCTCGGAGCAGACCCTCTTGAAGAGGGCTACCAGCGGCCTCGCGCCCAGCCTGTAGCGGGCCTGGCACAAAGCCCCCTTGCTGATGCGCACCCCCATGGTCGGGTCTGAGAGCAGCCAGCGCACCCGGCATACCAATCGGAAGAAGACGTGGGAGATGCAATCGTTGGTGTAGAGGTTCATCGCCACGCACAAGATCACGACGAAGGCTGCAGAGAGCTTGCGGGTGCGCCGCTCGGTGGCGTTACACTCCTTGAGGACCTCGCGAACGGTCGCCTCGGGGACGATCCGAGCGAGGGCCTCCAAGGAGACCTGCGAGCTGAGGGTGGCATCGGGGTCTATGTGGCGTATCCTTAGCGGCATGCGCTGGCTCCTTGGTGGAGAAGGTTGGTGGTTCTTCCTTCACCTTACCAAGAAGAGCCAGCGCGTTCGTTAACTAAACCGTATTGGCTTTAATGTGATTGTCGGGCGCAACAACGTCGGCAAGACAGCGTTGGCCGAGGCCCTGGGATTGAGCTTCGCGAACAAGCCGCATCTAAGCACGAAAACTGTTCCCAGGCCAGGCGCTGCGCCATCGAACGCCTTATCACAGGCGGAGTTCTCGGTTTGGCTCGGAGCAGAAGAACTTGCTGAGCTGTTGGCTACAGAGATGCCCGTTTTCAACGCACCTACAAGCTCAGACAGGACGAACGATGGGGAGGCTCCGGTCCAGGCCATGCTATCTGATGGCGTTACTGTGAGGGCCGTCTATGGCAGCGGAGATATCCTTTCCTCACAATTGTCCGTCTATGACTCGTCCCCCAACCTATCTGGCGCTTATCTGCAGATGGTCATAAGCCCTTCGGGCGAGATGTCCCGTAGGGAAGTCGTTCATGCTTGGCCTCCCCCTAACCCGGAGTTGACTACGGGTTTGGCGCGAATGATCCTCGCCCGACTGTACGCTTTCAGAGCGGTAAGGTTCGGCATCGACGAGAACCCTATCGAGGTCAACCGTGAGCTTGCACCTGATGCGTCGAATCTTGTCCAGGTGCTGGATCTGCTCAGTAGAAATACCAGTCGCTGGCAGAGGTACTTCAGAGAGGTCAGGACGGTCCTGCCGGAGATC
>DASSCV010000489.1:0-6121 GCA_035697505.1 Rubrobacter sp.
GCCGTCGAAAACAGCAACATGAGGGTCCTTCTCATCCCTATCTCCTTCTTTAGCTCTTCTGGGCGGAGGAGGAAAGGACGAAGCCCCCCACCCCGTTACGTAACGGACGGGGGAATAATACACCGTCTCTGCGAACGGGCACATCGGCTGGGGGTAGCACATCACCAGGAACGCTACCTCACAAACAACTTCCTAGACCTCCGTCGACGCGAAGTTCGCAGAACTCCATAAATGCGAAGTTCGCAGTAATCAGCGTCTCGGCACTCGGGCGAACGACGGCGCCGCACCCACCCAGACTCGGGCACATCGGTCAGATGGTCAATGCCAGAGGATTCGCCTACGCCGCCTGCTGTGCCCTGCAACCACTCGGAGAACGCCAATGTAAGGGACGAGGCTTTGAGCTCGTGGAAAGTGGATATTCTGCCAACTTCGCGATGAAGGGTCTCGCAACTTCGCCATTATCGAGAGTTTTGAACTTGCCTCGGTTCACTCTTGGAACGGCTTGAGGGTCTCTTTGAGACGCTCTGCGGCCTCGGAAGCTGCCAAGAGATCGTCATCGGCTACCGCCACCTGAAGCTTCTGGACCTCGCTGTCGACGCGGACGACATCAGCACCATCCAGGGTGTTCAGGATACGGTCTCTGATGTAACTGATGGTAAAGACATCCCCGCCGACCGAACCAACCTCCCGCGCCGCCGCGTCGAGCGTAAGTTGGTCGGCCCAGAGGTCCATGCGGGCCAGGTCGACCTCGGTCTGTGGCCTGTACTGCAGCCGGAGATCAAGGCTCCATTGGGCAACGTCGATTGCAGCCTGAGGGGTGTGCTCTGCGTCGCGGGCATCCACAGCTGCTTTGAGGGCTGCGAGGGCTTCATTGATGCGAGGCTCTACCTTCTTCGGAACCTTGCCCCTCCTGTAGGTCTTCCAGGCAGCGTTCATCTTGTTGACCGCGGTAGAGGCTGCATTCCAGTTGCTGGAATTTGCCGCGTCGAAGGTCTCGAGCGCACCGCTGTTAAGATCACCGAGTTCGTCAGGTAGTGGGCCCGGGAGAGCATCAGTCGGAACGGCGAGGGCGAGGGCCTCAACGTCGCTTCCATCGGACGTGTAGAACTCGCCGTAGCCGGGCCCGAAGGTCTTGCCCTCCGTCTTCCCGTCCATGTGGAGCTCCTCGGCCAGGAGCCCTCCCTTGACAGGACCAAGCGGACCGTCGAGGGTCTTGCCTACAGCCATGACGGTGACCTCCTCGAACGCGATGCCAGGGGTGTTTTCGGTCCTATACGCATCCCCGACCTTCGGGTCGGCGGGCATGATCATCGCTGCAGGACCGTCTTTGCCGACGATCCAGGTGCCCTCCTTGGTCACGATAGCGCCGTCTTCGAAGTCTGCGACGTCCTCGCCGAAGTACCAGACGGACCCATCATCGGCCTGGGCGTAGAGGTCGTATGCGACCTCCTGGATGCGTCCGTCGAGGTAGGCCATGTACTGGGAGACGAGTGTCTCGATCCGCTTGCCCTGCCACTCGACGATCCTGGTCTCGGGCAGCAGGGTTACCTCCGTCCTGAACGGCTTGCCATCAACATGTCCGACCATCAGCACCGAGTCTTGCTTGGATACAGGGAACAGCGGGTTGGTGACGTTGGTCGGGTCCGAGAAGGTCGGCGTACTGAGATCTACCCGCTCGCTCTGGGGCGCTACTGGTATGTCGGCGGGAACGAGCGGCTGGGGAATACTCTTCGATTTCCTACTCCCAGCTGTGTCGGTTGTCGTGGAGCTCGCCGCCGTTGTCGACGTCCTGTCGTTCTTGTCCTTCGTCGCAGCTGTGGTGTCTGCTCCACACGCGCTGGTTAGGAGCCCCGCCGACAAGCTAACGCTGAGCATGGCCGCGGCCAGTAGGCGCATCGGCTTGGGTCGTTGGGTGTGGTCCTCTCGGCCGTGGTGCATGTGACCTGCCTTCGCTCAAGGTGTGCCGGTGAGATCGATCTTCATTGGTAATGTCTTCGTTTCCATACCACCCGTAGCCCTTGCCATACGGTGTCTGGTGTACCTCGTAGGGCTCCCTCGATGCCCGCGACAACGCCCGTCATCCGGTCAGCTGTCTCTCTCGAGGACAAACTCAGGACCGCCTAGCCCGGACGAAGTCTTGGAGCTCCTTCCAGCCCATGACACGCGTACCGCTGGTGAAGCGCATCTCCAGGCCCCTACGCCCAATACGCAGTTCGCCCCTCCCTCGTTCCATCCACTCCCGTCCTACCGCTCCACGCCCGAGGACCCGCTTGCGGGCCTTACGCCAGTCAAGCCTACGCAGAGTCTGCTCGAGTGCCCGGTCTTGGTATAGCCAGCAAGCATCCGACACCGCATTGTATTTGGCGTGAGGATCTATTTCGTCCCAGACCTTCTCTTGCTTGAGCTCCGACTCCTGTAACCTGCTCTTTCCCATGGTCAGATTCACTTCGCTTGTCTCCTTACTGATTCCTTGGTGTTCTGAATGCACTTTAAGACGATTACTTCTCGTCGACACACCTCTTGTGTACCGTTCAACCTCCGTACTCTTACTCTTCCGTACATGCCCAAATTATCGCCAAGGATTCATGGAGATCCCTTAGAAAGGGATTAGCAAACGATTAGAGATGAGGATGGGATGTCCAGATAATAGAAATCATGTGTGTGTTAGCGGTTGCGACCTGTTTGAGGAATCCGCAAGATAAACGTAGAACCTGTGCCTGGCGTGCTTTGGGCCTCTATGGTACCACCATGAGCTTCGGCGATCTGGCGTGCTATGGCAAGCCCAAGGCCCGCACCACCCCTCGTACGTGCCTGATCTGCTCGGTAGAAGCGCTCGAATACTAAAGGCAACTGATCTTCGGGGATTCCCGCGCCCGTGTCGGAGACGGCCACCTCCATCTGACCGTCATTCTCGCGCGGCCATACTCGTATCTCTCCTCCTTCCGGGGTGTACTTTATGGCATTATCCAAGAGTATAGACAGTGCCTGTCGGAGGCGGCCGCGGTCGAAGATCCCAACGATCTTGTGCTCCGGAGGAACATACTCGACGCTGACCTTGCCCCTTGCGGCGCCTTGTGCGATCCTCGCTGCTTCTTGGGCGACTGCGCCGAAATCTTGCGGTTTGAACTCGAGCGGAGCCCCTTCGTCACCGCGGGCCAAGGCCAGTAGCTGCTCGAGCAACTGCCGCATGTTCCTCGACTCCTCCCGGATCGCCTCCACGCTTTCTCGGGCGGTTTCTGGATCCTTGAGAGCCCACTCCTCGAGCATCTCGGCGTAACCCTCTACGTTAGTGAGGGGAGTCCTGAGCTCGTGGCTGGCATCCGCGACAAAACGGCGCTGCTTCCCAAGCGCCTCCTCCAAGCGCAAGAGCGCCTCCTCACGACGAGCGAATGCCTCCTCCAGACGACTTAGGAGAGCGTTTATGGTTGCGGTCAGGTTCCCTATCTCATCCTTAGGGTTAGCCACGGGTAGGCGCTCAGAGAGGTCGCTCTCCGTGATCTTTCGAGCAGCAGCTACTACCGCACCCACGGGGGAAAGCGCCGCCCGAGCTAACAGATACGCCCCGCTCAGCGAAAGCAAGAGCGCCGCGAGAGCACCGATGACCAACACGGTACTGAAGGTCTCCAGCGCCTCCTCGGCGGCCTCGTAGGATCGGCCAGCTTCCACCACGCGCGCCGGCCCCCGCGGTGGATCAACGGGCACCGCGTACACATAAACTGAAGTGCCCTCGGTGATTTGCAGTGTACGGCCCACGGGTTGGTCGCTCCGTAGCGCTCGGCGCCAGATGGAATCGCGCTCCTCTGCATTACCCGGCAGATCCACGGTCTGGGCGAGCACCCTGCCATCCTTAGCTCGAACGAGGACGACACCCCCGCGTAGTCTGAACCTTTCCATATCGTCCTGCCGCAAGGCTTCTCCGGAATCCACGGTATCGGCCGCTGCAAGCGCGCTGTCGCGTGCACTCTGCTCGACGCCCGCCAACAAGGCTGCTCGTACTGAGAAGAAGAGCGTCAGTCCCGAAACGAGCATGATCGTTCCTATCGCCAGTGTATTAAAGAGTGTTAGGCGCCAGCGGATCGGCAACGTCCTACTCCCCTCTCAATGCGTAACCGACGCCCCTGACGGTGTGGATCAACTTCGGCTCCCCAGGCGCCTCCAACTTCTTGCGTAAGTAGGCCACGTAAACATCTACCACGTTAGTCTCCACGCCAGATACTTGTCCCCAGACCCGCGAGAGCAGGAGGTCGCGCGAAAGGACCCTCCGAGGGTTTCGTGCCATAAACTCCAAGAGCTCGTACTCCCTCAGGGTAAGGTCCAGCTTCCTCTTGCCGCGTTTAACCTCGCGGGTTGCTGTGTTTACTTCGAGATCCTCTACCCTCAGCACCTCGTCGCCCCCGACTCGCCGCAGTAGCGCCCTGATCCTGGCTAAGAGCTCCTCCATGCTGAAAGGCTTGGTGAGGTAGTCGTCGGCACCCGTATCAAGGCTGTAGACTTTGTCAAGCGGCGTATCGCGGGCGGTGAGCATGATTACCGGCACCTGGTCGCCCCTACGTCTGAGGTCTTTCAATACTCCCACGCCGTCGAGGCCGGGCAGCATAATATCGAGGACAATAACGTCGGGATCGAACTGCATAGCCGCTTTAAGTCCAGAAGGACCATCGTACTCGCACCTCACTTTGAGATCACGATGTTCCAACTGCAGCTTTAGTAGGCGGGCCGTATAGTCATCATCTTCTATGACCAGTACACGCGTTCCCGATCTCATATGTTCTCCCTTCCTTTCGCGATTCTACACGGACGTGTACATAAGGCCCGGAGTAGAATGGTGCCGGTACCATCCTCATACGCCAAAGCGAAGGATCATATGCCCGAACTACACTGGACTCTAGGCTACGAACTACCTTCATCTAAATTGTTCTTTGAAGTCCGCATGATTCCTAATCCGGCTCTAATCCTGTGTTCATCCGATCCTCAGGTTCGCGCATTACACTCCGCCCGAGCGTTAGACGAAAGGAGGTGAAAGAGTGAACGCAAAGAGAGCGCTTCTAGCAGTGGTGGCAGCGATGTTGCTGCTCGTCGGTGCTAGCGTGGCTTACGCCACCAGCAACAGCGCCCCGAACAACACGAGCACAGGGGTGCACGGTGCCCAGGTTGCGGGTAACGAAGACGCTAGTGAGGCAGGCGAGGTCGAAGACGCTGATGAACCAGGCGACTTTGATGGGCCGGGCGATACCGAAGACGACGATTGAGCTCCAGAGGAGACTTGCGGCGGGCGGAGGCCGGGGTGAGATACGCTGGCCTCTTCTCTCACCCGCATTCACCAAACCTCGTGGGAGAATAGAAATTCTCGGTAGCGCTTGAGCGTGCCCGAAGTGATCAGGTTTGCCACTACCCGCGTGGTGTCGATGACGAACTCGAGCACGGAGCTTTGTATGGTCGGAACGGTGCACCCGGCATTGTGGGCCGAAGGAATCTCGCTGCCGGTGAAGATGGTCGGGTGCACGAAGGCCACCGTAGGTGCTCCACGAGAACTGGCTCGTCCACTTGGGGAACCGCGGCGTGTCCTTCGGAAGGATCTCCTCATGTCCCGAGGGGAGGAAGACATGCTCTGTGCTAGTCGTTGTCAGTAGCGCTGATGTTCTCACGACCTCTCCCCTAGGATTTCCGAACCGAGCAACAAGTGCTATGGAGAGCGCCCTGTGTTGAACGGGTTGCAGTACGGTTGCGGTATGGGGAGACCCGACTGCTCCGTCACACTCCACGTTTTACCTGCAAATCATCAAAAAGTAGGAGAGCCGACGAGCGGACTCGAACCGCTGACCTGCTCCAGTTACGAGTTTGCTTGAGTACGTTCTAGTGCGTCCTGGTGTGTCCGGGATATGCGCTTATTTAGGCGGTTTTCGATGATCTGGCGGCATCGGTTTGTCCATCGTGTACCAGCGCGTACTAGCCCGGTTGCAGTACCAGTTGCAGTACATGCGTGGTCGGTAGCATGGGACGCCACTCCGCCGAAGGCATGCAACTCAGGTACTGTGGGCTAGGTGAGTGCAAAGCCCCATGCAGGAGAGTTGCGTGCTAGGAGCCCAGTCTCTACCGTGGCAGTGGAGAATACACGATCGCG
>DASSCV010000490.1:0-10878 GCA_035697505.1 Rubrobacter sp.
GCGAAACAGGGAGGCGAAGGGCTCGAGGAACTCGGCAATCTCAGGCAAGGGATCGCTCGAAGCTTTGGGTACGGCGTAGGGTATGTTCGGTTTCTTGTCCATGCCGCCAGCCTACCGCATTACTAACGAAGTAGTACTAGGTAGTTGGGTAAATAAAGGGGGCGCCCGATCAGGAGCTACGGGTGAGCAGCTTATTGATGAGCCTCAACACCAAGAGAGGTATGCTGACGGAGACTACTTCGAAAACGAGTAGCTTAAACGCCGCTTCTTGCCACGGCACAACCCCCGGCTCTTGCGACCCTTTCTCCTGAGCTTCTTCTTGCTGGTTCCTCCGCCTGAACATCCCTTTCCTCCCTTTGAGCCTCCTCCCAAGTGGAGAATGCTAACAAAGAGGGCCGGAGCCCCGCAGAGAGCCCCGGCCCGTGGCGCCGAGGGTCTTAGTGAGGCTCTGAGGGGCCTATGCGACCCCTGCTATGCAGCATCTCGTATATAAACTTCCGAGAATTATGGTAAGGCGAACTTCGCCGTGACGGAGTTCTCCGAAATTCAGCGTCGAGTTGCTGAACGCTTCAGCGTAAGGAGGGTGATGTCGTCTTCTTGCTTCCAGCCCTCCCCCACGAAGGAGGAAAGGTCTTCCAACAGAGAGTCACCTAGCGACACCTCCTCAGCGTGCTCGGCGACGAGTGACCGCAGACGCGGAAAGCCAAACATCTCACCTTCAGGGTCGTGGGCCTCTACAAGACCGTCGCTGTAAAAGAGGGCGACCTCGCTAGCCTGCAGTACTATCTCCTTTTCCTCGTAGCCCATCCCAGGCATCAGCCCAAGGGGCATCCCCCTAGCTCTTAGCTCCTCGGCCTCGCCACCACGGCGACGTAGGTAGGGTAGGTCATGGCCAGCGTTGGCGTAGCTCAAGGTGCCGCTCTCGGGCTCTAGGATGGCGTAGAAGCAGGTCACAAACATGTTGGGAGGAATGCGGGCAAACAGCGTCTCATTAACCCTCCCTAGCACCTCCCCCGGCGAGGAGGAACCTAAGGCTTGAGCTACTGCCCGTAGCATGCTGGAGGTTGCACTCACTACCAAAGCTGCGGGCATGCCTTTACCTGTGGCGTCTCCCACTACTACTCCCACTCGTGCCTCTTGGAGATCGAAGACGTCGTAGAAGTCTCCTCCCACCTCCCTGGCTGGCCGGTAGTAGGGAGCAATCTGCCAGCCTTCTAATGTGGGGATCTCCTTGGGGAGTGATGCCTGCTGAATGGTTCGTGCCACCCTAAGCTCCTGCTCGACTAGCTCGCGCTCGATCCTTTCTTGCTCTAGGCGCTGCCCCCTCAGCTTCCAGCCCATCGTTCCTATGCCCCACTCCTCGGCGATCTTGCCCCCTGAGATGCGCTGGATGACGATGTGCGTGCTGGTCAGCTCCCTGTCGGTAGGCGCAACGCCCATAAGCTCCCCTTGATCGTGAGTGGAGTGCACGACGAAGCGAGTCACCACCTTGTCGCCTTGGGCTACCTGGTCCTCGACGACTACCCTAGCCTTAGAGAAGGCGGCAGCGAGCTGGGCAACCGCCCATTTTGCGCCTTCGCGGTCAGGCGCTTGGTCGGGAAGCAGTCTAGCGTGGCTGACGAAGTTGGGGGCCAACATCTCGTCCACGGCGCCCACGTCTCCCTTGACTCGTGCCTCCATGAGACGCCTAGCCAATGCCATGTTCTCCGATGCAGACATAGAAGTTCCTCCTCTTGCCAACTCGCGTTATCTCCTACGGGTCGGCAACGTCCATGATGCCAGCCGGAGGCTTCAGGCGCATTGACGGGAGCGTATTCACCGGAGTGCGTGAAAGTGGAATTCTCAGAAGTTGGACTTCCGATTTACGGAGTTCTCGGAAGTTCGTATTCACAACCCTGCATAGCCCCGCCCTGATAGGGCAGTAGACCGAAGGGCCATGTGGTCGGGGATCGGAGTAGCCCCGACCTCGCGTAGGACTTGCTCGAACGCTTCCGCGTTTACCCGTACCCCGCTGTTAAAGGGGTAGTCCAGGGCGCCGATCACGTAAAGGATGAGGGCGATGAGCACCGACAGCCCCGCCACCGCCACGGCTTGCAACCGAACGCTATCCATACCGAAGAGGTAGGTAAAAGTTATGGTGAGTACTCCTCCGACGACGAGCACCACCCACAGGATGTACGGTATGCCTTCCCTAACAGCCAGCAGACGGTACTGTCTATTCTCTTCTAGTTCGTCCAACTCCGCCAACGCTGCGCTGTAGAGCGCGTCCTGGGCGGCGGTGTGGGGCTCGAACTCCTGCACGGCGCGCCGCAGTTCCTCCAGTAGCGTTCCTACGCGCTGGCTTGCCACTCCCCTCGTCATCGAGGGCCACTCTTCTTCCACCACGCCCCTGGCATAAGAGACGGCCTTATCCTGAACCCGATCTCGCTCAGGCTCGGGGAACCTTTGGGCGAGGCGGTAGAGCCGTTCGACGGAGGCCGCTTCGTTCTGCGTTACTTGGCGTGCCGTGTTGAATTGTTGCCAGACCAGGAACAGCGAGAAGCCAACCGACACGCCGAACATGACGTAAAGGGCGGCGTAGATCGTACCGGTGGTGGCGTTGTGCGCTTGGCGGACGGATAAAGGGATCAGGCGCTGGGCCACCATCAATCCCGAGACGGCCGTCGCAACTGAGGCCAAGATGATCAAGAGGCCGTAGAAGATCGTGCTAAGCACGTGCCGCCCGGCTCCCTTCTCCTCGCTACTGGTCCGTCCGTATAGACCCAAGCTAAACTACTCCGCGAGCGCTCTTAGGTCAAGACGTGCTCATCGGCGTAGTTTAGGCAGAAGGCGTATCGGCAGCGGTTACAAGTATGATGGCCGCGACGTCGCGACGCCCGCATCCGTAACGTCACGCTATTCACCCGAGTGCGTAGAAGGGAAATTCTCTGAAGTTGTCAAAATTCACATCCAATTCACATCTTCACCCACTACACTGCGCCCCAGAGCCAATTAGACAGAAGGAGCTGATGAAGTGTACGCAAGCGTTATAAACGTGAAGACGTTGGTGATTGCTGCAGCGGTCGCGATGTTGCTAGCCCTCGGCGCTGCCGGGATCGCCTACGCCAACGGCACCGACTCCGAGGAGCAGGTAACATCTCCCGAAGCCGACAAGGCCAAGAGCGCCGCGATTGCGGCGGTGGGCGGCGGAACCGTCACCGAGGTCGAGCGAGACGATGGGTACGGCACCAGCGACGTCTACGAGGTCGAGGTCACCCGCGACGGAGGCAGCCAGCTCGAGGTGCATCTCGATGGCGACTACAACGTCGTCGGCCAGGCAGCCGACGAGGACGGATCCAACGACAATGACGGGCCCAACGACGACTGAGACCCACCAGCGGATCGTGAACTATTTGTAGCTGGACGAAGGTGGCGGAAGGGCTGAGATGCCTCAGCCCTTCCTCTGCTTGCCCTATTCACAAAGTGCGTGGAAGGTGAATTCTGCGAACTTCGCGCTGACGGCGTTCTAAGAAGTTCGCGTCGCCAAGGCCCTACACGGTTTACCTAACTTTTACCGAGGGTTTGCGCCCATTTAACAACGAGCCACGGGGGATGGTGTAGTTTGTCAGTGGACCTGGGAGTACTGCGGTCTTTCCCTCACAGCTTCCGGAGTCCGCAGCCTAGCGGCTGGACGCCTCCCCCCTCCTGTCCGCTGCTAGATTTACCCGTACTCTGTAGAATGGAGAGGGTTTTGGATGATGTACAGCAGATCCATCCGCACGTTCTGTGGCGTCCACCCGCTCCGTACTCGGACGTAGAGGAGCCAGCGGTTATCGATAGGGACGGCGTGCCCACGCTCTTAGTCCCCATCTCATTAGAGCGCGCAGCCTCAATTATCGCCGCTTTGGGCTACGAGGACATGAAGGCGCGTCCCGCCACGCTAGAGGAGATCGAGGAGATTTGCACTATCCACGGCCTAGGATGCGTGGGCTTGTGTGGCCTCCACGGCGGTGACTTCATAAACGTGTTGCCCGCCGAAGCGCTGGGGCTAGTCCTGAAAGAATCAGATAGATGATGGGGGGATGAGAGTTGTCAGGTAGGTGCCCGGAGCCTAGGGGTTTATCAAAGGGGTCGGCATGCGGACAGGCTCCCAACTTAGACCAATTAGACCACATCTGTGGGGTGATCCTTCTCACGCCCCATCTCCGCCCCCCCGCGTTCCTACCCTCTCCCGCGCGGCGGGCTTCTATTCATGAACTACAGGGAATTGAGATTCTCCGAAGTTGCTAGCCTTCAGCTAGCGGCGAAGCTCGGGTCCTTGCCAAGCCGACCTCAGAGAGCCACACCGTCGCCGTGTGCGCCAGCTGAGCCTTCCGACCCACAGGGAGCGCCCACTCGTCCGTAGCCCTTTCCAGTATGCCCGTCTGCACCACAAGCTGCCTATCCGCCACGTAACTCGTGAGCTTCCCCTGGCGCTTGAGCGCTTCCTCGAGGTCAACACCCACCGCCCAGTCGAAGGATACCCAGATGGTGCGACCTCCCTGGGCCGCGTCCTCGTAGTAGCGTCGCAGCGCCTCCACGTGATCTTCGTCTTTATCCTCGGGCACAAAGTGCAAGCGGCCCTCTGCCTCCAGGCGCTCTACCTCGAGCCCCGCGCCCTCCCAATCGCTGCGTAGCTCCTCGACCGATGCCCCAGTCTCAGGGCCCAAGAACTTCGCCAGCGTTCCCCCGCGTACCTCGCCCACCCTAAAGAAAGCGGCGTCGAGTTGGTGGAGCTTCTCCGTAGTCTGGGCGCTCGCTAACACGTTGTCAGGGACGCGATAGAAGGAACGTAGCTGCCCGACCAGCGTGGCAGAGTGCTCGCCCCGGGCTAAGAACTCTTCCAAGGCCGAACGCCTAATGCGCCAGGTGTTACCTAGCTTCAGGCAGGGTAGCCGCCCCTCCCGGCACCAACGGTAGATCGTCACGTCGCTAACCCGCAGGTAGTGGGATATCTGCGGCACCTCCAGTAGCTCATCTTTGGTGAAGTCCGCGTTCATGAGCCGAACGTTATCACCTGTGGCCAAGTGCGACCAACCTAGTTGCCTTCTCTGTTTCGTCCCACTCCGCTTTCTACCCGACATGCCAGTCTTTTGGTTGACATTTCTGCACTTCTCTTACATTAGTGAACATCCTACTCTATAATGTGCCGGCTGCGCACAAGCATGCGAGGGAAAGTGGCCACTAGAAGGAGCGAATCCTGCGTCCGGGCGAAGTACGCATCGGAGTATGGATAGGAGAGCATCCCTGGAGGGGAGTAGCACTCGTCTCTCCATTCCCGAAGCCTCCACAGTGAGCGCAAGCGTGGAAGTGTGCGATGGACGAGCTTAGGCTTCCAGTCTTCAACTACTACATAGACGAGTCCGACCCCGACACAATCGTCCTGCGCCGTCAAGACGACGCCTTCGTAGCAGCCTTCAGTGTCCACGGAGCAACCAAGGAGGGCATCCTCGAGGCCGCGAAGGAGGACTATCGAGCCCTAGTCGAAGCAAATAAAGACATCGTGGCCCCCTCAGGAACCGAGCAACGAAAGGGTGCTTAACACCGCGAGGCGGCTTATTCACCCAAGTGCGTGTAAGGTGAATTCTCGGAAGGGCGCATAGCCACGGTCCAACACCTATGAGCGCACCGTCCTCAACTCGGCTGCCTTCGGGTATTTTCCCGACTTCCTCAAATTAGGTACCGAACTCACAGATCAGGGCGAACTCTACCGCGCAGCGTGCGCTGCAATGCAACTTTTGCAGGACAGGCAGCAGCACACACAGCACGATATGCTTGACCCGCACGAGCGTAGAGTGCTCAAGCTGCTGCGCGATACTATAAGAGCCGCGCACGGAGACCGCGATAGGAGAAGGAGGCGTATGGAAGTAGAGGAGAGGGTATGCGAGGTTTGCGGAGGAGCGCTTGACCAGCAAGCCGCTGAGCGCATCGCTAAGGCGTTGGATGAAAGTCCGTTCTGGCACGAGATGCGTAAGGAGCCAGAACTTGTGGGGCTCCTGCACGAGCGGCGCCCAGACATCTTTGCGATGGCAATTGGTATGGAGGTCTGCACGGCCTGCCGCGAGAAGGCCCACAGAGAAGGCGGGTGGGCAAGCGACTCAGTGGCAGACTAGCAGCCGTTGGGTGCGGAGGAGTAGCGCACCAACATTGTTGGAAGGCGCGTGCCTCCACAGCTGCACGAGCGGCATGGGAAGATATCTTCTTCCCCTTGGACGGTCGCCCTCTCGGCAGGGCCGGGGCCCCGATGGGCGACCCCGGCCCTCCATTGTGCCTGGCGCGCGAAATAGGCATAGGCGGTTTGCTACGCGGCGTGAATGGCTAAAGTCGAGCCTGGAGAAACCGTCCGGAAAGGGTCGGAGGAGGCTGTAGTGTAGCCCTGCCGAAGTCCACCGGTCAAATTCGATGGAGGAACTCGGCAATCTGCAGCTTGCCCGTTACATCCCCCAATGAGGTATCTTTGCTACCAGGCTGTGGCGCCGCCGTCTACTACGAGGGTCTGGCCTGTGACGTAGGCGGCGGCTGGCGAGGCGAGGAAGATCACGACTCCTTTGAGGTCCTCGGGGTTGCCGAAACGGTGGAGAGGGATGCCCTGGAGCATCCTCTCTTCGAACTTCTCGATCAGGCCGCCGCTCATACGGGTAGGGAACCAGCCTGGGGCTATGGCGTTGACGGTGATGCCATGCGGGGCCCACGAGGTCGCCAGATCACGGGTCATGGAGATGATGGCGCCTTTGGAGGAGTTGTAGCCTACGGTCTGCATGTAGTCGGGGTGGCCGCCGACCAGTCCTGCCACGCTGGAGATGTTGATGATGGTACCGCCCGAACCGCGTTCGATCATGAGCCGCCCGGCCGCCTGGGACATGAGAAACGTCCCCCTCACGTTCACCCTGAGTACCTGGTCGAAGCGCGCCAACGGCATCTCCGCGGGCGGCGCCCCCCACGTAGCCCCGCTATTATTGACGACTATATCGAGACTCCCGAAAGCCTCCTCGGCCTGCAACACCACTCTCTCCACGTCCTCGGGGTCGGTGACGTCGCACTCGACGGCCAGCGCCCTGCCACCTCCGGCCTCTATCTCACTTTGCACTTCCTCGAGAGGTTCTATCTTTCGCGAGCACAGCACGACGCCGGCCCCGGCGTCTGAGAGGGCCTCTGCCATGTAGCGGCCCAGACCGCGTCCGCCACCGGTTACGATTGCCGTCCTGCCGTCGAGACGGAAGAGATCCAGGGCGTTCAAGGCATTCTCCTCCTAGCTCCGAGACGTTGCCTCTGTCTTCGCGCGTTCCTCGTCTACCAGGACGCGGCGCAAGAGCTTACCCACGGCGCTCTTGGGCAGTTCCTCGCGGAATTCGACGGCCTTCGGGGTCTTATAGGCGGCGAGACGCTCCTTGCAGAAGGCCAGTACATCCTCCTCCGTCGTCGAGGCGCCGGACCGCCTTACTACAAAGGCCTTGACTGCCTCGCCCCTGTACTCGTCGGCGACACCGATTGCGACAGCCTCGGCCACATCGGGGTGCTCGAAAAGCACCTCTTCGATCTCGCGCGGGTACACATTGTAGCCTGAGGCTACGATCATATCCTTCTTCCTGTCTACGATGTAGAAGTAGCCGCTTTCGTCCATCTTGGCGACGTCGCCCGTATAGAGCCAGCCGTCCTTTTTCGTCTCTGCCGTCTCCTGCGGCATGTTGAGGTAGCCCTTCATTACTTGCGGGCCCTTGATGATCAGCTCTCCCGACTCGCCGATGGGCATCTCGGTCTTCCCCGTCTCCACGTCTACTATCCTCGCCTCTGTCGAAGGAATGGGGATGCCAATGCTTCCCTCGCGTCCCTGCCCCAGGAACGGCGGGTTGTTGTGTGTCACGGGGGAGGCCTCGGAGAGGCCGTAGCCCTCGAAAAGGGGTTTGCCAACCTGCTCTTCGAATGAGCGTTTCAGGTTTACAGGGAGTGCGGAGCCACCTGAGTTGAAGATTTGCACGTCGTGAAGGTGGTGCTTGCGCAGGTCCGCGCCGCCCGCCAGGAGCGCCATGTACATCGTAGGAACGCCGGAGAACATCGTCGGCCGGTCATTCTCGAAGACCGCCAGTGCCTCCTGCACCTCGAACCTCGGCAGCAGTACCTGCTCGATGCCGAGCCTGATGCCAAAGAGCATCACGCAAGTAAGACCATAGATATGGAAGAAAGGCAACGCGCCAACGCACTTGCGGCCTGTGAACTGGGCCGGATCGCGCACGAACACGTCGATAGTCTGCTGGACGTTGGCGACCAGGTTACGGTGGGTGAGCATAGCGCCCTTGGACATCCCTGTCGTTCCGCCCGTGTACTGCAACGCCGCCACGTCCTCGGCAGGATCTATATCCACCTCAGGGGCGGGCTCGGCATCCGTCGCGAGGAAATCTCCGAAGGAGCGGTGCCCGGCGTTCAGCCCCTCCTGCTCGCCCACGAAGTCCACGACGACGACGGTCTTCAGGTTCGTATCGGGCAGCACGGCCTTCACCCGCTCGTACACGTCGGCATATACGACGATGGTTTGGGCGCCGGAGTCATTCAAAATATGCCCTATCTCGCGCTCTACGTACATGGGGTTGATCTGGGTAACGATAGCCCCAAGCCTCACGGTCGCGAAGAAGGAGACCACATATTGCGGGCAGTTCGGGAGCATGAGCGCGACCCTATCTCCCTTCTCGACCCCGCTCGCCGCGAGTGATGCCGCCATCTTCTCTACAAGTGCCTGCAGCCGCCCGAACTCGAAGGTAGTGTCGTAGAAGCTCAGCGCAGTCTTCCCACGGTGCTCCTCGACCGCGCGCGAAAACAATTCGTATAGAGAGCCCTCGAAGATCCGCGTCTCAGGCTCGACCTTCCCCTTCTCGTATACCTCGAGCCACGGTCTCTCTGTACTGAACATGTCTCCTCCTGGTACACCGCCGAGCTGCGTTCCCTTTCCCACGTATCTAACCCGAAATCATACCGGCCAAACCACGGTCGCGTAGGGCGGTTCGCGAACCGCCCCTGCACTGGTTGCCGCATACCGACCCAATGGTACGTCGAACCGGTAGTATCACGGTGTGCCGGGTGCGTCGTCAGACGATGGGGTCTCCTCGCTTCTCGAAGATGCGGAAGGTTCCAGTGCCCATGGCTACGAGGTTTCCATCACCATCCCGGACTCTGGCCTCGACGGTAGCGATGCGGCGTGTGCGGTGGACGACCTCGGCGGAGCAGGTGATCCTACCCTCCCTCACGGCCCCGAGGAAGTGGACGTCGAGGCCTATTGTCGCCGTCCTCAGGCCAACGAGCGCGGCCACAGAGAGCCCCATCGCGTTGTCTATTAGCGAGGCGTAGACCCCGCCGTGCAGGGTTCCGTTACCGTTGAGGTGGAGGTCTTCCACGTCGATGTGGCAGACGGCCTTGCCCGGCTCGACCTCCTCGACCTTGCTCCCTATGTGCCGCGAGAACGTCACCCTCTCGTCGAAGTACTGTGCGAGACGGGTCAACTGCTCCTGGCTCAGGATACTCACATCTTCGGTCATCGAACGCTCCCTTCTGCTCCTTCGTTCGGTCGGGCGGCTATGTACGGACCGCGGGCTGTTTCGGACCCGTGGTCAGCGACAGGCTAGCACGCCTGCTTCGCAGGCTTTCAGCACGGCGCCTTTGGCGCCTTGTCAGCTCGCTTCGGCTTCGCCTTCGCTTGTCAGCACGGCGCTTCGCGGCTTGTTGGCACGCTCGGGCCTAGCGGACCTCGCTTGTCAGGTTTTCGGCTTGGGGGATGGCGAAGGTGGCGTAGTGCTGGGGGTTTTCCGAAGAGGCCGAGCCCGATGAACCAGAAGCGACGGGCTTTCAGCCAAGACAGTGAGCCGAAGTGCTATCTACGAACTCTTGACGGCCTGCTCCCCTTCGGGTGTTATGGTCAGGAGGCCTCTCGAACCCACCTCCGCCGAGGCGTAGCCTGCCTCCACCAGTTCCGCGGCCAGCCTCTCGCTCAACGCCCTCTCTTCCGGGTCCCCCTCCGGGTCCAGGCCAGCCCTCGTGGCGACCTCCGAGACCATGGCTGGCTTCCCTTCTTCGGCCCCGCCGCTCAGCTCGCCGAGCGCCCGCAGGAAACGCTCGCGCAGTTGCTCTAATCTTTCCGGTGACTCGCTCGCCACTACCCTTACCTCCTCGTATCGCTTGCCGCTCGACAGCTTACGCGCAAAAGCGCCATCGTGCTCGGTGCCCCGGGGTAAGCACGCCTGCTTCGCAGGCTTTCAGCACGCTTCGGCCTTCGCTTGTCAGCACGGCGCTTCGCGCCTTGTCAGCACGCTCAGGCTAACGCCTTCGCTTGTCAGGTTTTCGGTTTCGGTGAAGGCCCCTGGTTCCGGCCGAATGCGCAGTTTGCGGCAGGTCAGTCTCTATGCGAGTCGTTTCGGTCTATGTGGACCAGGAATCCGAGCTCGCCGGAGGCAATGGTGTCCTCGTCGCGCCGCGCGTAGACTTCGAAGGTGTACAGACGGCCCTCGCTGGTCTCCTCCAGGCCGCTCACCCGGCCGCCGACGCGCAGGATGTCGCCGAGGAAGACCATTCCCGAGAAACGGCTGCTGAAGGCCTTTACGTAGCCGTGCTTCAGGTAGGGTGAGAAAATGAGGCTCATCGTGGCCACGGTGAGCATGCCGTGGGCGATGATCCCGGGCAGTCCCGCGTCCTCTGCTGCCTCGTCTATCAGGTGGATCGGGTTGAAGTCCCCGGACGCCCCCGCGTATTTTATGAGCCGCATACGGTCGACAGGAGGCAGCTCTCGCTCCCTCAACTCGTCCCCCACGCCCCAACGCGGCACCTCGCTCACGCCCCGATACCGCGCCGCACGGATTCCGTCACCACGACGATGTCGTT
>DASSCV010000491.1:0-6434 GCA_035697505.1 Rubrobacter sp.
GGAAGAGCTCACAGAGGAAGAGGTGTCCATGGGCGCCTTCGAGACGCTCTCATAGAGACTTCGATCACCTGCCAAGAGGTTGGTCCTTCCTCTTTCCTCAATTCACCCGAGTGAGTGACTAGAGGACGACAGCGATCTCGACCCTGCTCCCCGGCCCTACTATGGCTCGAAACGCCAGGTCTGGCGTTGTCCTAACTTGCGTGGGCCCACCCGAAGGCGGTAGAAGCGACCCGCTCCCGCCAGCGCCTCCCCGCGCACGGTCGAGAAGCTGCCCAAGGGGTGTGCTGAAGAGTCTCATAGACGGCGATTATCTACTTGATGCAGGTTGTGTGCTCTCTACTCAGGTGCCATATAGCGGCCGGAAGTAGAGCTAGAACGTTAATAGCGCCACCCCGTTTTTCTCTCCCCGGAAGCTATACTCGGATAAGACTTTGACTTTCAGAGAACCAAGGAGCAAAGGACATGGCCGATGGGCAAAATATGGAACCCTTGATTCTGGTGTGCGGGGCGACCGGCAAGCAGGGAGGTGCGGTTGCACGCAGCCTTCTCGAGAGAGGCTTTCGGGTTCGCGCGCTCACCCGCGATCCGCAGAAGCCGGAGGCACAGGCCCTAGCTGAGCAAGGCGCCGAGGTAGTGCAAGGTGATATGGAAGACCGCTCCGCTGTGGATCAAGTGCTCATCGAAGGCGTCTACGGAGTTTTCTCCGTGCAGAACTTCTGGGAGACCGGCTACGATCGTGAGGTGCAGCAGGGCAAGACGGTAGCCGATGCGGCGAGGGCAGCTGGTGTTGATCACTTCGTCTACAGCTCCGTGGGCAGCGCTCACCGAAAGACGGGGATACCCCACTTCGAGAGCAAGCGGGAGATCGAGGAGCATGTACGCCAGATCGGGCTTCCTTTCACGATTTTCAGGCCCACCTTCTTCATGCAGAACTGGGAGTGGACGCGCGAGATGATCCTCGGCGGCACTCTGGCTCAGCCGCTTGATCCGGATAAGCCGTTACAGCAGGTGGCCGCAGAGGACATAGGGGCCTTTGCCGCTATAGCCTTTGAGAACCCAGATAGTTGGATCGGGCGAGAGGTAGACCTCGCCGGGGACGAACAGAGTATGAGCGAGATAGCCCAGACCTTCGGGCGCGTCATAGGGAGAGAGGTTAGCTACTACCAGGTGCCCTGGGACCAGTTCGAGGAGCAGATGGGCGAAGAAGCTACCCTCAATCTCCGGTGGATCAACGACGTAGGCTATGAGGCGGACATCGCTGCCTTGCGGCAAGAGTACCCTGAGCTTACTTCCTTCGAGCGCTACCTCCGCACCCACGGATGGGAGGGCGCAGAGGTTCCTGCAGGGGGTTAGGATGTAGGGCAATCATGAACCTGGCGTAGCATCATAGGGGCCTGCGTCAAGTAGATAATTGCCTCATAGACAGGTATACGCTGTGCCTCAATGGCGTAGGATGTAGTGACAAGACGAGAGCCATAGGGGAAGGTGGCACACTGCACCATGGAGAGCGAGCTTAGCGGCAACCAGCACCAGCTCCTTAGAGCGTTCGACCAGTTGGCCGGGGGCAGCCCTACAACTGACGTTACGGCGAGCGCCGCGGCGCAAGAAGCAGGCTTCGATCCCGGCTCCCGCGAGTTTGAGGCGACGCTAGGATACCTGGTAGACGTGGGCTACCTGGCGCGTGCCAGGGGTGAAGGGGAGGATACGTTTAGGATCACGGTTGCGGGCATAAACGAGGTGCAGCGGCGCCGCAGCTCTAGGTTAGAGCTGTACCACATCAGTGTCGTAGCGCTCCTGCCGGGCCTACTTTGCCTTCGCTTCCTTGCGGGCCTCGAGCGCGCCGCCCTCTTACGCTTGGCTAGATCGCTACGCTGAGCTCAACCTCGCCACTCGTTACGATCATCGCCCGGAAGGCCAAGCTCGGCGTTGTCCCAACTTGCGTGGGCCCACCTGAAGTCGGTTGCGATTCCTGATGGCACATCTGCCGCCACACAAGTAGGGGTACCGATGACGCCGTCTTTGGCAAAGGCGCTCTCAGCTCTATGGTAGGCGCTTCGGGCAAAGACGAGGTTCGCGATGGTCCGGTGAGTTGATGTTCTGGTAGCCTAGCTCGACAACTCCGCTGCCATCAGCGTCAGGCCGCCGTCCACAACGAATGAGGCGCCGGTTGCGTAGGATGACTTCTCCGAGGCGAGGAAAGCCACCCACACTGCGATCTCGCGGGCGTGTCCGGGGCGTCCTAGTGGCAACTTCGGGCGCTCGATGGTCGTGGGATCCTCGTCCTCGGCGCCGGTCATGGGCGTGGAGATCTCACCAGGTCCGACCGCGTTGACCAGGATGCCGTACTCCGCCAGCTCCATCGCCATGACCTTAGTAAGGAGCCCGAGACCACCTTTGGAGGAGCAGTACGCTGAGGCACCGGTGCGCGGGATGTGCTCGTGCACGGAGGTGATATTGATGATCCTGCCCCCGTTTCCGGCGTCGACCATTCTCCTCGCTGCCCGCTGAGCACACAGGAAAGCCCCGGAGAGGTTGGTGTCTATGACCTGCTGCCACTCCTCGTAAGAGAGCTCCAGGAACGCGCCTGTCGGATCGCCGGTTCCGGCGTTGTTGACCAGCACGTCCATGCCGCCCAGAGAGTCGGCCAGAACGTCGATCACGTCCGCAGCCCCCGGCAGCTCCGTGAGGTCCAGCCTTCGCACCTCGCCCCTGCGGCCCGCAGCCTCCACGGCCTCGAGGGTCTCCTGCGCCCCTGCTTCGTCCGTACGGTAGGTGATGCCGAGGTCGAAGCCGTTCTCCGCCAGCTCCTTCGCCGACTCCTGCCCGATCCCCGAGTCCGATGCGGTAACTATGGCTACGGGACTCATACCCCCTCCTCTCGTCCGCAAGGCTTACCCACCCGGCTCTATGCCCCCGGAGTGGAGAACACAAACAGAGTAGGGTCCTTACGAGTCGAAGTCGTCGGTATCTACAGAGGCGCGATAGCGCGTGCGGCAGCGCGGCCTTCCCCAGGCGTCCTTGAGCCAACCCCTGCGCATAGCTTCCTCGTGGGCGTCGCTAAGCGGCGAGTCTCATCTTTACCTCGCCATCGACGGCCACCCCAATGCGAAACGGCAGCACCGTTGTCGCCACCGGCGTTGGCCGACGCGGGGTCGGTTGCGAAATCAGAGCTCGCGTGGGCCTTTCTTACGCATTCCGAGAAGATCGATCCTTGGCGACCTTCGTCTTGGCGGCGTTCTGAGAAGTAGGTCTCCTCTAGCATCCCCACCGGACCGCAAAGATAGTCCTTTTGAGCTAGTAAAAAAGGGTGCATTTGAGTGATACATTTCTGCCGATGGAAGAGTATGGTGCATTTAATACAGATCTCCAGGAGAAAGGAGATGACCCGATGAGATCGAAGCGCTTGAGCCTTGCAGTCGGACCTGCGTGACCCGAACCTCCATATCTACCCCGCGAGAAGGAGGATTAGGTCGCGAACCGCGCGTGATCAGAGATGTCAGGCCGAGTAGATGAACATCAAGAATTCATGGCGAGGTCACCGCGTAATTGTTCGCTGTTCATCACTACCTGTTCTCGTGGAGGATAGATCATAAAGGAAACCCCAAGATGTTCTACCTACTACTAGCAATACTCGCAGAAGTGACAGGTACCGCTTGCGTGAAGCTTTCGCAGGGCTTCACCCGGTTAGTTCCATCGGTGCTGATCTTCGTTTTCTATGGGCTAAGCCTCGGATTTCTGGGACTCGCCCTTAAGAAGGTGGATCTGAG
This sequence comes from Rubrobacter sp., assembly GCA_035697505.1. Lineage (GTDB taxonomy): Bacteria > Actinomycetota > Rubrobacteria > Rubrobacterales > Rubrobacteraceae > Rubrobacter_D. The sequence goes on from DASSCV010000491.1 coordinate 3,768, forward strand.
CCTCGCCTACGCCGTGTGGTCCGGCCTCGGGATAGCCTTCATCGCCTCGGTCGGCATCCTGTACTTCAGGGAGCCGGTGACCATCATGAAGATGGCATCGCTCGCGCTCATCGTGGCGGGGGTGGTCGGTTTGAATGTGGTCGGTGAAGCGCGTTGAAGACGGAGCGTCCTAACGTGGTGGTGATCGTGGCTGACACGTTCCGCAGGGATCATTTGGGGGCGTATGGGAACCCGTTCATCAGCACGCCGCACCTGGACGAGTTCGCGCTTTCTTCCGTGGTTTTCGACCGGCACGTCATCTCTTCTTTCCCAACCATGCCTGCAAGGGACGACATCCTGACGGGGACGTTCTCCTACACGCACATGGGTTGGGAGCCCTTGCCGAGGCACCTGACGACCTTGCCAGATGCTCTCTCCAGAGCCGGCTACCACACCATGGGTGTCGTGGACACGCCGTTCTTCATCCGCAACGGCTTCGGGTATGACCGGGGCTTCGACGACTTCGTCTGGGTCAGGGGCCAGGGTGACGACACCAGGCCGCACGAGCGCTCCGACGCGCGTTCGACGTGGCGTTCCGAGGAGGACAGGATGGTCGCCCGCACCATCACTGAGGCCGAGCGGTGGCTGGAGCGCCACCACGACGAGGAGTTCTTCCTCTACGTCGACACCTGGGACCCGCACGAGCCGTGGGACGCGCCAGAGTACTACACCAGGAAGTACCGGGAGGGATACGCGGGGGAGCAGATCTACCCAGCGTACGGTAACTGGAAGAAGGCCGGACTCGAAAAGGACGAGGTCGACCTCGGCCACGCGACATACTGCGGCGAGGTCACCATGGTGGACTTCTGGGTAGGGAGGCTGCTCGCCAAGCTCGACGCCCTGGGCTTGCGCGAGAACACGCTCGTTTTCTTCACCTCCGACCACGGATTCTACTTCGGGGAGCACGGCTACTTCGGCAAGGCCGAGTGGGTACACGACCCGGATGCCCAGGTCACCGCGGACTCGTCGGTTCCGGACTGGCTGCAAGAGTCCTGGCTTCTTACGGTAGAGCGTTCCCCGCTCTACAAGGAGCTCACCAACGTTCCCTTGATGGTGCGCGGACCCGGCCTCCATCCAGGACACACCAGGGCGATGACGACCGCGCCCGATCTGGCGCCGACGATCATGGACCTCGTTGGCCTGGGAGGCGTGCCGACGACCATGACCGGCGACTCCTTCGGCGGCGTCCTCGACGGGAGCAGCGACGAGCACAGGCCGCTCGTGGTCAACTCCTGGCCTTTGTACCTCGCCAAGGGCGAGATCATCACCGCCATAGACTCAAAGGCGCGCAGGATCTCCGACTACATGCCGCTCACCGTGACCACGCCTGAGCGGTCCCTGATCCTGGGCGGACCCGACGACGAGCCGGAGTTCTACGACCTCGCCCGCGACCCGCAAGAAAGCGAGAACATGTGGTCAGCGAGCGGTGAAGGCGCGCTGCTCGCCAAGCAAGCCCTCTCCTTCCTCGAAGACGCCCGCACGCCAGAAGAGTACCTGGTCCCCCGCTACGAGGCGATAGAGCGGTGGAGGGCAGTCAGAGAGAGCGCTTGATCGACCAAGCGGCCCGATCTCGTCTCCACCTGGCGCGCCTCGTGGCACCTCCTGCGTCCGACTAGAGTCCGACTAGAGGACCACGCCCAGCTCCGTCACCTCCTCATACATCACAGCGCGGAACCCCACGCCCGCCGTTGTCGTTATCGGCGGCGGTCGAGGCGGGGTCGGTCGCGACGACGGACTGAGTCTGGGATTCCCGTTCTCGAGAAGGTGAGTACTCGGAAGTCCGTGGCCGTCGCATCGCTGCGTGCTAAGACCCCCAGCTCGGTCGGCTCATTCAGTGGTGAGCTGGACATATCCGGCGTGCTACCGTGTGCGGTCGTGCTCTACCCACCTGCAGCGGAGCCGGCCCCGAATTCCGGTGGTGGCTCGAGGATGCCTAGGTGCTGCTTGGCTTCCTCGGCGACGCCGGTCTGCAAAGCCTGCGTCCTTCTGAAGAACGCGGCCAAGCGCTCGTCGCCGGCGGTCTCGGCATCGAGGGCGTAACGGTCGCACGTGTCAGCGGCGTTTAGGGCGTGGTAGAGGACGCTCACCAAGTTGTAGTGCTCGTCTCTGGTTCCAGTGATCTGCTCGCCCTGATCCACGGTGGTCTCCCTCTTTCGGTTGCGCCTCTGTGTCCTGGGCGTACCCTCGGCCAAAGTGTTCGAAACTCACGTTTGGCTGTCCCCGCGCTCGTTGTAGAGACTTGTTTGCAGGCGCTGGAAGCTTCCTTGACGAAGCCGGAAGAAGATGGCCATCGATGTGTGACGAGCGGAAATGAGAGATTGTGCAACCGGCTCACGGCTCTTTGTAGCCACGCCAGGATCGCGGTCCGAAGAGGACCGGAGGTCACAACGGACCGCGTGGCTAGAGCGCTACCTTCATCACCGCCCTGCCGTCCGATCCGACTACCGCACGGAACAACAAGGATGGCGTTGTCCCAACTTGCGTGGGCCCACGCCCACGAGACACTGCTGTGGGCGAGCAAGGGAGGCGGCTCTGGCTACACTTTCAACTACGACCTCATCAACAGCAGAAACCCTAAAGCACAGATCTCTTCCGTCTGGCACATCCCTTCAGTTCCCAAAAGGGAGA
>DASSCV010000492.1:0-6069 GCA_035697505.1 Rubrobacter sp.
GCTTTGGTCTGGAGGGACGGGAATCTCCTCTTTGTGGAAGTAGAGATCAGGCCTTATATTTACCTTCGTGCCTCTCAAAGTTCTAAAGGAGATCTTCGGCTTCGATTCGTTCAGGCCTGGCCAGGAGGAGGTCATACGGGCCGTTCTGGAAGGCAGGGACACCCTAGCCGTGATGCCCACTGGCGGCGGCAAGAGCCTCTGTTACCAGGTGCCCGCGCTGATGCAGGAGAGCCTGACAGTGATAGTCTCGCCCCTGATCTCACTGATGAAAGACCAGGTCGACTCCCTGCTTCAGAGCTCTGTCTCGGACGCAGCCACGCTTCACTCGGGACTCTCGCCCGAGGAGCGCTGGGAGGTGGAGCGGAGGGTACGAACGGGGGAGGTGAAGATGCTCTACGTGGCCCCCGAGCGACTCAGATCCCTCGAGTTCGTCCTCGCGCTCCGGCGTGCCGGTGTCGGCCTCTTCGTTGTAGACGAGGCCCACTGTATCTCGGAGTGGGGCCACAACTTCCGCCCGGATTACCTGTTCTTGCCTCGTGCGGTGAGGGACCTGGGTAACCCTCCCGTCCTCGCCCTTACGGCAACGGCGACTCCGCGCGTGCGGCAGGACATCCTGGTCTCCCTGAAGATGCGCTCGCCCGAGGTGGTCGTGACGAGCTTCAATCGCCCGAACCTGACCTACAGGGTCATCCCGGCGAAGGAGAAGAAACACAAGCTGCCGCGCATACTCGACGTCATACGCGCTACTCCGCCGCCGGGGATCGTCTACGCTACCACGCGCAAGGAGTGCGAGGAACTCGCCGCCGGCCTGCGCCGTTCCGGGGTCGACGCCGCCGCGTACCACGCCGGGATGGGCTCGGCTGACAGGGTCAACATTCAGGAGCGGTTCATGACCGACGAGCTCGCTGTGGTCGTCGCGACTATCGCTTTCGGGATGGGGGTGGACAAGCCGAACGTCAGGTTCGTCATCCATTCTAGCGTCCCTGGGAGCCTCCCTGCCTACATCCAGGAGTCCGGGCGCGCCGGCAGGGACGGGGAGGGATCGGAGTGCGTCGTGCTGTATCGCGGCGCCGACCTTGGCCGGCGCAAGCGGCTGGTTACGCTTGGCAAATCAGGAGAGCGTGAGGTCTCCTCTTTCTTCAGGGCTCTTTCCGGGGTGGAGAGCGGTGGAAGGGTCAACGTGCCGCCTGCTTCGCTCTCGGCGCTAGGGGGCGTCGATCCCGAGTCGGCCGGAATCGTTATGGGCAGCCTGGAAGAGTCGGGCCTGATCTCCCGCGGCTACGACCTCTGGGCCGAGATCGAGGTGCGCGCCGTCGAAGAGGAGCCGAAGGGTCTGCGCGAGGAGGTGGCGGCGGTGCACGCCGCGCTGCCAGGTTCGGGCTCCGTCGGACTGCCCGAGCTGGCGCGCAAGGTGGGGTTGCGTCCTGCTGTAGTACAGGGCGCCATCTACAGGATGATGGTCGATGGTGTGGTTGAGGTCATCCCCCGAGGCTCTCTGGTGGACGTTAGGCTCAAGACCTTCTCGCTGGACAACGACAGACGCAGGAACATCGCAGGCAGGCTCAAGAACCGGGCGAACACGGCCTACGCCCAGATCCGGGACGTAGAGTCGTTCGCCAACCTGAGGACCTGCCGCCGCGAGCACCTACTAAGGCACTTCGGCGATATGGAAGAGGTCGCACCCTGTGCCGCTTGCGACATCTGCCTCGGCGAGACACAAGAGTACGTGAGGATTGCCGGGTCAGGAACGGGTTTGCCTGAAGTGAAGCCACTCGTTCCCATGTTCGCCGGGTTATCACCGGCGGATGAGGAGCTACCAGGCGTGGACGCGGCCCTTTTCGAACGGCTGAGAAGCTGGAGGGGTGAGCAAGCAAAGAAGCAGCGGGTACCAGCCTATGTCGTGCTCCACAACTCGCACCTTGAGGAGATCTCCGCCCGCAAACCCGATACCATCCACGAGCTTGGCGCCATAAAGGGAGTAGGCCTGCGCCGTGCGGCCCGCTACGGGGACGAGATACTGGCCCTCATACGAGGGGAGGAGGCGCCGGACTCTGCGCCCCCTGCGGAGAACGGCTTCAGAGAGCACCTGCAGGCAGCGCAAAAGCTGCTCCGGTCAGGGCGCGGCGCCGATGCAGTGCCTGCGCTGGCCCGTGCTCTCGAGCTCGGCGGCGAGGAGGCGCGCCGCGAGGTGGACGACCTTCTTGGTTCAATGACAGGCGAGTGAAGACTATTCGAAAGGACTCTCTATGAGGTTGGAAGGGAAGAAGATCGCGGTTCTCGTGGCCGAGGGTTTCGAGGACCTCGAGTACTGGGTCACGGTGATGCGCTTGCAGGAGGAGGGGGCCGAGGTCGTCTCTATCGGACCCGATACCGAACCGGTTAGCGGCAAGAACGCGCTGGGTGCCCAGGCCGACACGACAGCGGATGGTGTTGACGCCTCGGAACTGGACGGCGTCGTAGTACCTGGCGGCTGGGCACCGGACAAGCTGAGGCGCTATCCCGAGATAACGGACCTCGTCAGGACCGTGCACGAGAGGAACAAGACCGTCGGCATCATCTGCCACGGCGGGCTCGTCGCGATCTCCGCCGGCATAGTCGATGGGGCGAGGGCCACGGGCTCGCTGGGGATCAAAGACGACCTGGAGAACGCCGGCGCGACCTGGGTTGACAAAGCTGCGTTCCGCGAGGGAAACCTGGTCTGGGGCCGCGTGGTCCCCGATATTCCCGACTTCTGCCGCGAACTCGTCGCCGCCCTGGCCGAGGAGTAGCGGTAGGGGTGGGTACGCCAGTGGACATACCTGTATAGGGGCGCTGCGGGAGCGAGAGGGAAGCGGGTGCGTGCTGGTCTCGACATGGTGGATTCTGTTGCTCCTAAGGCTTCGTCGAGTCGCACGTGCCCTCCACATTTTGGGGGTGAGAATCCATTACACGAAGGCACCACATTGTGATGGAATAGAATGTTGCATCCATTACTATGAATCGACCAGTGTTGGACTGTGTGCTGTTACGCTCTCTACGTCAATGAAGTCCTGCTGCACCCTCCCCTCGATGGAGCGAGTATTACGGCCAAGCCGACAACCGCAGAGTTGGCACTCCCTAGCCACTTGACCTTGGAGAAGATACTCCTTGCTATATGTGTCCCACTCCTTTCTCTCATAAGGGGTGGGGTTCTCCATAGGGCCAGTTGGGATACCCCCACCGCCGTTCGGTAGCCTGGCTACCTCTCTAGGGGAGAGGCCCGTAGGCTTTGCGCCTCCGCCTCACGGCGGATTTGCCTTTATCGCGGCGCCGGAGCGCCAGCGCTTGTGAGAACGATCGTACTACCTTGGAGACCTTTAGCCTATCGGCCACATGGCCATTAATCTCTACGTAGGCAGGCTAAGTTGTATGCCGGGTGGCTATTCCTGGCGGTGCCCCTTCACGCAAGCACCATACTCTTACCTTCCGAGCGAGTGCCCCTTCTTGAAAGCCGGCATCGTTCTAGTCGTGTTATGTACAGGCGGACGCCCATTCAAGGCTGGCAGTATCCCCACAGAACAGCCGGACCGCAAAGCCCGATGAGAGTGACGAGGAATAGCGTACTCGCAGCAATACCAAGAGCCCCAAGTGCCCAGCTCACCTTGAAGGATTCGACGCGGTAGCCGCTAGCCGCCGTCCCGCCCCTTCTCGTCCTCCACCTCGGCCAACGGCTCGGAGAAGCTCATGTGGAGAGCTCGGGCTGTCTGGTGGAGGTTGACGCCTCTCACGGGGTCTTGCGGGCGAAGGCCACACCAAGCAGAATAAGGGCAGCTCTCGGCCATTCACCACAAAGCGAGGTAAGGCTCTCGATGCGTTTGCACTCAGCCCCGAGATCGGGAAATAGCTACAAGGTCAGGCTGCTCCTTGGCTTGCTGGGCACGAGGTGTGAGATAGTCAACTACGACACCAAGGGCGGCGAGACGCACGCGCCAGGGTTCCTCAATAGCGTCAACCCAGACGGCAAGGTACCGGTACTGGAGGTAGAAAACGGGACGATGCTCCCGGAGTCCGGGGCGATCCTCTATTACCTGGCTGAGGGCACGCCCTACCTCCCCGAGGAGAAGCTGGAGCGGGCGCAGGTGTTGCGCTGGATGTTCTTCGAGCAGTACAGCCTTCTACTCAACCTCTCCCGGCCTCGCCTGTGGCGCATGTGGGGTGTCGAGATGACGGCCCAAAGAAGGTCCGAGCTGGAGCAACTCTTCGAGCAGGGCTACAGAGCCCTCGGGGTAATGGAGCGCCATCTGGGCGACCGCGAATTCTTCGTTGGGGATAGCCCTACGGTCGCTGACGTCGCCCTCTATGTGTACCCGCGCCTCTGTCCGGAGGGCGGCTACCACCTGGGAGCCTTCCCGGCGGTGCGTGCCTGGCTGGAGCGCATCGCCGCCCTACCTGGGTACGTGCCACCGCCCGGTTAGGACGATACGGGTACCACTGCTCCTCGACAGCGCCGACACAAGCGCGGTAGAGAGGACGGAGAGGAACCCCTCCATCGTGCAGACGGACAGGCTGGCGAGAGCGCTCGGGGCGACGCTTCCGGGGATGTTTCCCCCGTCCCAGGGCCGCGCCGAACTGCAGATAGTAGACGTGCCAGTAGGTGCACAGCGGACGCATCGGCACTATCGTGACCGGCTGGGCGGGACGCTCGCCAGCGATGATATCCGCCTCCCATTCGTGGGAGTAGACGTTCGCACCAGAGAGCCTCTCGAGGGTGGCTAGCCCGCCGAGATGGGAACGGTGGCCGTGCGTCAGCACGATGTGCTTGAGGTCCTGGATCGTACGTCCGATGCTCTCTATGCGGTCGAGGATTTGACGGGCGTCCGTATCAAAGAGGGTGTCTATGAGCGTCAGGTCCGTACCGTTATCGAGGAAAAAGGCGTGTACGTGACCACCCTAATTCTGCTTCATCCTATAGACACCGGGGGCTATCTGCGTCATGATCCCGTCCTTTGCCACGGGGCGAAGGCGTTCTGTACATTGCGGAGCGAGGGAAGTAGCTCAGGGAAATGTCTGAGCAGGACGCTCGACATGTCGTTATCGTCGATCCAGTCGAGGCCGGCCCGGGTGTAGATCCTAGAGGTGTAATCCGTCGTGAAGAATCGGTCGCTGTTGAGACGTCTGGAGGCCATCAGAATGAAGATGCGGAAGGCGGTGTCGGAGAAGCCGAACCCTTCGGGCAATGGCTCGGCGTACAGGCCGACGGTCAGGTCCACGCGATCTACTTCATTGTCGTAGACGCGCCGCAGCTCGTCCGCCCAGGTCGGGTTGTCCGTCAGCTCATCGAAGGACTCGACCGGGGGGAGGTGCAGTAACTTCCGGAACTCGTTGTATCGAGGCACGCCGAGCTCCCGGCTGCGCAGGATGTCCGTCGCCGCGAGGTCCATCAGTATGCCATCGGGGCGCTCGTACTCCTGGAGGAAACGGGGGTAGTTGTGGAGTGTTATTGCGCCGGGGTGAGCCACGCCGAACGAGTAAAGGAGATCCTTCATGGGCACCTGATCTAGAACTTCCGGCACGCGCGGGCCAGCGACCTCACGGAAGCTGCGTTCCTGAACCTGGCTGTCGTCGGTCGCGGAACGGAAGTCGAAGTCGTCAGGGATGAGGGGGTGCATCCGGTAGACAGCGACGAATTCCTCCGTGATGGAGTAGGGAACCTCGTAGTGGTTCTGCGGGGAGCCGGGGATGCCGCTTAGCACCTCGCTGGAGCTTATCCTTCCGAGCAGCTTGTGGATCCTCTCTCCTGCGAGACCCCACCAGTTGGCCCTCATGCCGATTTGCATGGTGGGATGGCCGAGGATGGCGGTAGTCCACTCGACAGTGTGAATCTTCGCCAGCAGCGCCGAGTTGATGAGCCGCGCGCGGTCGAAGAGCTCGTCGTCGGACCAGGAGGGATACTCGGCACGGAGACGGTCGCAGATCGCGTTGTGCTCCAGCACGAAGAGGGTCTGCAACAACGCCAGCCCTACCCAGAACCCCGTCTCCTTCGACGCTTGGGCGACCAGCTCTGTGGGGAGCATGCCGTCAGCCCCTACAAGGAGTTTGCCGTCTTCGCCG
>DASSCV010000493.1:0-3031 GCA_035697505.1 Rubrobacter sp.
GACGCAGATGAACTGAGCGAGCTGGGGCTCCCGGTCTGGGCCAGGTTCGTCCGCGCCCGCGGGGCTGCCAAAGAGGAAGCGGGTGAGCTCGATGTGCCCGTGACCGTGGGCGGCGTGCGGATAAAGCCCGGCGACGTGGTCGTGATGGACGGCGACGGCGCGGTCGTGGTGCCGGCGGGACGCGCGGAGGCGGGAGGCTGACGAAGCGGCGATGATGGATGAGCTGCGTGCTGGGGCGCTCACCCTGGACCTGATGGGCCTGAGGGAGAAGCTAGGGACCGAAGGTGGCTAGGGCTGCGACCGAAGCGGATACGGAGGATAGACTTAGCACCTAACCTACAAGCTCACAGAAAGGAGGAAGACATGAGCGAGCTGTCGGAGATGAGGTGCACCGCCTGCCGGGGCGACGAACCTACGCTAACCGACGCCGAAATTGCGGAGATGCGCCCGCAGGTCCCCGAGTGGCACGTAGTGCAGCGGGAAGGCATCAAACGCCTAGAGCGCGTGTTCAGGTTCCGTAACTTTGCCCAGGCACTGGCTTTCACCAACAGAGTAGGCGAACAGGCCGAGGAGGAGGGGCACCACCCCGCACTGTTGACCGAGTGGGGCAAGGTAACGGTCACCTGGTGGACGCACAAGATCGGTGGTCTGCACCGCAACGACTTCATAATGGCGGCGAGGACGGACGAGCTCTCCGAAGGACGGTTGTAGCCACGTCTATATCGCAGAGGAGCTCCTACCTTTTCGCGAGCTCGAGGACCAAGATAACATTTGATCAGCTCTTGGTCACCTGACAGCTTACCGAGTCGGCGCAGTGGTATGCGATCGCTGTGGGCACCGCCTGCTTCAAGCGTTTCGAACAAGCTCAGACCTACGTCACGACGGACTCGGCCCGAAAGGAACCCAAGATGGAATTTGGCCTCTACACCTTCGCCGACGTCGGCCCCGAAATCGACCCGGCACGGCGGCTGCACAACCTCCTCGAGGAGATCGAGTTGGCGGATCAGCTCGGCCTCGACGTCTTCGGAGTCGGTGAGCACCATCGTCCCGACTACGCCGTCTCATCGCCGGCCGTGACGTTGGCGGCGGCCGCAGCCCGTACAAAGGACATTCGCCTTACGAGCGCGGTCACGGTTCTGAGCTCCGACGACCCCGTGCGCGTCTTCCAAGACTTCGCCACGCTCGATCTCATCTCGAACGGTCGCGCGGAGATCATGGCCGGCCGCGGCTCGTTCATCGAGTCGTTTCCGCTGTTCGGTTACGACCTGGGCGACTACGACGAGTTGTTCTCCGAGAAGCTCGATCTGCTGCTGAAGGTGCGCGAGTCCGAGCGCGTCACGTGGTCGGGCAAGCACCGCGCGCCGCTCGAGGACGCCGGGGTCTACCCGCGCCCTCTGCAGGATCCATTGCCGGTCTGGATCGCCGTTGGAGGAACGCCGCAATCGGTCGTGCGTGCGGCGCTGCTCGGCCTGCCGCTGGCGATCGCGATCATCGGCGGGCAGCCCGAGCACTTCGCGCCGCTCGCCAGACTCTACCGCGAGGCCGCGGGCCGGGCCGGCCACGACCCGGCGCTGCTGCCGGTAAGCATCAACTCGCACACCTACGTGGCCGAGACTTCCCAGCAAGCGGGCGACGAGTACTTCCCCATCTACGCCGCGATGATGAACCGGATCGGCCGCGAGCGTGGCTGGCCGCCGATGGGCCGCAGGCAGTTCGAGATGGGTCGCTCGCCGCGCGGAGCGCTCGTCGTCGGCAGCCCGGAGGAGGTCATACAGAAAATCCTCTTCGAGCACGAGCTCTTCGGCCACAAGCGCTTTATGGCGCAGATCAGCGTCGGTGCGCTGCCGCACGAGAAGGTGATGCGCGCCATAGAGCTGTTCGGCACGGAGGTGGCCCCCGCCGTCCGCAAGGAGATCGAGCGCCGATCGACCTCGAGCGCCGGATGACCGGCAGCCATCTGAGCCCCGCACGCGGGTCCACTCCTATGGCCGGCAACAGTGCAGTAATCCGAGTAAATGAGGATTCCACGGTGAAGAGCACAAGGCCGGGATCTTCTCGCGCCGATCGTCAGTGGTTGCGGCGTCCGATCAGGCCGCGTATCCAACGGGTCGGGGCCGCCATCGTGTAGAGCATGGAGCGGGCACCCGCGTTGTGCCAGACGTTCATCACGTGCGACCACTGGACCTTCGGATCTACGCACACTTTCTCCAGGGTCACCGGTTCGTTTACGCCGAAGTGGGCAGCTAGAGATTTCAGAACGTGAGTCCAGATCCTCTCCTGCTCCGTGGAGCCGACGATGCGGAAGCCCACCTCGTAGATCGGGTCGTTGGCGCGTGACAGCGACTGAATCTGGGCCACGGTTGGGCCGTCGTCGTCCTGATATGCGCTGAAGGTGTTCCAACCGGACTCCGGGTGCCCTTCGGGCGTCATGACCGTAAAAGACTCGTCGTCAGCGTAGATCACACGTACGCCCGTATATACAGGCATACCTCCCACTGAGGCACTGATGAACAGCACCTCCCCGGGTGCGACCCCAGCCATCGAAGGGTAGAACCGACTATTGGGCGGCTGGAACTCGGGGAAGTGCTCCTTCCAGACCCGCACGACCGCTTCGGGTGTCGTCTCGATCCCGGTTAGGCGTACCCGGTAGGTCTTTTGCCATAGCTGGCCGAAGCCCTGCAGCGCGCCAACCTCGCGACGCCCTTGCACGTTCACGTTGGCGGCGCCCTCGGGCACGTCGGAAACCTCCAACCTCTCTATCCTCTGCGCCCAGAAGGCGGCATCACGGGGCTGTTTCTCGCCCTTCTCGCTCGGTGGCGGGCTCGCTTCGGTCATGGTGCATCTCTCCTCTTTGGGGAAGCGGGACTCTTACATTGCGTTTGCCGCCCGAACGGCTTCCTCTTCCGAATCGTGGATGGCGATGGCGTCGTCGAGGCGCGTGATCTGGAAGATGCTCCTGTAGTGGTCGCTTAGTCCGTAGGTAAGCAGTCGCTGCTTCTCGCGGTTGATGCGGATCAGCAGCGTAACCAAG
>DASSCV010000494.1:0-3785 GCA_035697505.1 Rubrobacter sp.
GACTCCTCGATGGAGGTGGTCGCCGAAGCAACCGATGGCCAACAGGCCCTGGAGCTCGCCCGCACCCTGAAGCCCGATCTGGTGCTCATGGACATCAGGATGCCCAAGGTGGACGGTCTTGAGGCCACCCGTGCCATAAAGCGCGAACTGCCCCAAACGGTCGTGTTGATGATCACCGCCTCAGAGGATCCCAACCACCTGGCGGAGGCGATCAAGGCAGGGGCCGCAGGCCACGTGCTCAAGAGCGCACCCACCAACCAGATAACCCATGCCATCCGCGCTGCTCTAGATGGCGAGTCCACCCTCAACCAGGAGGTCGCCACGCGCCTGATCTTAGGCCTCATGGACGAGCAAAGAAAGGAACAGCGGTCCCCCTCGGAGGTTGCGACTCTGGAAGGTTCGCCTCCCGCTCTAGGCGGGAAGCACTCCCAAGGAGAGGGCACTCTACCCTCCTCGCTTACGGTGCGCGAAATCGAGGTGCTGAGGCTGATGATGCGAGGACACAGCAACCAGCAGATCGCCCGAAACCTCTTGATCAGCACGAGCACCGTAAAGAAGCACGTGCGACGCATCATCGCCAAGCTGGGGGTCTCCGACCGCACCCAGGCGGCGGTTCGAGCCGTCGAGTTGGACCTGCGCCCCGAGGGCAGCGGGTTAACTGTGGCGACTCCTACTCCCCGTAGAACTCCCTCTTTCTAGACTCTATCTCTAGACCCTCCCCGCAAGGGTGGTCCAAAAGACCATAGGGGTGTCCTAAAGGACCATAAGAGAAATGTCCAAAAGGCCCATAAGAAAGGTCCACTAGGCCCATGTACGTGCCTCCCGTTTGCCCTTACACTCCTTGACTAGTGTCGCTACTAAGTATCTCCAAGTAAACATTGAATCTCCACAGCTCCTAGCAGATGCAGGGCACGCAAAACAGCCTCCCTCAACTCGGCCACTGAGTCGTAGAATCGCCTGGGCATCAGAAAGCCCTTGAGCCTCCTCCACACTGCCTCTATCAGATTCAGTTGCGGGTAGAGTAGGCTGGCAGCCGGTACAACACAAGCCCCTTCTCTTCCCACTCACCCTCGCGCTCTCGAACCATCCTGGCGCTGTGAAACGATGCGTTGTCCAAGACCACCACGCAAGGTTTGCCCTCTGTGTGCGCTTGCTCGGCCAGAGCGTTGAGGTAGCTCGCCACCTCTACGCTGCGGCACGAACCCTCCATCACATCCGGTACTCTAACTGCTTGGCGCACCCCTCGATGGCGAGGGTTCCGATGAGGTTGATCGTTCCTTTCGAACCCCACCGGCTCGGAACCCGGTGCTGGTGAGGCTCTGTCCCTTTAGCGTCCAGGTGTAGCTCGGGGGCAGGCACAAGTAGATGCCGCTCTCGTCGAGGTACTTCAGGACAATCTCTCCCTCGGCCGCCCCTTTTTAAAGCCTTCCAACTCCTCCCTTGCCTCTCGCTCCTGATCAGGATCGGGCGGCTTGCTTGGCACATAGCGGGTGCGCTTCCACGAGTAGCCCATCGAGAGGAGGTGCTGGCGTACAGCCTCGGGCGTAACCTCTATGCCGAAGCGCTCTTCTAGCGCCTCGGTCAGTTGGGTGGCGTTCCACGTGCGATCCTCCTTCGTGAGCTTCTCCCGCATGAAAGCCCTCGCCTCTTGGGTGATACGCGGCGCTCTGCCCGGAGCACTCCCATCGGCCAGTCCCTCCAAACCCCGCTGCTGGAAACGGTCGAGGTCGCGCAGGATGCTCGCCTTGCTGCGAGCGGTGTATGAGGCGATCCGCTGGGCACTCTCTCCGCGAGCAGAGAGGCGCAATACCTGGGCTCGCAGACGCACTTTGGGATTCAGGTAGGCATCCTGTTCGATCTGTCGCAGTCGCTGGTCTTCTTCGTCCGTAAGTCGGACGTAACGTGATGGAGGCATCTCGCAAGTACATCTTGGATGTACTTAGTAGGGTTAAAACGCAAGCTTAGGCGGCGCCATATATAGCAGTGGTGGCACGGTAACGGTGAGCAACTCCACCTTCTCCGGTAACACAGCCGGACGTAGTGGTGGCGCCATATCTGCCGATGAGGGTACTAGGCTAGAGGTGAGCAACTCCACCTTCTCAGGGAATATTGCCACCAATGGTGTCGACGGCGATGGAGGCGCCATATGGGTTCAGGACAGTACGGCAACCATCACCAACAGCACCTTCTCTGGTAACACCGCTGACACCGATAGTGGCGGCGGCGTTCGCAACGCCGGCAACGCTACATTAACCCTCAGCAATACCCTCCTCGCCAATAATGCTGGCGGGAATTGTTCGGGGACCGTAACCGACGGCGGCGGCAACCTGGAGTGGCCGGACGCTAGCTGCGGCTTCGCAACTCCTTCCGCCGACCCTAAGCTTGGCCCGCTTCAGGACAACGGCGGACCAACGCAGACCCATGCCTTGCTAGCCGGTAGCGCTGCGATCGATGCTGCTGTGGACTGCCCACCCCCGACTACAGACCAGCGCGGAGTGGCTCGTCCGCAGGGCGTTGCCTGCGACATCGGAGCCTTCGAACTCGACGACACGCCCCCGCGCGTGACGATTGACCAGGCCAGCGGCCAGGCGGATTCCACCTCCACCAGCCCGATTCACTTTACGGCCGACTTCGACGAACCCGTCACGGGCTTCACCGACTCCGATGTCAACCTGAGCGGCACGGCGGGGGCGACCACGGTGGTCGTTACCAAGCAGGCGCCCAACGACGGCACGACCTATGATGTCGCCGTAAGCGGCATGACCACCAGTGGGACGGTCATCGCCTCCATCCCGGCCAACGCAGCCCAGGACTTTGCTCTGAATGGCAACACCGCATCGACCAGCACCGACAACACGGTCACCTATACCGCGCTGGACACGACCCCGCCAACGATTAAGCCCCCACCCAACAACATAACAGTGGAGGCCACTAGTCTTGCTGGTGCAACGGTGGAATACGGGACAAACCAAGACAACAGTTGCTCCGCATCCGACGAGGATCCCAATCTCACTTTAAACTACTCTGGGCCCCCATCGGGGAGCACCTTCCCGCTTGGCATCTCGCTCGTCACCTGCACGGCTACGGATAGTTCGGGCAACTCGTCTTCAGCTACCTTCAATGTGATCGTTCAGGACACGACGGCACCAACTGTGAGCTGCAGTGTGAGCCCGAGCACGCTCAGCCTGCCCGCCAATAACCACAAGCTGGTGAGAGTCAATGCAGACGTAACGGTCGAAGACAGCGGTTCGGGGCAAAACGGCTTCACGCTCGTATCGGTCGCAAGCAACCAAGCTGATAGCGGTCTCGGCCCGGACGACGTGCCAAACGACATCCAGGGCTGGACGGATACTCCCGACGACACAAGCGGCCAGCTCAGGGCAGAGCGCTACGGCAAGGACCGCATCTACACGCTCACCTACCAGGGGGAGGACAAGGCTGGCAACAAGAAGACCTGCAGCGCGACGGTGACGGTGCCCAAGCCCACCAAGCGCTAAGCCATACGCACAGTGGCTTTCTCCGGGTGAGTTAACAGGAGATGGAGCCACCAAAACCGAGACGTGGCGGGAGTTTGATACTCCCGCCACGTCCTTCTGTGTTCGGTACACCTCCAGCGCAAGGTCTAGCCTCTATTCACCGAAGTGCCTAGTACTACTTCGTTAGTAATGCGGTAGGCTGGCGGCATGGACAAGAAACCGAACATACCCTACGCCGTACCCAAAGCTTCGAGCGATCCCTTGCCTGAGATTGCCGAGTTCCTCGAGCCCTTCGCCTCCCTGTTTCGC
>DASSCV010000495.1:0-2441 GCA_035697505.1 Rubrobacter sp.
GCCAGCAGCCGCTCCCTTTCGGCCGCCTCGGCCCACAGCATGTCCCTGAAGGCGTCGGCCTCGGCGTGGCGGGCGGCATCCCGGCTGCGCCATTCCTCTACGTGCTCCTCGACCCGCCGCAGTATCCTCTCCATCCTCGACGTGCGCTGCTCGCCCAACCTGGACCTCCTTTCCTCGACCGCGGTCGCACCACATTCTAAGTCAGGCTTCGGCTGACAGATGGCTCGAACGGTCATCATGATTCTACTCAGGTGAAACTTTCGGCGCAGCACCTCGAGGAGGTTGGTGCCGTGCGCCTTAGTATATGCCCATCGCCCTCCCCTTACCCTGGCAGCGTGCCGGCCACCGCCCTCGCGTGGGCGCTCGCAATGGTCGTGCTCTTCGTCGGGGTGAATCTTGCCACGAGCGGCGGCTTCGGCCGTGGGACTGTCGTGATCTCACCATCATGCTCGCCTGCGCACGGGCGGTGGTCGGGGCGTGCACGGCCTGACACTGGTCTGGTTGTTGAGAACGCAGCTCTCCGAGAAGAGGGTCGCTGAGGGATGAGAATCCGCATGTTGTCGGTGAAGGAGCGTTTCCCGCGGAAGCGTAAAGTGATGACTGTTATAGAAAGGCGATATGCCTTGGGAGTAATGAAGTAGGACCTCTGTGGCTGCGGAGCTACAGCGCCAGACATTGGGCGATTTGAGCAACTGAGAGCGTAAGAATCTATCAGCTCTTCCGGGACCTGCACCAGGAAGCTGCTAGTATTTAGAGTGTAGGCCGGAGAGGTGACGACATGCCCTACACGTCCCGCAGTGAGCTGGTGAAGGTCCTCAAAGAACGCTTCGGGAACCGCTGCAAGCCACACGGGGAGCGCACCGGACCGCTGGCCAAGGTGTTGCCGGTAGATGCCGGCGAGGTTGGGTTCCTGGCGGAGACCGTTCGCCGGTACTCCGTGAGGCTGAGCCCGGCAGGCGCGGGCACGGACCCCGACCTCCCGGAGCCCGCAGGAGAGACCGTGCTAGTCGGGACCGAGATGATGCGCAAGATCCGATTCCCGGATGACGAGCGCAGCCGCGTCGAGGTGGAACCGGGGGTGCTCTGGCTCGAGCTCGAGGACGAGCTCCGCTCTTCACACCAGGCGCTCACCGTCTACCCGACGAGCGCTCCCCGCGCGACGGTCGGAGGCTGGATTGCCCGCGACGGCATGGGAGTGGGCTCTTTCGCTTACGGTTGGCTACGGGAGAACGTCCTCTCCACCGAGATAATCCTGCCTGACGGCCGACTGCGAACCCTTGAAGGCGACGACCTCGGCCTCGTGGTGGGAGCGATGGGGAGGACTGGCGTGATCGTGCGGGCCACTCTGAAGATACGGGAGACGAAAGGAGATAGGCCCTTCGCCGCCTTCTTCGCGCTACCAGGAACGTTTCAAAGCGCCATCAACTCCTTGCTCGAGCGCAGACCTCCTCTGTGGCACTTGGGTTTTATGAACCAGCCGATGGCGCGCGCGATGCGATCGCGGGAGGAGTACTTGATCTTCGGCGCTTACCCGGCAAGCGGCGCTGCGGCAGCCGAAAGCGAACTCGCACAGACATTGAGCGAGAACCATGGCAGACTGTTCGACCCTGCAGAGGCCTACAGGATGTGGGGCGGGAGGTTCTTCCCCGTCGCCCCTGCCCGCCCGACACCGGCTCCGGGGCGGGTGCTCGTGCCCGCTTCACGAATCGGAGCGGTCCTCGATCACTTCAGAAGCGGTCCCGCCGAGCTGGCCGTCCTGGGTTCTGTAGCCCGCGATGGCTTCGCTCTTGTGTTGACGTTCGCGAGCTCCGGAGCCGAAGGCCGCCCTCAAAGCCTGTCTGGCGGAGACGAGGCCGGGCTGGTGGGGATAGCGCGCAGCGTCGGCGGGGACCTCTACCACACGGTTCTCAAACAGCGCGCGGAACTCTCATCCAGGTCCACCTCCGGACAATAAAATTCGGCTCCCTTCAACCCTTTTGCACCACTGTGGGCTCGCTACGTCTCGCGGCGACACCCCAGCACTTCACGCACAGCGGATAGAGAATAGTAGTGGCGAGCCGCTGGGCGGTACTGACAATTAGTGATGGCGGGATAAGGCTCATTCTGGAGCTCCACCGACTACTTACGAGGAAAACCCCGCCGACCCTCAGCCGCTCCTGGGCTGCTTGTCGAGGTTCAATGGGTTCAGTGGACGAGGACTCGGAACAGACCTCTAGGTAAGGAAGTCCGCTTCGTCTTGGGCTGAGCGTTCCTTCTCCGGACGTACCACCATAACTGGGCAGTGGGCATGCCTCACAACTGAATCAGAGACGCTCCCCATCAAAGCCCTTCTCAGTGGTCCAAGACCGCGGCTACCCACTACTATTAACCCGGCGCCCAACCTGCCTGCGAGCCCCACAATCTCCGCGTCCGGGTCACCCACCCTGGCGTGGACTCCCGTA
>DASSCV010000496.1:0-3143 GCA_035697505.1 Rubrobacter sp.
CGGTGCTCGACAGGGAGAGTGGCGCAGAAGGAGGGACGTTGGATCGCCCGGGGTGACCCCATGGAGGCGGCACTCGATGTGTTTGCCAGGAGGCTCGGGATCGATGTGGAGGCGGACGAGGGAAGCGTGCCAGTGACGAAGCGCTTCCCGTTCGATCCTCGTCGGCGCAGGATGTCTGTGGTGGTAGGAGACCGTCTCCTCGTTAAGGGAGCGCCGGACAGCGTGTGCCCCCGTTGCCTGGAGACAAAGGGCGCTCAGGAGGTGCTCCAGGCGATGACCGAGCGAGGGCTGCGGGTGATTGCCGTCGCCTCGCGGCCGGCGCAGGGTAACGCCAGCGAGGCCGAGGAGGTCGAGACGGGATTGGAGTTGCTCGGGCTGGTCGGACTCGAAGACCCGCCCCGCCCGCACGCTGCGGAGTCGGTCGCCGCCTGCCGAGAGGCTGGCATCAAAGTTGCCATGATCACCGGAGACCATCCAGCAACAGCTGAGGCCATTGCGCGCGAGATAGGCCTTGCCGGGCAGGATTGCATGGTCCTCCAGGGGCACGAACTACCAGAAGACGAGACGATACTCGGTGCTCTCCTCGATCGCGACGGTGTGGTAGTGAGCCGCGTAGCACCCGAGGACAAGCTGCGTATCGCCCGTGCCCTACACTCACGGGGGCACGTCGTTGCCATGACCGGCGACGGGGTTAACGACGGCCCGGCGCTCCAGCAAGCAGATATCGGCGTCGCGATGGGCCGCTCTGGCACGGACGTGGCCCGAGAAGCCGCCGACCTGGTGCTACTGGACGACGACTTCGCGACCATCGTCGCCGCCGTGGAGCAAGGCCGCGCTACCTTCGCTAATGTGCGTCGCTTCCTGACCTACCACCTCACAGACAACGTCGCCGAGCTGACGCCGTTCGTGGTGTGGGCGCTCTCCGGCGGGCAGTTCCCTCTCGCCCTTGGCGTCCTGCAGATACTCGCCCTGGACATAGGCACCGACCTCCTGCCAGCCCTGGCCCTTGGTGCCGAGGCGCCTAGAGAAGGGGTCTTGCGTAAACCACACCAAGGCCAGCACCTGATAGACGGCTCCCTCCTGCGAAGGGTGTTCGGAGTGCTCGGCCCTGCGGAGGCAGTCGTCGAGATGTCGGCGTTTGTTGCGGTCTTTCTTGCTGCGGGTTGGCGGCCGGGCACGGAGTTTCCCACAGGGCATGTGCTTCTGGCCGCCTCAGGTGCAGCCTTCAGCGCGGTCGTCCTCGGCCAAATGGCCAACGCGTTTGCTTGCCGCAGCACCACCCGCTGGCCAGGCACTTTAGGTTGGACAACCAACCGGCTGCTTCTAGGGGCGGTAGCCGCCGAGTTACTGGCGCTGGGCGGCTTCCTGTTCATCCCACCCATAGCCTCACTGCTGGGGCATGCGCCTCCGCCGTTGTGGGGCTGGGCAGTGGCCACACTGGCCATCCCCGCGGTCCTAGCGGCCGACGCATTACATAAGTGGCAAAGACGACGCTACGGTAATGAACAGCCTGAATAGACTGCTAAGCGGGCGGTGCGAGAGCCGATACCAGCCCTGGCTCCAACGCTCGCATCGGGGCCGCCTCGTCATGCTCTATACGCCTCCAGGAAGCGCGGGGTCGGTGAAAATATGATCGCTGCGCAAATCGTAATTTCAGGCGCGTTCCCAGCCAAAGAGTTGCCTCACCAGACACCTCTTGCGGAGGCCGCCAATGCCCGTATACGCGAGATCCGACTGCTAGACTGGAATCCAATGAACGTCTACGTTTTCGGTAACGAGTTTGTAGCAGAAGACAAAAGGGCGCACGAAGCTGCAGGAGAGCTGCAAAATAAAGTAAAGGGCGTGTCGTTCATCTTCGTCGGACCTAACGAAGATGTACCGTTTGCGGACGAGCCGCGGGTCTTCATCCTCGATACGGTACAGGGGATACAGGACGTGGCGTTGTTCGAAGGAGACGAGATCGACACGTTGGTCTTGTCCCCTCGCGGCTCAGTGCACGACTTCGACCTGGCCTTCCAACTGAGGTACCTCAAGAAACTGGGCAAACTTGGGGAAGTCACCCTAATCGGGATGCCGCAAGAAGGAGAAGTAGATCACTTGCGTATCAAGTCCATCTTGAGGAAGTTGGTCGCGCATGACATACAGGGATCGTAGGCGCGTATGATGCTCTCGGCACTCACACGTAACGTCGCCTCATCCTTATTTAGGTTCTCGGTGAAGTAATCCCTCAAGTCGTTCTCGATATTTATCTGGTTCTGGGCCGTTGGAACGATCACGTCGTAGTCCTCGATGACGCCATCCTCGTTGACCTTCGCCATGTGGTACAGCAGCCCCCGCGGCGCCTCTATGACGCCCACACCTGTGCCGGACCGGACCGGGCTCCGAATGGGCTCCTCGTCGTCCACCTGGATGGTCCTCAGGAGATCGATCGCGTCGTCGACGCACTGCAGGATCTCGATGGCCTGCGCCAAATTGTTGTGATAGACGTTGTTCGAAGGGAAGGCCGAAAGGTAGGACTCCGCATCGTCCCTCGTCCTGGGATGAAGGAGATCCCGGTTCAGATTGATTCGCGCGAGCGCTCCGACGAGATAATCTTCTCCCGTGTCGGAAAACCTGTAGCCTTCCGCGTGTGAATGGGGAATCTGCACGTACTGTAGGTAGTTCTTGAACTCCTGCGTGGAGATTCGTCTCCCGTTTGAGTTCACGATGTCACCTTCGAGGAAATCGAAGCGAGTATCGTTGCGCAGACCCAGATAGTCCGTATTCCTGACGAGGCTAGCATCCCACCCAAAGAAGGCGTCTATCCCCCTGAGTACCTGAGGTCGTATGGCTTCCAAGCGAGCAAGAAGGTCAGGGAACTTTGCCGGGTCTGGATTCCTGAAGAATCCCCCCACGGTCGGCCACGGAGCGTGAATCGCCGCTCCAACGACGGCGTTGCTGATATCTGTGCCGAGCCGCTTGATGTCGAAGGAATCGTGCAAGAGTGTGTGGCCGAGATCGCTAGGGTCGTCGGAGACGTCGAGGATGGAGTCGACGCCAAGGACGTCCGGCAACACGAAGAAGTAGAGGTGCAACCCGTGGTCCCTGATCATCAGCCCGTCATAGGCCAACCTGCGAAGCGCCTTCGTCTGCTCCGTTACCTC
>DASSCV010000497.1:0-12350 GCA_035697505.1 Rubrobacter sp.
GACCCCGTCCGGACCGGTCGGGGTCTTCCCTTACCTTGACGTAACCGCAACCGAACTGCTGGCCTCTGTACGGCGCGTTGTGTTGTTGCACGGGGTTCAGGACCCCGGGAACGTCGGTACGGCCATCCGATCGGCCCACGCTTTCGGTGCCGGTGTCGCCCTCTCCAGAGGCTCCGCCGACCTCTACAATCCAAAGACGGTCAGGGCTTCGATGGGGTCCATATTCCACACCCCTGTGGCGCGGGAACTCGAGTCCGTAGGCTTCCTGGCCGAGGCAGGCTCCGCCGGTTTCGGTCTCGTCGCGGCCGTCCCCGAGGCAGGGAACACGCCCGGGTCTCTGCCTGATGGCAGGCTCGTTGTCTGTATCGGCGCCGAGGGTTCAGGGCTGCCTGAAGAAATCGTCAAAGCCTGCGAGATGGGGGTCGGTATACCGTCGCAGGCGCCCTCCTTGAACGCGTCTGTGGCGGCGTCGATCCTGCTCTACGAGGCGTATTCGCGTGTGCTACCATAATCGCCCACTATGACGGTGAGCGAGCGCATCGAGCAGTTGAAGTCCGAGGCACTCTCGGCCGTCTCCTCCAGTGCTTCCACAGCCGATCTCGAAGAGGTCCGCGTACGATTTCTCGGACGCTCCGCGGAGCTTACGGAGATAAAGAAGGGCATAGGCACCCTATCTCCCGAGGAGCGCAAGGAGATCGGCAGGTCCTCCAACCTCGCCTCGCGTGAGATCGAAGCGGCCCTCGACTCCAGGACGGAAGAGGTCACGGCGCGTGAACAAGAGGAGCGCTTGCGTGCTGAAGCTGTCGACGTTACGCTGCCTGGTGTTCCGTTCCAGAGAGGCCACCTTCATCCATCCCAGATCGTAATTGACGACGTCGTCGACTTCTTTGTCGGCCTGGGCTACCGCGTCGCCGAGGGACCCGAGGTCGAGACCGATTACTACAACTTCACCGCCCTGGGGATACCGCCGGGGCATCCTGCACGTACTATGCAGGACACGTTCTTCGTGGATGATGGGCTGGTTTTGCGTACGCAGACGTCGCCGATGCAGATCAGGACGATGCTGGCGCAGGAGCCGCCTGTGTATGTAGTGTGTCCGGGGCGCACGTACAGGCGCGACTCTGATCCGACGCATACGCCGATGTTCCACCAGGTTGAAGGTCTCGCCGTGGACAGGGGCCTCACGCTTGGCCACCTGAAGGGGACGCTCGCCGCGATGGCCCGTCACGTCTTCGGGGATGACGTCGAGATCCGGCTTCGTCCGAGCTACTTCCAGTTCACCGAGCCGAGCGTGGAAATGGACATGAGCTGCTTTGCCTGTGGCGGCGGGGACTCGAAGTGCAAGGTCTGCAAAGGGGCGGGTTGGCTCGAGATGCTCGGGGCCGGGATGGTGGACCCGGGCGTGCTCGAGGAGGTCGGCTACGACTCCGAAGAGTACACCGGCTACGCTTTCGGGATGGGTCCTGACAGGATGGCGATGGTCAAGTACGGTGTCCCAGATCTTCGCCTGTTCTTCGAGGGCGACCTCCGCTTTCTGCGTCAGTTCTAGAAGGGGTTCAACTTGCGCGTTCCGCTAAGCTGGCTACACGAGTACGTCGACTACGACCTCACCGTCGATGATCTCGTAGATATCTTCTCCCTCCGAAGCCAGGAGATCGAGGGGGTCCAGCGCCTCGGCGTGCTGGATGGCGAGGTCGTGGTGGGCGAGGTGATCGAGTTCGGGGGGCATCCCAACGCCGACAGGCTCTTTGTGGCGAAGGTCGACCTGGGGGGCAGGGAGGTGCAGATCGTGGCAGGCGCCCCGAATCCCTACCCCGGCGCACGAGTCTCCGTCGTGCTCCCAGGCAGCATGATGTCGGACGGGACGAAGCTTAGAGAAGCGAAGCTGCGCGGCCTTCAGTCCTACGGGATGATGATGAGCGAGTTCGAGCTCGGAATCTCGCAGGATCACGGCAGGATATTGCTGCTCGACGATTCCTACGAGGTCGGGCGACCCGTCGCTGATTACTTCCCAGTCGGGGAGACGGTGCTGGATATCGACGTTACTCCCAACAGGCCTGACTTGTGGGGTATGATCGGGGTGGCCAGGGAGCTGGCCGCCATCCTTGGGACGGAATACAGGGTCCCTGAACCAACTTTCGAAACTGGAGGGAAGCCGACCCACGACTTCGGACTCAGGGTCGAGGCCGAGGATCTGTGCCCGCGATACGATCTCAGGCGCATCTCTGAGCTCCAAGCGGGGCAGGAGGCGCCGCTGTGGATGCGGCGCAGGATCTACGCTGCCGGCATGCGCCCCATAAACGCTATCGTGGACGCGACCAACTACGTCATGCTGGAGACAGGCCAGCCCATCCATGCCTTCGACGCCGCCAGGGTGCGCGAGGGTATCGTCGTCAGGCGTGGGAGGGCGCACGAGAAGATCACGCTTCTCGATGGATCCACGCGCTCGCTCGACGAGGAGACGCTCGTGATCGCGGACGAGGAGCGGGCTCTCGTGATCGCCGGAATTATGGGCGCCGAGGACGCTGAGGTGGGGAAGGAGACCACGGATGCCCTTATCGAGGTGGCCAACTTCGATGGGCGCAACATCCTCCAGACCTCCCAGAAGCTAGGCCTGCGCACCGACGCCTCCGGCCGCTTCGAGCGCGGCCTCGACCCGAATATGGTGACCTACGCGATGGACCGGGTGAGTGCCCTGCTCACGCAAGCTCCTGGCGGATCGCCGGCCGATGACACCCTCAGCCACTACCCCGAGCCAGTGGAGCCCTGGCGTGTGCCGCTGCGGCTCGGCCGGGCCGAGCTCCTGCTCGGCATGCCCGTGCAAGTGGATGAGGCGGTCGGGCGTCTGGAGGCCCTGGGGTGCGAGGTCGAGCGGGAGGATGGAAGATTGTGGGCCACCGTTCCCACCTTCAGAAGGGATCTCCGTCGCGAGGCAGACCTCGTCGAGGAGGTTGGCCGGCTCATCGGGCTCGACAGGGTGCCAGAGAGGCTGCCCGCGGTTCCGCAAGTCGGGGCGCTTACGGCGGCACAACGAAAGACGCGCGTGCTCAGGCGTCTGCTCGCGGATCTTGGACTCTCGGAGGCCATTACCTACCCCTTCGGACCCAGGCGCTGGACGGAAGATCTCGGCCTGGACGATGGGGCCGTCAGGCTAGAGAACCCCCTGAGCGCCGAGGGGGGGGTTCTGCGAACCAGTATGTTGCCGGGGCTGCTCGACGCCACGGCCCGAAACAGGGCCTTCGGGGCGCGAGGCGGGGCACTGTTCGAACTAGGTAGCGTATTTTTCCCAGACGTCCCGCAGGACGACCTGCGAGAGGCTGCGCTGCGGTTCCGCATGACGGGCGAGCTCGATGCGCAAGACGCCGACAGACTCATGGGTGTGCGTGAGGCCGGCAGGATCGGGGTCGTGCTCGCTGGCACCGTGCGCCCTGCCAGCTGGAACGTGCCTGAGGTCGAAGCCGGTTTCTTCGAGGCGAAGGGGCTGGTCGAGCGGCTGGTGCCTGGCGCTCGTTTCATGCCCGCGGCGAGACCGTATCTGCATCCCGGACGCTCGGCGGTCGTGCTGGTCGACGAGAAGGAGGCTGGCTGGGTCGGTGAGCTACATCCCGAGGTAGCAGGGAGGTTCGAGTTGCACGGCTGGCCTGTAGCTGCTCTTGAGCTGGACCCCGCTCTGTGCCAGCCTGACCCGGAGCCCCGGTTCGAGCCTTTCGTCAATATCCCGGCCGTCGCCAGGGATCTGGCCGTCCTCGTCGAGGAGCGTATACCGGTAGGCGACATGATGCGCCTGGTTCAGGACTCGCCGAGCCCCTTGCTGAACGAGGTGCGCGTCTTCGACGTCTACATGGGAAGTCCCGTCCCAGTGGGGCTGAAGAGTGTGGCCTTCGGCTTTACGTTCCAGGGTGAGAAGACCCTCACGGATGAAGAGGTGGACGCTGAGGTCGGGCGTATCCTCAGCATGCTCGAAGACGCGTTCGATGCGCGCGTCAGGAGCTAGGCTTCCACTCCGACTTCAGGATGCTCATCAGGATGGCGTCGTGAAAGCCGGAGCGGCGCTTTATGGCCTGCCGGAAGCGCCCCTCTACCACGAAGCCTAGCTTCTCGTAGGCCGAGATAGCCTTCTTGTTGAAATCGAAGACGCTAAGACCGATGCGGTTGAGTCCAAGCTCCTGGAAGGCGTAGCCCAACAGCCGGTCGATGGCCTCTGTCCCATAACCCTGGTGGCGGTCGTCCTGATGACCAACGATCACGGAGAGCTCAGCCGACTCGTTGGCCTCGCTCTTGTTCATGAGGCTGATCACCCCTATAGGCTCGTCCTCGCCCCTGATGTGGATGGCGAAAGAGTCGTCCATCTTGGAGAGTTCCCTGTCCTCGAACAACTTCTCGACCGCCGAACGGCTCAGGGGCGATGGCGCCCAACTCGTCAGGTGCCAGATCTCCGGGTCCCCGTACCACTCCGCGTAGAGATGGTAGTTCTCGCGAGCGTGGCGCCGAAGCTCGATCCTCTCGCCTTCCACCTTTCTTGCTCTGTCGTCAAGCCGCACGGCCAGGAATATACCGGGTTTGGCGGGGATGCGCCACGCCCCGTTTCCTGCTTTGGAACGAGATTCTCCAGGCACATACCCACGCTCGCGGCGATCGTAGGAAAATCAGGAGCGTTCCGCGGAGACGTTGTAGTGTAGAGGAGATAGCTGATATGTCTCAGACGGGACCCACTATCCTTCGGAGGGCTACAGGCACCGCGCCCTTTTGTCTGCAGACGAGCTGGCTCACGCATTCCCCGCCTCAGGAAGGAGTTCGGATTGCGTCGTCCAGTAGCCTCTGGCGGTCTTTTCGGCGTGACGGGTCGCCCGGAGCCGGCGGGGATGTTATAAGGGTCTGTAGGATGGAGATTGTGTCGAGATGAAGGTTATAGCGGACCGTATCGTCACCCTCGGGTTCGGAAAATACGTAAGGGCCGACAACATCGTGGCCCTCGTCCCGATAGAAGAGGACCGCGGAAGCGGACGCCGCACGCTCGTCTACGTCGACGGGCTGCCCGAGCCACTCGTCGCCGGAAGGACGGAGGGCACGATCCTCAGGGACATGGTCGGCGCCGAGAGCGGGGCGACAGAGCTGCTCCGCGAGCTGCAACTCCAGATCGGGCAGGTCCGTCCCCTGTTGAAATCTTCCATTCGCTCCGAGGCCGGGCTCGACCTCGACGAGCTCTCCCGCCGCATAACAGACCTTACGGGGGAGCAGGCATCTCCCAAGATGTTCTGAAGGCTGCTTTCTACGACAGGGATCCCAGGCAGGTCGCGGTCGATCTTCTCGGCTGCGTGCTCTCGCACGACACCCCGGAGGGAAAGACGGCGGGCGTGATCGTCGAGACAGAAGCGTACCGTCCCGAGGACCCGGCATGCCACGCTTACAAAGGGCCGACGATGCGCAACCGTAACATCTTCGGCCCGCCCGGCATCGCTTATGTCTACCTCTCCTACGGGACCCACAAACTACTCAACGTCGTCTGCGAGCCCGAGGGTGTCGGGAGCGCCGTTTTGATCAGGGCGCTACACCCCTCTGGGGGCGAAGATTTGATGGAGCGGCGCCGGGGCCGCGCGCGTGACCTTTGCAACGGCCCTGGCCGCCTGACCCAGGCCCTCGGCGTCGACCTGGCTTACGACGGGCAGGATCTCACCTCAGGTAACCTGACGATCTCGGACGGAGGTTCGCCTGAGGGCATCGTCGAGACCACCAGGATCGGCATAACACGCGGGACCGACCTTCCTTGGCGTTACCTCATCGACGGCGACGAACACGTCTCCGTACCACCGAAGGCTACCTCGAGGTGGCGCTAGTACTGGAAGTCCTGTAACGTCCGGCGCCTGGGGTCCGAGAGCTTCTGGCACTCGAAGGAGCGACGCTTGATGCAGAGGCGCTCGCCGCCGCTCCCCTACGGGGTTCTGGGGCAGGCCTGCGGGCTCTCGGACTCGCAGTGGCACGTCTACGGGCGGCACCGGGGTCGTTCTTCACACTTGGTTCTGGGGCAGGGTCTGCTCTTTCGGGTATCTTGACGCCGTCGAACTGTTCGATGGGTTCACCTCTCATGATCGACTGCGTGTACGTCTTCCAGATCTCGGCCGGGGTGATGCCGCCTGAGAGACCGTGTAGTTTGCGGGCGTAATCGAGGATGTATTCGAGGGTCTGCTCGCCTTCGGCGTAGCCCATCCACGTGCCGGTAACTAGTTCTGGAGTGAAACCTATAAACCAGGCGTCGAAGAAGTTCTCGCTCGTACCCGTCTTGCCGGCGACGGGGCGATCTCCCAGGTAGGCGTCCTTCGCTATACCTTCTGTGACATCTCCTATCATGATCTCGGTCGCCTCGTTGGCTATGTCCTCGGAAATTACCTGCTCGCCCTCAGGATGCTCGGGCGCCATGTAGAGCACCTTCTCATCGTTGCTTACCACCTTCGAAATCGCGGTCGGTTCGACTCTGCGTCCGTCGTTCGCAATCGTCGCGTAGGCCGATGCCATGTCGAGTGGAGAAACCTCGTACGCGCCTAGCACTATGGAAGGCTTGGGATGTTCCGGGAGATGCGTGGTGATCCCGCATCTCCTTGCGACGTCCGCTATCTTCTCCGGTCCGTCTTTCAGGCCACGCCCACCAGCGTTCATGGCCAGGTCCGCGAACACCGTGTTATCCGATCTCCAGAGAGCCTCTTTCAGGCTGATCTCACCTCGCACGATGCCGTCGTAGTTCTGTACCTCCCACGTCTCGGGTTCGTCGAGGCCGACGTCGACCTTGTACGCTTTCTTTTCCGAGACGTATCTGGTATCGGGATCGATGCCTTGCTCCAGGGCTGCGATGAGGGCGAACGGCTTGAACGAGCTGCCTGGCTGGCGCCTGCCCTGGGTGACGAGGTTGAACTGGGAGTTCTCGTCCCTGTCGCCGACCATGGTCTCTATTCGGCCGGTACCTGGCTCTATGGAGACGAGGGCGAGGTCCGGGTCATCCCCCTCAGGGAGGTATCCAGAAGGTCCGTAGGCGATATCGTGGGCGGCTAGTTGCTTCTCTAGGTCTATGGTGGTGTAGACGCTGAGGTCGCCTTCGAGAACGGTATTCACGCCGTAACGCCGTATGAGCTCGTCGTGCGTGTACTTGGCGAAGTCGCGGGTGAGCGCAGGACCTGTGAAGCCCGACCTGGTCGGCGTGTTGACGGGCCAGGCCTCAGGCAGTGGCTCCTCGAGGGCCTGGTTGTAGTCCCGGCTCGGAACATAGCCAGTGTCGAACATCTTCGTCAGTACGAGGTCTCGCTGATACTGCGCCCCAGCGCGGTCCTCTCCGAGGATCGACGGAGACCACAGGAGCCCGACCAGGGTCGCCGACTCCGCGATGCTCAGGTCCTCGACCGACTTGTTGAAGTAGGTTTCGGCGGCCGCCTCCACACCGTAGGCGTTGTTGCCGAAGTACACGGTATTCAGATAGTCGGCGATGATCTGGTCCTTCGAATCCTGTTTGCGCTCCACCTCTATGGCGATGAGAGCTTCTTTGATCTTCCTGGTGATCGAACGGTCCTGCGAGAGGTAGGCATTCCTGACATACTGCTGGGTGATGGTGCTGGCGCCCTCGACCGCCTTTCCGGCCCTGATGTCGACCCAGAGAGCGCGCATGATCCCCCAGAGGTCGACGCCACCGTGCTCCCTGAAGCGCTCGTCTTCTTTGGCGACCACGGCGTCGAGCAGGTGAGGCGGCATCTCCGAAAGCGAAGCCGTCTTGCGATTCTGGCTTTCGAATATCGTCCCGATCACCCGCCGCGAGTCCTCGTTGCCGCCGAGCGGGGCCGAGTAGATGTAGGTGGGATGGGTCTCGTAAGTCCGCGGCTCGTCCAGCTTCTGCACGCTCTGTATGAGCCCCAGGTACCCGCCCGCCGCGAACGCCGCCCCAGAGACCAGCACGCATAGAAGAAAGACGCCCATGCCGCGCAGAATCCTCGACGCCAGGCTCTTGCGGGAAGGTACCTTGCGGCGCTCGGGTAGACGTACCGTCCGTCGTACGTCCCTGGCCCGCGCGTCCCGACTCGTTCTCTTCTGGTTGGTGCGGGCCATGGAGCCGGTATACTACACTACGGTGACGCAGGTTACATTCGTATTACGAAAAGGTTGCGATCTGTTAATGAAGGCCTTTCCAGAGCACCGAACGATCTACAGCAACGCCGTAGATGTGATCCCAAGGGAGGAGCTAGAACGCCGACTCGCTGGTGGCGAGACATTGCGGGTAAAACTGGGCATAGACCCCACGGCCCCTGACATCCACCTCGGCTTCGCAGTGGTCCTAGGGGAGCTTCGTGCCTTCCAGGACATGGGGCACACCGCTGTGCTCGTCATAGGGGATTACACGGCGCGAGTCGGCGACCCTTCCGGGCGCTCGAAGACGCGTCCGATCCTCTCGTCGGGGCAGATCGAGAAGAACACGCGGACCTACCTCGAGCAGGCGTACCTGATCCTCGACCGCGATAGGACCGAGGTCCGCCGCAACTCCGAGTGGCTCGCGCCGCTTACGATGGCAGACCTCATAGGGCTGACCAGGGCGACGACCTTGGCCCGCATACTGGAGCGCGACGACTTCAGCAAGCGCTACGCCGCGAACGACCAGATCACGCTTACCGAGCTTCTGTATCCCCTGATGCAGGCGTACGACTCCGTCGCAATAGAAGCCGACGTCGAGCTCGGCGGCACAGACCAGCTCTACAACCTGCTCATGGGCCGGCAGGTGATGGAGTACTACGGGAAGAGACCCCAGTGTGTGGTCACGACCCCGCTTCTCGTCGGCACAGACGGCCAGATCAAGATGAGCAAGTCCGTCGGCAACTACATAGGCGTAACAGACCCGCCGGGTGAGATGTTCGGGAAGGTCATGAGCATCCCCGACCACGCGATGCCGGATTACTACTCCCTTCTGCTAGGCAGGCCCATACCTGAGGGCGAGCCCGTCGAGCAGAAACGCGAGCTGGCCCGCTCGCTGGTGAGTAAGTTCCACGGGGAACCTGCCGCAGCCCGCGCCGAGAAGCTCTTCGATGCCCTCGTGCGCCGCGAGGTGCCAGACGATGCGCCTGTTGTCCGCTTACCTGCGCGGGAGGAGATCTGGATAGTCGACCTGATCACGCTCGCCGGCTTCGCAGGGACCAACGGCGAGGCTCGCCGTTTCATAAAGGGCGGCGCCGTAAGGGTCGGCGGCAAGGTCATTAGCGACGATAGGCTCACGCTTTCGAGTGGAGAACTCGAAGGCCAGGTGCTCCAGGTGGGCAAGCGTCGCTACGCCCGTCTCGCTCTTTGAAAAACACCCCATAAGGGTTTGACACTTGGGGGGCTGGTGCTATACTTCTCTAGCTGATGACGGGGAACTACTTGAAAATCGAGAGGGGCGTATAGGGTATAACTCCCGACAGAGTGGGAGCGTAATCCTGGCCCGCCGAAAGGTGGGCGTTTTAGTCGCCTTCGAGAAGTAGACTCCGTCGGCTCCGCCGAGAGGCAGGGGCTTGAGGCCTTGAAAACTGGATAGCAGTGAAAGATTGGGTAGAGAACCCGTCTACAACCGCCGAGACTGACTCTTTGCGGTCCAGGAGTGTAATTGTGGACCGCCGAGCGGGTAGCGCCCGCACCAACCATTACTGAAAGGCGCTTCGGCGCCAATAGGTATAGTTCGGAGAGTTTGATCTTGGCTCAGGACGAACGCTGACGGTGTGCTTTAGGCATGCAAGTCGAACGAGAAAGCCCTTCGGGGTGAGTAGAGTGGCGAACGGGTGAGTAACACGTGGGCAACCTGCCCCTCGCAGGGGGATAACCGGAGGAAACTCCGGCTAATACCCCGTAAGCTTTCAGAGTCGCATGGCTCTGTAAGGAAAGGTAGCTTCGGCCATCCGGCGAGGGATGGGCCCGCGGTGCATTAGCTAGTTGGTGGGGTAACGGCCCACCAAGGCAACGATGCGTAGCTGGTCTGAGAGGATGATCAGCCACACTGGGACTGAGACACGGCCCAGACTCCTACGGGAGGCAGCAGCCAGGAATCTTGGGCAATGGGCGCAAGCCTGACCCAGCAACACCGTGTGGGCGATGAAGGCCTTCGGGTCGTAAAGCCCTGTTGATAGGGACGAAGGGCGAAGGGTTAATAGCCCCTAGCCTGACGGTACCTTTCGAGGAAGCCCCGGCTAACTACGTGCCAGCAGCCGCGGTAATACGTAGGGGGCGAGCGTTGTCCGGAATTATTGGGCGTAAAGAGCGTGTAGGCTGTTCGGTAAGTCTGCCGTGAAAACCTGAGGCTCAACCTCGGGCGTGCGGTGGATACTGCCGGGCTAGAGGACGGTAGAGGCGAGTGGAATTCCCGGTGTAGCGGTGAAATGCGCAGATATCGGGAGGAACACCAGTAGCGAAGGCGGCTCGCTGGGCCGTTCCTGACGCTGAGACGCGAAAGCTAGGGGAGCGAACAGGATTAGATACCCTGGTAGTCCTAGCCGTAAACGATGGACACTAGGTGTGGGGGGAGTCGAATCCCTCTGTGCCGCAGTTAACGCGTTAAGTGTCCCGCCTGGGGAGTACGGCCGCAAGGCTAAAACTCAAAAGAATTGACGGGGGCCCGCACAAGCAGCGGAGCATGTTCTTTAATTCGATGCAACGCGAAGAACCTTACCTGGACTTGACATGGTGCTGCAAGCGCACGGAAACGTGTGACCTTCGAGGGTGCACCACAGATGCTGCATGGCTGTCGTCAGCTCGTGTCGTGAGATGTTGGGTTAAGTCCCGCAACGAGCGCAACCCCTGTGGCGTGTTGCCATCATTAAGTTGGGGACTCACGCCAGACTGCCGGTGACAAACCGGAGGAAGGTGGGGATGAGGTCAAGTCATCATGGCTCTTACGTCCAGGGCTAGAAACGTGCTACAATGGCTGATACAAAGGGTTGCAAGACCGCAAGGTGGAGCGAATCTCATCAAAGTCAGTCTAAGTTCGGATCGCAGTCTGCAACTCGACTGCGTGAAGGCGGAGTTGCTAGTAATCGCGGATCAGCATGCCGCGGTGAATACGTTCCCGGGCCTTGTACACACCGCCCGTCACACCACGAAAGTCGGCAATACCCGAAGCAGGCGCAGCCAACCCCTTGTGGGACGCGGTCTGCGAAGGTAGGGCTGGCGATTGGGGTGAAGTCGTAACAAGGTAGCCGTACCTGAAGGTGCGGCTGGATCACCTCCTTTCTAGGGAGAAGGTAGGGCAGCAATGCCCGACCGATCGGACACCGATACAAAGGATGGCTCGAGCGTTAGCTCGCCACTTTTCGGTGTAGCGCTCTAGGATATTTCGACCTGTCTCTGGCGGAGGGTTCCTACTCTAGGAGTAGCTGCTATTCAGTTTTCAGGGCCTTGTGGTCCTGACCTTTTTCGGCGTGCGCCCGCGAGAGCGTGGCGTCTGTTCTTTGAAAACCGCATAGCGCGATCCAATGTACCATCAAGATACTAAGGGCGTATGGTGGATGCCTTGGCACCGGAAGCCGATGAAGGACGTGGCAAGCTGCGATAAGCCGTGTGGAGCCGCAAGCGGGCTAGGAAGCACGGATCTCCGAATGGGGAAACCCGGCACGGGTCATGCCGTGTCACCCGCACCTGAACACATAGGGTGCGAGGAGGGAACCAGGGGAAATGACACATCTGAGTACCCGGAGGAAAATAAAGAAAGTCTCGATTCCCTGAGTAGTGGCGAGCGAAAGGGGAGATAGCCCAAACCGGATGCGTGAAAGCCTGCGGGCGTTGCGTATTCGGGGTTGTAGGACCAACTTGGTCGTCCCGCAGGGCGGCCTGGGAGTTACAAAACGCGCGGGTAGCCGAACGGTCTGGAATGTCCGTCCGTAGAGGGTTAGAGGCCCGTAGGCGAAAGTCGTGCGACTCCTGGTTGGCACCTGAGTAGATCCGGACACGTGAAACCCGGATCGAATCCGCGGGGACCACCCCGCAAGGCTAAATACTAACGGTGACCGATAGCGAACCAGTACCGTGAGGGAAAGGTGAAAAGTACCCCTCAAGGGGAGTGAAACAGTACCTGAAACCATACGCTTACAAGCGGTCGGAGCAGTAGTTAAAAGCTATTGTGACGGCGTACTTTTTGCATAACGGGCCAGCGAGTTGCTGGTGTCTGGCGAGGTTAAGCACAAGCGAGCCGAAGCGAAAGCGAGTCTGAATAGGGCGACATACAGTCAGATGCCGCAGACCCGAAACCGGGTGAGCTATCCATGGCCAGGCTGAAGCGGGGGTAAGACCTCGTGGAGGGCCGAACCGACCTGGGTTGAAAACCGGGCGGATGAGCTGTGGATAGGAGTGAAAGGCTAATCAAA
>DASSCV010000498.1:0-23151 GCA_035697505.1 Rubrobacter sp.
GCCTGAGCGTGCTGACATGCTAATACCGTTGACATAAACACATCATGCCCCTATTATTGAATCGTCATTTAAAGGAGGCGTGTATGGAGACTGTGCGGAGTTGGACCGATGGGGACCTCCGCAGGCTCGACGAGATCATCGTTGAGGGTGAACGCCGATTCAAGGAACGTCAGCCCAGGTCGAGGGCTTTGATCGGGGAGGCGCGGAGGGTTCTGGCTGGAGGGGCGACCTCGAGCTGGCAGATCGCGCGTCCGCAGATGATCTGGGTCAGCCACGGAGAGGGCTCGAGGATCTACGACGCCGACGGTGGGGAGTATGTGGATGTCCACGGCGGGTACGGCGTAGGCGCCGTTGGACACGGCCATCCGAGGATCGTCGAGGCCTTGACGCGGAGGGTTCCGAGGGGCACCCACTTCGCCCAGCCGACGGAGGATGCGATCGCCGTGGCTGACGAGCTCGCGCGGCGTTTCGGTCTTCCGCTGTGGCGCTTCTCCAACTCAGGCACCGAGGCGACGATGGACGCGGTGCACCTCATGCGCGCGATCAAGGGCCGGGATCTGATCGTCAAGGTAGAGGGCTGCTACCATGGGCATCATGATTCGGTCATGGTCTCCGTGTCGAACGAGAAGGACGAGATCGGGCCCGCCGAACGCCCCCACAGCGCGCCTTCGGGAACGGGTATCCCGCGGGCCATCACCGACCTTACCCTTATCGCGCCTTACAACGACCTCGACGCCCTGCAGTGGCTCTTCGAGGAGCATCGCGGGCGGATAGCAGGCATGATCCTCGAGCCGATAATGATGAACGCTGGCGTCATACCTCCTGAGGAGGGCTACCTGGAGGGCGTGCGCGAAATAGTCCACGACCATGGCGCCCTGCTCGCCTTCGACGAGGTCAAGTGCGGCGTCACCACGGCCTACGGGGGGGCCAGCGGGTACCTCGGCGTAAGCCCCGATATGGTGTGCCTCGCCAAGGCCATAGGCGGTGGCGTCCCCTGCGGGGCCATCGGCGGTACCGAGGAGGTCATGGGTCGCATCGCCGACGGCACCTACGATCAGGTCGGCACCTTCAACGGTAACCCGCTCACGATGGCCGCCTCCCGCGCTACGCTGACCGAGATCCTCACCCCCGAGGCTTACGAACACTTCGACCGGCTCGGAAAGATCATGTGCGACGGGGTGCACGACATCGTCGAGGAGTACGACCTCGCCGCCTACCCGCTGGCGTTCGGAGCCAAGGGGTCGGTAACGTTCTCCGGCCGGCGGGTCAGAAACTACAGGGACTTCCTGGATCTCGACGACCGTTTCAGCCAGGCCCACTGGCTCTTCCAACACAACGGCGGCGTCTTCTTGCCACCATGGGGAAAGGCAGAGCAGTGGACGCTTTCGGTACAGCACTCCGAGAACGACGCCAGGCGCTTCGTAGAGAACTTCGAGACTTTCGCGCGGGCGTTACGCAGGTGAACGCGGAAAGAGGCCATGCGGGGGGGCACGTACAGCTCGTAGATCTCGCCAAGCGCTTCGGCGACTTCGAGGCCGTGTGCGGCATAGACCTGGATATCCGGCCTGGAGAGTTCTTCTCGCTACTAGGTCCGAGCGGGTGCGGCAAGACAACGACACTGCGCATGATCGCCGGTTTCGAGCGTCCCAGCGGGGGACATATCTTGCTTGACGGCAAGGATGTGTCGGGCACCCCCCCGAACCGGCGCAACGTCAACACCGTGTTCCAGAGCTACGCCCTCTTCTCCCACCTGACGGTCGCCGAGAACGTCGCCTTCGGGTTGCGCTTCGCGAAGGTGTCCAGGGAGGAGGTCCGTAGCAGGGTCGGAGAGGCGCTCTCCCTCGTGCGGATGCAGGAGTTCCACGACCGCAGACCGCACCAGCTCTCAGGGGGTCAGCAACAGCGGGTCGCGCTCGCGCGGGCTTTGATCCTCAACCCATCCGTTCTGCTGCTGGACGAGCCGCTCGGCGCGCTCGACGCCAAGCTCAGGAAAGCGCTCCAGGTCGAGCTGAAGGCCTTGCAGGAGCAAGTAGGGATCACCTTCGTCTACGTTACGCACGACCAGGAAGAGGCGCTTACGATGGCCGACCGCCTGGCGGTGATGAACGAGGGCCGGATCGAACAGGTCGGCTCTCCCCGCGAGGTCTACGAGGAGCCGGCGTCCGCCTACGTCGCTGACTTCCTCGGCGTCTCGAACCTGCTGGACGCACAAGCTATGGGCACGGATTCCGAAGGCAGGTGCCGGGTCAGGGTCGGGGACGTCGAGTTGCTCGCTTCATGCGGACATACCTCGGCCAGAGGTCCCGTCAAAGTGGTCGTGCGCCCCGAGCGGGTGCGTGTGGAGGCTCCCCGGAAGACCGGCGAGAACCGATTGCCGGGGAGGATCGAACGCGTCGTCTATGCCGGGGCTATCTCCCAACTCGTGGTCACCCTCGACCGCGGGACCCCGATCCGGTGCATGCTGGCCAACGACGGGGCGGGGTCATCCTTCGACCGGGGAACGCCGGTGTCCGTGTACCTGCCCTGCGAAGCCCTGCGCGTGCTAAGCACCGCATCCTCCGAAACGAACGAGGAGGAAAGCACGGAGCCTTCCGCGGAGCCCGCCCGGGCGACGACGAAATCCTGATGCCTGTAGCCGCGGTTTGCAATGCAAACCGCTCTCAGAGATCCAACCTGGCGAAGTCCTCCACCGCGGAGCCTTGCGCGCCTTCTTTTTTGCGGTAACGGCCCATCACCAGGATGGCGACCGTTATGGCCAGCATGGAGGCGAAGAGGAGTATGCTCGCCAGGGCGTTCAGCGCCGGGCTTGGGGCCGCCCGCGCGGCGCTGTAGAGCTTGACCGGGATGGTGGCCGAGGACTGGTCTCCCATCAAGAACGCGGTTATCACGAAGTCGTCTATGGAGATGGCGAAGGCGATCATGAGGCTGGCCCAGATGGCCGGGGTGAGCATCGGCAGCAGCACCATCCTCATCGCCTGCCACTGCGACGCCCCCAGATCCATGGCCGCCTCTTCGTACTCTCTTCCGACCGCGAACAGGCGGCCGCGCACGATTATCACTACGTAGGAGACCGTGAAGGTCACGTGCCCGAGTAGTTGGGCCTGGGTCCCTAGCTGTATGAAGCCGAAGAGGTAGACGAATACCAGAAACAGCGCCACGCCCATCACGATCTCCGGCGTGACGAGCGGGAAGAGCATCAGGAAGTTGGCCGGGCGTGAGCCCCACCCGCTCCAACGCGCCAGGCCTATGGCGAGCGCGACCCCGAGAGGCGTGGCGACCAGCATGGTCAGCCCCGCGAGCTTGAGGCTCTGCACCAGCGCGTCGCGCAACGACGGATCGTGCAGGACTGAGAGGTCCGGGTCCTGGTAATACCAACGGAGAGAGAAGCCCTGCCAGGTACTGCGGGAGCGGCCCGCGTTGAACCCGAACAGCACGGCAATCGCCACGGGAACGAGCGACCAGAGCACGTAGGTCCAGGTAAAGAGCACCAGGAAGCGTGGTTTGCCCCAGGGATTCGACCACCACGTCTGCAGGCGCGCAAGGAGTGTCTTGCCGCTGGTAGTGTCTGCCTGTGCGCTCACGACCGGGCCTCTCTCGTCGCCCTTGCCACGCTATAGAGGTAGTAGGTCATCAGCAGGCCGACGAACACCATCAGCACGATGGTCAGGGCGGCGCCCGTGCTACCCCCGGCGCTGGCGTTGATGTTCTGCTCGATCAGCTTGGCGATCATGTTCGTCTTCGGGGATCCTGACAGCAACGTCGCCGTGTAATAGTCGCCGAACATCGGGAGCATGATGATCACGCACCCGGCGAGAACCCCCTGCGAGGAGAGCGGCAACGTGACACGCATGAAGGCCTGAGCCGGGCTTGCCCCCAGATCCCGCGCCGCTTCTATGACGCGCTGGTCGATCCTGTCGAGCGCGGCGAAGAGCGGCAGGATCAAGAAAGGAACGTAGCCGTAGACGAGGCCTAGTATGACGGTCTCGTGCTTGCCTACGAGCCACTCCCGCGGCGCGTCGAGGGCCCCGACGAACATTAGTATCTGGTTCACGTAGCCGTCCGTGGTGAGCAGGTTCACCCAGGCCAGCATCCGCATCAGGTAGTTGATCCAGAACGGGGCGATGATGAGCATCAAGAGGAGAACCCGGTAGCGGCCGGCGTGGCGGGCGAGATAGTAGGCTACAGGGTAGCCGATCAGCAGACTGAGGGCGGTGGCAACTGCGACGTAGACGAGCGTGCGCAAGAAAACCACACCGAGCTGGCCGGTGAAAAGCTCACCGAGTACTTCCTGGAACGTCGACGGGTCCCATCGGAGCGGGTTCCAGACGGGCAGTGAATCCCCGAAGATGGGATCCATGACCCCCATGGCCATCGCCAGGACCGCATAGAGGGGCGTAACGAAGAGGACCAGCAGCCAGAGTACGCCGGGCAGGGCGAAGGAGGGCCACAAAAGGCGTCTCTCGCCGACCACCCCTCTTTCATCGTCGACCTTGCTCACGGTTCTAGCCGCCCTGCTGGACCCTCGACCACACGTCCAGCCACCGCTTGTCCTCCTCCGGTGTCAGTTGCTGCGGTATCTGGCCCATGTCGAAGTCGCTCTGCACGATAATGGCCGTTTCGAGGTTCTTGATGATCGTCCCGGCCTCGACGAGCTTGCCCGGCTCTAGAGCGTTTACGGGCGGCTGGTAGCCGTTCCAGCTGAAGTTCTTGATGGCCACCTTCTCGTCGAGCATGTAGTTGAGGAACATGTGGGCCAGGACCGGGTGCTCCGCGCCGTTGAGCACCGCGAGGTTGTCGTTGGATACGTAGCCTC
Organism: Rubrobacter sp.; assembly: GCA_035697505.1. Classification (GTDB taxonomy): domain Bacteria; phylum Actinomycetota; class Rubrobacteria; order Rubrobacterales; family Rubrobacteraceae; genus Rubrobacter_D. Next base: position 4,814 of record DASSCV010000498.1, read on the forward strand.
CCGCCCCGCCTTGCGCCCTCGGGGGCCACACGTAGCGCAGCACCGAAGGGTCGTCGCCCTTTGGCATGTAGTAGGGCGTGTAGACCATGTCGCCCGACCATGCATGGTGGATGCCGAATACGCCTTCAGGCAGCTTGGAGTATGCACCGTCGATGGTGTAGCGGATGTCTACCAGGTCCGTAAGCTCGATAAGGTTGTTCTGGGCGGCCTTCAGGTCGTCAGGTTTGGCGCCGTTGATGTCGGTGATGCCGTCCTTGTACATCCCGACCCCGATCGTCTCCCTGTAGTCGTCGTAGAGTCCCACTATTCCCTTGTACTCGGGATCCCAGAACGCCTCCCAGGGATTGTCCATGGCCGCGATGTCATCGTCGACCATGTCTGTTCGCCAGCCGATCCCGGTCAGGTAGACGGTGTAGGGGACCGTGTAACGCGACCCTTTGTCGTAGTATGGGCTCGCTAGCATCGGCCAGACGTTCTTCTTCAGGTTCGGCAGGTAGTCGTGGTTCAGGGGTTGCAGCAATTTTCCCGCCACGAACTTGGGGACGATCTCGGCCGTGGGGACGAAGACGTCGAAGGCGACCTTGCCGGTTCTCAGTTTCCGGGTGGCCTCCTCTAAGTTGTAGAAGGTCGTGAGCTCGACCTGGACGCCGAACTCCTCCTCGAAGTCCTTGAGCACGCGCGTGTAGATATAGTCCGCCCAGTTGTACAGGCGCAACGGCCCCTTCTCGGGCTCCAGCCCGGACTCGATCATCGGGTTGTCGTCGAAAAGGGGCTGCTTGACAGGGTTATCCCTGGTGCCGATGACCACGCGCGAAGCCGACGACGAGGAGCCGGCCCCCGAACCGCAACCAACAAGGAGCCCGCCCGCCGCAGCCGTCCCCGCCATCAGCCTCAGCGCTTCGCGACGCGACATGCGGCGCCGCCAGGGAGATCTTTCCCTCGGGTGGAATGCCATCTCTGTCAGCCTCCTTTTGGGGTGTCCGGCCCAGACAGCCCCGTCACTACCCCTCGGCCGCGAGCTCCTCCTGCTCGGCCTCCCTTTCCTCATCCCTCCGCCTTGACGCGTCCGGCTCGAAGCCCAACTCCCCGGCCGCCGCGTCCAGACACATCTCGTAGACCAGTTCTCCGTTCACCGCAGGGTCGCCGAACAATACCTGGAGCGCGAGGCCGTCCATTAGCGCGGAGAGGTACGTCGCGAAGCGCTCGGGGTCGCACGGCCCGAACTCGCCGGACCGCTGGCCCTCCCTTACCACCTCAGCTATGGTGTTGCGCCAGCGGCGCTCCAGCGCCTCGCGCTTGCGGGCCGCCTCGTCGTTGCGTAAGGCCCGCGACCACAACTCGACCCACAGCGTCCAGTACTCGTCGGCCTCGCGCCTAACCACAGGCGGACACGCCAGCTCTATCAACCGCACCATGCGCTCCGATGCACCCTCGATGCCCGTCAGCTCCCTGAAAGCCTCTATGTAGAAAAGGTCCTCCGCGTAAGCGAGCGCCTCGGTCAGAAGCTTCTCCTTGGACCCGAAGTAGTACACCACCAGCGCCGGACTCAAGCCCGCCCTGTCCGACACGTCGGCGATGCGCGTGTCACACAGACCCCGATCCGCGATCACCTCCATGGCCGCCTCCAGCATCTGCGTGCGGCGCTTCTGCGTCAACTTGGGCCTCGCTCCCATCACCCTCCCACACTCTACATCCGAACGTGTGAACGACTATTTAATTTACAACGATAGCACAAGCCCTCACTCCAGTCCACAATAGACCGTGATCCGGGATCGAAAAGAATCATCTTGCCACCGTGAACGCGGGATGCTACATTGAATGATGATTTAGTATTGGTCGCAGGCTCGCGGAAGGAGAGGGTGATGAGCGGCCGTTACGAGGCCATAGTCATCGGCGGGGGGCACAACGGGTTGGCCGCGGGGGCTTATCTGGCCCGCGACGGGTTGAAGACGGTGGTGCTCGAGGCCCGTCGAAAGGTCGGCGGGGCGGCCACCACCGACGCGCCCTGGCAGGAGGCCCCCGAGTTCAACGTCACCACCTACTCTTACGTGATGAGTTTGATGCCCCGGCGCGTCATCGACGAATTGCGCCTGGAGCATCACGGGTACAAGGTCTATCCGATGGGACCTTCTTACTACGCGTTCCCTGACGGGCGTTCCCTGACCATGACCGGGGTGGACGCCAGGAAGGACTATGAGGCGCTCGCGCGCTTCTCAGGCAAGGACGCGGAGGCTTACGGGGAGTGGCGGAAGTGGCTTGGAGAGCTGGCGGCGATACTGGAGCCCTTGCTGCTGACGACGCCGCCAAGGATAGGGTCCAGACATCCCCTTGACATCATGGATCAGCTGAAGCTGGCGTGGCGGATGAGGGGTCTTGACGTGGCGCGGGTGGGCGAGCTCACCAGGCTCATGACGATGAGCGCCTGGGATCTGCTCGACGACTGGTTCGAGTCGCCGCAGATAAAGGGTGCGATGGCGGTGGACGGCATCATCGGGACGTGGGCCGGTCCTGCGACCCCTGGGACGGCGTACGTGTTGATGCACCATGAGATCGGGGACGCAGGCCTCGGCCTCAGCTCCTGGGGATATCCGAGGGGAGGTATGGGGGCGGTCTCCGACGCCCTCAGAAGTTCGGCGGAGGAGTTCGGCGCGGAGGTAAGGACAAACGCGCCGGTCGAGCGTATTTTGCAAAGAGACGGGCGTGTAAGGGGCGTAGTGCTCGAGGGTGGTGAGGAGCTGGAGGCCGACGTCGTTGTGGCGGCGACGCACCCGAGGATCACGTTCCTCGAGCAGCTCAGAAGGGAAGACTTGCCCGATGACTTCGTTGGCAACATCGAGCGGTGGAACTCCCGCAGCGGGGTCGTAAAGATCAACCTCGCCCTCTCGGAGCTACCTGACTTCACCTCCGACCCTGGCCCGGGTGACCACCTTGGCGGGGCCATAGAGCTTGCCCACTCCATCGACTATATCGAGGAGGCTTTCCAGGACGCGCGGCGCGGGGAACCGGCGCGCAGACCGTTCTCCGACGGCGTTATACCCACGGTGTTCGACCGCACGCTCTGCCCCGAGGGGTACCACATAATGTCGCTCTTTACGCAGTGGGTCCCGCACGAATGGTCGGAGGAGCCTCACCGGGACGAGATCGAGGCGTACGCGGACCGTGTGATCGACGGCTACAGCGAACTGGCGCCGAACCTGAAAGGAGCGATCCTGCACCGCCAGGTACTTGGACCTTACGACATGGAGCAGGATATCGGGCTCATCGGGGGCAACATCTTCCACGGCGAGCTCTCGGCCGAGCAGCTCTTCCACATGCGGCCGGCCCCCGGCTACGCAGATTACCGGACCCCCATCAGGGGCCTCTATCAGGCCTCCTCGGCCACCCACGCCGGCGGCGGGGTGTGCGCCATCCCGGCGTACAACTGCGTGCGGGAGATCCGGCGCGACCGGCGCAGGGATCGCCTCAAGGAACGCCTGATACTGCGAAACCGCGGATAACACGGTGGCGATGAACGAGGCCCTACGCGCCATGCTGGAGGCGCGTTCGGTTGCGGTTGTCGGCGCGAGCCCGAGGTTCGACTCGCCGGGCAACTATATGGTGAAACAACTCATCATCGGCGGCTTCTCCGGGGAGGTGGCCGCGGTCAACCCCAAGTACGACGATGTGGAGGGCATCGCCTGTTTCCCGACGCTCGGGGAGGTGCCTTTCGTACCCGATCTGGTGCTGCTCGGGGTGGGCAATCTGAGGCTGGAGAGCCAGATGGAGGAGGCGGCCAACTGCGGCGCAAGGGGTGTCGTAGTCTTCGCGAGCGCGCTCGAGGATTCGCCTGGCGATCCCCCGCTGACCGAGCGGCTCAGGAGCATCGCGGCTGAGGCTGGCATGGTCGTTTGCGGCGCCAACTGCATGGGGTTTGCGGACGTCGAGCGTGGGCTGCGGGCCCTGGCCTTCGATGAGCGCGCTGATCTAGAGCCTGGGAACATCGCCTGGATCTCCCACTCCGGCTCCGCCTTCTCGGCGCTGTTGCACGCCGAGAGGGGGATACGCTTCAACCTCGCCGTCTCCACAGGCCAGGAGCTGACGACCACGATGGCCGACTACATGCTCTACGCGCTGGAACGCGAGTCGACCCGGGTGATCTCGTTGTTCCTGGAGACGATCAGGGACCCCGAGGGTTTCAAACTGGCGCTGGAAGCGGCGGAGGAGAGGGACGTGCCTGTCGTCGCGCTGAAGGTCGGGCGGACGTCCACCTCCCGCCGGCTCGTGGCGGCTCACTCCGGCGCTCTGGCCGGGGACGACGCCGCCTACGAAGCCCTGTTCGACGCTTACGGTGTGGCCCGCGTCGGGACGCTCAACGAGATGGCCGACCTCGTCGAGCTCCTCGGGGCGGGGCGCCGCGCCGCACCAGGAGGCCTCGCCGCCATCCTCGACTCGGGCGGAGAGCGGGCGCACCTGGTCGACGCCGCGGCCGACCTGGGAGTTCCTCTCGCCCGGCCCTCCCAAGAGACCCTCAGGGATGTCGCCGCGCGGCTGGAGCCGGGTCTGCCTGCCGTCAACCCCCTGGACGCCTGGGGCACGGACAACGACCCCTACAACATCTTTCTGGACTGCTCCAGGTATCTTGCAGATGACCCAGACACGGGGGCGTTCGCCTACGTGGTGGACCTGCACAGCGACCGGGCAGAGCGAGGTCACGCCTGGGCCGCGGAGCGGGTCTGGGCCTCGACTGAGAAGCCGTTCGCGGTGATCTGCGGCGTCACGAGCGCGATCCAGGAGAGCGCCGCAGCCCGCCTGCGCTCCTTCGGCATCCCGGTGCTGGAAGATGTACCTTCAGGACTGCGTGCATTTCTGCACCTATTCGGGCTGCGCGACGCCCGCTCGCTGCCGCCACCCAAGCCCCCAGATCCGGTGCCGCGGGAGACCGTGCGGCGCTGGCGCGAAGCACTGGCCGCGGGGGAGCGTCTCGGAGAAGCCAGCGCCCTGGAATTGCTCGCCGACTACGGGGTGCCTGTGGCGCGTACCGCCGCTGCGACCGACCTCGAAGGGGCCCTGGCCGCCGCCGGGCGCATCGGCTACCCGGTCGCCCTGAAGACGGCCGCAGCTTCACACAAGACGGAGCTCGGCGGCGTGACGCTCGGTGTCGGAGGCGAAGACGCCCTGGCCTTGGCTTATCGGGAGATGTCCTCGCGGCTTGGCCCCGCCGTCACGGTACAGGAGATGGTGGAGCCCGGCGTGGAGATGGCGCTCGGGGTGGCGCAAGACTCCCAGTTCGGCCCGCTGGTCATGGTCGCCGCCGGCGGCGTACTGATCGAGACGTTCGGCGACAGGCGTCTCGCCCTTCCGCCCCTGGACGAGGCAAGGGCCTCGAGGCTCATCGACCGGCTCGACGCTCGTCCGCTACTCGACGGGGTCAGGGGCGCACCGCCGGCTGACGTGGCCGCCCTCGCCACAGCCCTGGCCAGACTCTCCTCGCTGGCCATGGACCTCGGAGACCTCATCGGCGCCATCGACGTCAACCCTATCGTCGTGGGTCCGCGCGGATGCGCAGCGGTCGACGCCCTGGTCGAACCCCGCGCCGAGCCACCAGCGTTCGGCCCTCAGAAATCAGCGAACAAGAAGGTGAACGCCGATATGTGACCGCCTCTTCGCACGGCTACCGAACCTGCTCCGAGGTCCCGTCAGGCGGGATCCAATCCAGTAGCTGCGCGACCCCACCTTGGAGGTATCCACGGGCCACCGTCGCCACGAACTTGCCCGACGTCGACTCGTCGGGTGACAGCGGTCCCTGCCGGTAACCACGCGAAGAGGCACCCCTCTGTACGCCCTCGCACGCTTTCCAGTCCTGCCCGTTGGTCAGGTCCCAGAACTCGATCGCGTACGAAGGATCAAACCCCTCGGTCTCGACCGCCTCGCGAGAGAACAGCCACTCGCACTCCACGGCAGTCCTGCCAGGGGCGAGGGGCCTGAGGCGGTGGGTCATCACGTAGTCGGGGTGGGGACTGATCAGGAGATTGGGGAAGAGCTGATAGTAATACACCTCCCTCTCCTGTCCCTCCGCAAGATGCGGCAGCCTAGGTGCGAAGCTCTCCCCGGTGAGCGACATGGTCTCGGCGTTATCCTCGAGCTCCATTGACCCACCGAACCAGATCCCCCGCGCCTCGTGATCCTCGCCACTCTTCGGCGGACTTACCTTGCAGAGCTCAGGGTGAATGGATGGGCAGTGGTAACACTCGTGGTAGTTCTCGACGAGTATCTTCCAGTTAGCCTCGATCTCGTAGCTGCGCCTGGCGACCGTCACGAGCTCGCCGGAACGGTGGTTCCCGATCATCTCCCCCAGATTGCCCACGTGCTCCTCGAAAGGAGGCGCATCCCCGCTCGCGTTCGCGAACAGCCACCCCTCCCACTCCACGACCCGGACCGGTACTAGCGAGTAGTCGGCCCTGTCGAACCCGGGTAGCTGGCCGAAACCGGGAGCACCCCGCAAACTCCCGTCCAACCCGTAAGCCCACGCGTGGTACGGGCAGCGGATGAACCTGCCACTCGACGACTCGCCTACCTCGGCGAGCAAGTGCCCGCGGTGGCGGCACACGTTGTAGAAGGCCCGCAGGTTTCCCTGCTCGTCCCGCGCGAGGAGCGCTGATTCGCGGCCAAGCGCCACCGCGCAGCGGTCACCAGTGCCGCGCAGGTCCTCCGAACGTCCGACACATACCCAGCTCTCGTCGAAGAAGTGCTCCATCTCCCAATCGAGCACCGAATCGTCGGTGAACGCCTCGGCAGGTAGGCTCATCTGCCCTTCGGAGAGCACCGACGAGGATAGCAATTCACGGTCTATGGGCGTCATAAACACTCCCCTTCCGACCATCCTTTACACACTTCCCGATAGCCCCGCCACCAGCGGGCGGCCTACCGGCATGCCGGTTGCCCCAGCCCGCCAGCTTCAGTATAATTTACTTTGAATGATGATTCAAGAATACATCCTGGTCGTTGGCCACGGGTCGTCGTGGCGCGTCTCGTCGGGCCACGTCAGGAGGGATCGGTAGTGGGAGGTGCAGTGTGCGGTCGGTCGTAGTGACGAACCAACCGCGCCGGGGTTCTATTGAATTATGGTTCAAGAGTGGCGTGGTGCTCGGGCTGCCTGTCGCCCGTGGATCGGACCGTCGCAGTGGCTGGGTGGGTGATGGAACTTGAGGAGGAGTCGAGCATGACGGTTTACGACGTGGTTGTGATTGGTGGCGGGAACCTGGGATTGTGGACGGCGCACCGGCTGGCACATCGTGGTTTCGGGCGGATCGCGGTGCTGGAGCGGGGTTGGGCTGGGGGAGGGGCGACGAGCCGTTCGGCAGGAGTGGTACGCCAGCAGGGTGGTTCGGCGACGGCAGCGAAGCTGGGCAAGCTCTCTCGGGAGTTGTACCTGCGGCTCGGGGACGAGTTGGGTCTGGACTCTGGCTTTATGGAGACGGGATACTACATCGTCGCTGAGACAGAGGAGGAGAAGGAGGGTTACCTGCGGCTGGTCGAGGTGCGGCGGGCCGCCGGGGTCGAGAACGAGTGGGTCGAGCCTGGGGAGGGCAGGATGCGGTTCCCCGACCTGAACTGGGACCGCTTTGTGGGGGCAACGTACACCCCGGACGACGGTTACGTCCACCCGCCGGTGGCGGCCCGCAATGCCACGAGTGCGGTGCTGGGGGACGATGGGGTTGACCTCTTCGAGATGTGCGAGGTGTCCGGCGTCGACCAGAAGGGCCACCGCTACACTCTCGAGAGTGTGCGCGGCACGTTCGAGGCGGAGCGGGTTGTGGACGCCGGTGGTCCGCGGGGGGCGCGGGAGATCGGCCGGATGGTCGGGGTGGAGGTTCCTGTGATGGCCGTACGGCACCAGGTCGTCAGCTTCCCTTACATGCCTGAGGGGGTAGAGCATCCGTTCCCGCTCGTGTTCAACGTGGGCAAGGGCTACTACTGGCGGCCCGAAGAGCAGGGCGTCTTGCTCGGCATGAGCAACCCCGTCGACCAGGCGGACGAAACGGGGCGTTACCAGATCGACTTCGACTGGAACTACTACGAGGGTTTGCGCCCCGATTGGGAGTCCGCGCACCCGGCGCTCGAGGGCTTGCCGGTATCGCGGGCGTGGGCGGCATCCATCGATTACACGCCGGATCACCTCCCTATCATCGACGAACCGGTAGAGGGTTTCTACGTCCTGGCGGCGGGGGGGCACGGAATGATGTGGGGGCCGGCGCTGGGGGAGAAGATGGCCGAGCTCATCTCCGAGGGCGAGGTCGAAGATCTGCCCGAAGAGGACATAGAGCTTGCGCGGTTCTCACGGGAGCGGGACCCTGACAGGGTAGAGGACACCATCGCCCTGCCCTTCCCCAAGAAGTAGAAGAGGAGACACAGCTGTGACGACGGCGCCACAGGTGACGGCCGAGATCCCGGAGGAAGTAAAGGCGTTGAAGGCCCGCATAGCCGGGTTCGTGAGGGAGGAGCTTCATCCGTTCGAGGCGGAGATAGCTGAGCGCGGGGAGATCGACGAGGAGAGGCTACAGATGCTGCGGGACAAGGCACGCGAGGCCGGGTTCAGCAACCTCAACATGCCCACGGAGTACGGCGGCATGGATCTGTCCATGGTCTCGCTCGTCGCACTCGAGGAGGAATCAGGCAAGGTGACCAATGGCCTCGGGTACATGGTCGCCGACAGGGGACCGCGGGAGCTCCTGGAGCTGGCCAACCCCGCGCAGATAGAGCGCTACGTCATGCCAGTCTTGCGGGGCGAGACAAGGGAGGCATGGGCCATCACCGAGCCGGAGGCCGGCTCGGACATAAAGGACATAAAGACAACCGCCAAGAGAGACGGGGAAGGCTGGGTTCTGAACGGCGAAAAGTGGTTCGTGACCGGCGGTGAGCGGGCCGGCTTCTTTATCGTGCTGGCATGGGCCGGTGAAGAGCAGGCGTCTTTCCTGGTGGAGCGCGAGGCGCCAGGACTGGAGTTCGTGCGTTCGCCGGTCTTCATGCACGACCCTTACGCCTCCAAGCACGTCGAGCTCAGGCTAAAGAACTGCAGGGTCCCAGAGGACGCGCGCCTCGGAAGCGGAGGGGACGAGGGGACCAAGCGCTGGTTCTCTCTGGAGAGGCTGATGATAGCGGCCCGTTGTTGCGGGGCGGCCGAGAGGCTCACAGATCTGGCCCGCTCGTGGTCGCTGGAGCGCTCGGCGTCGGGCAAGAAGATCTCCGAGTACCAGGCGATCCAGTTCATGCTGGCCGACTCCGCGACCGAGCTGAACGCCGCCAGGCTGATGGTAAACCACGTGGCAAGGATGTGGGATGTCGACGCCCCGAGCATTCTGCACGGGAAGACGGCGATGGCGAAGCTGTTCGCGTCAGAGATGGCGGGCCGGGTCGCCGACCGTGCGGTCCAGATCTTCGGTGGCCGGGGGTACATGACCGAGAACCCGGCCGAGCGCTACTACCGCGAGCTCCGAGTGGACCGCATCTGGGAGGGCACTAGCGAGATTCAGCGCTCCATAATCGCCCGTGGTTTGCTGAAGCGCGGCCGGGACGCGTACACGATGGTTGGTTAGCGAGAAGGAGAGCGTACCCGTGGACAGAGTGAAGAGCTGAGCGCCTACGCGATCGAAGACTAGACAGTCATCAAGCACGTTATGGCGAGGTTCGGCTGAGCAGTCAGGGTTAGCGACGTTCCGCGAGGGCTTCGATCTCAGCAGCGAGTCGTCGCAGCGCGTCGCGAAGTTCGGGCGGCTTACGCACCACGAAGGGGAATGAGAGTCCCGCCAGCACCCGCGCCATCCACCCGAGATCGGAGGTCGAAGAGATCATAACGACGCCGTGTGGTTTCTCCTGGAGCGAGACCCCCATCTTCGGGAGCTGACCGCGCGCTTCTTGCACCGTGGTTTCGAGCAACACCTCTATGGACCAGCGGTCCTCCCGCATATCCGCAAGCGCCTCGAGCACTCCCTGGGGTGTGTCGAAGCCTTGCGGGAGTACAAACGACACATCGAGCCTCTCCACCGAGAGTACCCGGTCCAACCTGAAGAGGCGTCTTCCTTCCCGCAGGTGACAGTAACCGAAGGTGTACCAGAAGGTATCCCCCTGAACGACGGCGTAGGGATCCACAGCCCTCCGCGTCTCCCCCGAGTCCCCCGCCCTGTAGCGCATCCTCACCCGCTTGCGCTCCCGCACGGCCTCGCTCAAGGTCACGACGACCTCGCCCGCAGGGAGGCGCGCCGGGTCCGCGGCCGCGGGTACGACGACCTCCTCGAAGGTCCGCACCCGTTCGCGCAACTCCTCAGGCATGACACGCTCCAGCTTCGCCCGGGCGCCCTCGACGGCAGGGGCGGCCCCCGATAGGCCGAGCCTGCGGGCAGAGAGTAGCCCGAGTGCCAGCGCGAGCGCCTCCTCGTCCGTGAACATCATCGGCGGCAGCTTGAAACCAGGTCTCAGAGTATAGGCGCCGTACCTGCCCCTCTCGGCCTCCACGGGTACGCCCATCTCCTGGAGCATCGCCACGTAGCGGCGCACGGTGCGCTCGCCGACCTCGAGCCTACGGGCCAGCTCGGGACCACCCACCCTCCCCCGCGCCTGGAGCAACTCCAGCATCGAGAGCAACCTCGTCGTAGGACGGTAGCCGTACACCCTTCTGCCTCCGAAAAACCTCGCGGTTCCACAGGTTATCAGGAAGGATTATGACCTCTTTCGCCAGTATTCTCATCCGGCAAGCGAGAGAGGAGATACACGTCGTGAACGATTGGTTATCTGTAGAGCTCGCGAGGGAGAGGAACGCAAGGTTTCTGGCCGAGGCCGAGGAGCGGCGGCTCGCGCGGCTAGCACCCCGCCGGCCGGTCTGGAACGCGCTGCGGGCACGGGTGGCGAGGAAGATGTTCGAGTTCGCGGTGGCGCTGGAAAGGGAAGAGACCTGGCGGGCCGTGTGGGAGAGGCTGGAGGCGCCGCGACACCCGTGACAGCGGTTTCCAGAAGGGTCGACCCTTCCTCAATCCGCGCTTGTCAGCTCTTATTTGCTTGCGGCTGAAAGGTTGATGGCTTGTCGTGCGCAAGGCTCGGGCTGTACGCGCGGCGCTGTTACGTCGGAGATCTTCGACTGCCGGCTTGTAGGGCGGAAGTGGGATCGAAGTCAGCAGGGAGGGGGACGAAGGGAGGTCGAACGGTCCCCATCGGAGCGCCATGTCTGGCCTCTGCGAGCCTTTTGAGGACCGCGGGGGAGGCGTACTCCTTGGTCATCGCGCGCGCGATTTGGAGCCTTTCGGAGAGGGCTGTGCCCTCGGCCTCGTCGCCTTCCCCATGCTTCTCGTAGAGTTCGAGCACCTCTTCAGGGATAAAGTTGGCCAGCGCTGAGATAACACCCTGAGCCCCCGTACCGAGCCTCCGCCACAGGTCGTCCTCCGTGCCGAGGAGCACGCCCTTGCCGCCCTGGAGAACGGCCTCGGCATAGCCTTCCTCCCCGCCCGAGTCCTTGACGCCCCAGACGGGCAGTTCTCTCACAACCCGGTCGGGAATGGGGACGGCGTACTTGGGGATGTGGTAGACGATGGTGGTATGGCCCGTCGCCTCGAGCGCTGGCTCGTAGAAGCTCACCATCCCTTCCGGCTCCACGGGCTTGAAGTAGTAGGGCGGCAGGACGAGCACGGCGGTAGCGGGATAGTCCTCTACAGCTCGCAGCATCTCGACGGTCTCGGGCAGGTTGTTCTGCATGACGGCGGGGATGATCTGGATCTGGAACCCGCGCCCGAACAGCGTCTCGAGAACCCTGAGCTTCTCACCTAGCGTCACCGAAGGTCCCTCTCCGTTGGTGCCGAAGGGCACGATACCCCGCACGCCCATCTCGGCCAGCCAGGAGACGTGGTCCAGGTACGCATCCTCGTCCACCGCGAAGGAGCCGTCGTCCTTGAACGGCGTCACATTGGCCACGTAAACGCCTTCTATCTCTTGCATCCTCGCACCTCCCGTAGAGTCCTGGAATTACCATTCCCCACGCGTTTCACCTCCCCAGAGATCTCTCATCATCGAGAAAGGCCCTTAGCTCGTCCCGGTTGGGCAGGCCCTCGTAGTCGCCAAGCGTCGCGACGCTCAGGGCGCCCATCGCGTTAGCCACGCGCAGACGCTCTTCGGCGGGCAAATCCCACAGATGGCCGGCCAGGTATCCGGCAGCGAAGGCGTCGCCGGCTCCTACGGGGTCTACCTCCGCCACCGTAAAGGCGGGGTGCTCCAGGACTTCGCCATCGACCAGGGCCAGGCTTCCCGTGCCGCCCGTCTTGAGAACCACCTCGTCCGGTCCTCTGTGTGCCAGCTCCCGCACCAGCGCCTCGTCGTCGCGGCCCCAGAGCACCGTTGCTTCCTCGTCGCCGGCGAAGAGCAGGTAGACATGAGGCAGAATCTCCTCGACGAACTCTCGGGCCTCCTCCGTCCCCCACAGCTTCGAGCGGAAGTTGACGTCGAAACTGACGCGTGCCCCCAAGGCGCTGGCCTCTCTGGCGGCCCACAGGATAAAGATGCGGCAGTCTTCCGAGAGGGCGGGCGTGATGCCCGTCAAGTGCACGAACTTCGCATCCGAGAGGTAATCCGTAGCGAAAGCGTCTCTGCGCATCGTCGAGGCGGCTGAGCCCTGCCTGTAGTAATAGACCCGGACATCCGCGCCGACCTGTTCTCTGAGATACAGGCCGGTCGGGTATTCCTTTATCCGGCGCACTCGAGAGGTGTCAACACCTTCGGCGCGGATGCGGTCGAGTACCAGTTGGCCAGGCTCGTCGTCGCCGAGGTACCCGGCCCATCCGGCGGAGAGACCGAGGCGGGAGAGGGCGATGGCTAGGTTCGACTCGGCGCCCCCGATCTTGAGTTCCAGGCTACCGGCGTGGCGCAGTCGCCCTGGCCGCGGAGGAACACCGAGGACCATCGTCTCGCCCGCTGTGATAACGTCGAGGTTCTGCGCCAACTTTGGCCTCCCACGTGCTTCGCCTCTCCCTGTACCAGGGCATTATCCTACCTGGAGAGCGACCCTGCTTATGCGCCAGTATCACCGCCGTCCCTGTCAGCCACCTCTACGGCCTGAACCCCATTCGTCCGCAAAAGCTGCTCCGTCCCGGTGAGCTCCTCTACTTCGTCAAAGATCCAGACGGCTAGGGCTACCCGTTTGATCCGAGCAGCCCAAGATGCGCCCGGACACCCGCCCCTAGTTCGACCATGAACGCCGGGTACGGGCCGAGCTCCGCGTCGGCGTGCTTCGTGAGCTCCCAGAGGTCGATTGTTCCGTTCTTCAGTCCTTCGCCGACCACGCGTTGGACCTGCATCGTGAAGTCGAGGGAGCGGTCGAGAAAGTCGAGGGCCTCTTTGCCTCGCATGGGCTGGTAGTGGGCCGTGAGGAGATGGCCTGGACGCATGGAGTGGAGCTTGCGGATGGTGTTCTGGTACCTGGCAGCGTCGAAGTAGCGCGGCGGCTGCAGGAGGTTACCCTCACGGTCGTAGATACCCTTCTCGAGTGCTGCGTCCATGATGATGGCCGCGTCGTTCTTCGCATCCCAGATGCCGAGGTGGCCCGGTGTGTGGCCCGGGAGGTGCAGGAACTCGACCCGCCAGTCTGGCCCCAGCCTCAAGGTCTCGCCGCCGCGCAGGCCCACGTCAACGGGGGAGTCGCCGCCTAGCTCCGTGCGGATCCAGTCTCTTGACTCCTCGTCGGGGCCGAAGCCGTAAGGCTCGGACCAGAGGTAGATCTCCGCTATTATCCGCCCGGTGCTCTCCACCCATGCCCGGTCGGCCTCGCCGCAGGAGAACCGCAGGGAAGGGTTCATCTCCTTGAGGGCGCGGTTACCGCCGCAGTGGTCGACGTCAGCGTGGCTTATGATTACCTCGTCCACGTCCTCGACGCCGAGGCCGATCTCTTCCAGGTAGGGGACGATGACCCCCTCGGGCGTCCCTGCGAGGCCCGTGTCGACGAGGAGCGTTCTCTCCTCCCCGAGGAGCAGGTACTGGCACATGAACCGCTCCCCGAGGTCCGACTCGATGCGGTGTATCCCCGGCAGTATCTCCATCCCATCCTCCTTGGAAGACGCTGGTGATACCACATTACCACCGCCCTTGTCCCGCGCAACGGCGCCGGGATCGTGTTAGGTTGTGTACGCGAGGAGAGGAGGACCAACCACCATGTATCTGTCCCATCATCAGACCGCCACCGGCCATCGCTGGGCGCTGGAAGGAAGCTACCTACCGCGGGACTTCACGCTGGAGCGGCTGCTCGAGAGGCGGGGCGCGGGCGTCAGAAGCTTCCTGGAGGATCTTGGTACCGAAGGGCCGGCCGAAGATCCACTCCTGCCGCCGATCGAGCCGGCACACGAGGTCTGGGCCAGCGGGGTGACCTACCTGCAGAGCAGGGAGGCCCGAGAGCTGGAGTCGACGGACGCCGACGCCTACCAGAAAGTCTACGACGCAGAGCGGCCCGAGCTTTTCTTCAAGGCACTAGGGTGGCGTGTGGTGGGCCACGGCGCCAGCGTACGCATCCGCGAAGACAGCCATTGGAATGTGCCCGAGCCCGAGCTGGTCCTGATCGTCAACAGCGGAATGGAGATCGTCGGCTACACTGCGGGCAACGACGTGTCCTCACGGGACATAGAGGGCGAGAACACACTGTATCTTCCGCAGGCCAAGGTCTACGACGGCGCGTGCTCTTTAGGGCCAGGCATCGTGCTCTCCGGTCCTGATTCGATGCGGGACCTCCGCATCACCATGAGCATTCGGCGCGGTGACGCCATCGTCTTCGAGGACGAGATAGGCACTTCGCAGATGAAGCGCTCCCCCGAGGAGCTTGCGGCCTATCTGGGCAGGGAGCTCGCCTTCCCTGGCGGGGCCTTCCTGATGACGGGAACGGGTATAGTACCCGAAGACGATTTCACGCTAAAGTCCGGGGACCTGGTCGGGATCTCGGTCGGAGATCTCCTCCTGGAGAACGAGGTGGCGTAAGCCGGCTCATAGAATGGGCCGGGATCGGGTAGAGAGAGAATGCAGGCGTATTTCCAGGAGGAAGACCTTGATCGAATCACAGATAGAATCCTTGAACTTCATCGGCGGTGAGTGGGTCCCCGCAGATTCGGGCGAGACCTTGGAGATTGTGAACCCCTCGAACCCTTCCGAGGTACTCGGTAGCACCCCCAGATCGGACAAGGAGGAGACGGAGCGGGCCGTAGAGGCCGCGGCCGAAGCCCTGACCGATTGGAAGGCTACGCTGCCCCCCGCCCGCGGCGCCATCCTGATGGAGGCCGCGAACATCATCGAGTCGCGCGAGGACGAGCTGGCGAGGCTCATGGCGCTGGAGGCTGGCAAGCCAATGAAGGAAGCTCGCATGGAGGTTGGACGCGCGGCGAGCATCTTCCGCTACTACGGTTCCGAGGGCTGGCGCATGCCAGGCATGGCCCCACCCTCCGCGCGGCCGGGCGTAAGCCACACCTCCATAAGGGAGCCCCTGGGGGTCGTTGGCCTCATAACACCGTGGAACTTCCCGCTGGCTATACCGTCGTGGAAGATGGCGCCGGCCCTGATCTGCGGCAACACCATTGTGATGAAGCCCGCGAGCAACGCCTCCCTGAACGCGGCCGCACTGGTGCGGATACTCGCGGAGGCGGGTCTGCCCGCCGGAGTCCTGAACATGGTAACGGGTCCAGGCGGAGCGGTAGGCGACGCTCTCGTTACCGACCCCCGCGTCAAGGGTCTCTCTTTCACGGGCTCCACGAGCGTGGGACTCGGCATCCAGGGCAGTGCCGTAGGCAAGAAGGTCCAGCTCGAGATGGGCGGCAAGAACCCTTACGTCGTGATGGAGGACGCTGACCTCTCCGATGCGGCGGCCAAGATCTCCTTCGGCGCCTTCGGGTACGCCGGCGAGAAGTGCACGGCCTCGAGCCGGGCCATCGTAGTCGAGGAGGTCTACGACGAGTTTATCGAGGAGCTCAAGAGCGCGACCGAAGCCATGAAGGTCGGCGACCCGCTCGAAGAAGATACGGACATAGGACCCGTCGTCAACAAGAGCCAGTACGACAGCATTCTCGAAGCTCTGGAGGGGGCGAAGAACGAGGGACGCATGGTACTCGATGGTGGAGCCACCGGTTCTGAGGACGAGGGCTACTACATCGCCCCTGCCATCGTCGCCGACGTAGACAACAGATCCCAGACCGCGCAGGAGGAGATCTTCGGCCCCGTCCTCGCAGTCATTAGAGCCCGCGACTTCGACGATGCGGTCGACCTCGCCAACGACACCCGCTACGGGCTGACCGCGGGGATAGCGACGAAGTCTTTGCGTTATGCCCACGAGTTTAGCGAACGCTCGGAGACGGGCCTCGTGAACGTCAACCTCCCGACCGCGGGCCTGGAGTTCCAGGTGCCTTTCGGCGGCAACAAGGAGTCGGGCGTCGGCGGGCGGGAGCAGGGGCCGGCGGCCCTGGACTTCTACTCGTCGTGGAAGACCGTCTCCATCATGCCGCTTTAGGGAACGCCAGCATGAGGGCGAGAGGGTTCACCCACGTCAGCATCAGCGCCACCGACCTGGAGGAGTCGGTCCGCTTCTACTCAGACTTCTTCGGGATGGAGGAAGTCCCCTCGCCCGACTTCTCCGGGCCTGTGCGCTGGCTGCGGGTAGGTGATCTGCAACTCCACCTCTTCCTGGACGAAGTTCCTGTGCCGGAGCGGCATCACTTCGCGCTCGACGTCGACGACTTCGAGGCCGCCTACAGAAGGGCCGAGGAGCTCGGCGTTAGGGACGGCGGGCGCTACTCCAGCGTCAGGGAGTTGCCCGACGGGGCCGTCCAGATGTACCTGCGGGACCCTGCGGGCAACCTCGTGGAGGTTAACTGGCCCGATGTTACGACGCTCGACCGCGAGGTCATACCGGAGATCCAGAAGATCGGCGGCGGCCCTGGCGCGGTCCTCTACCTCGCGCCGCCGGGGCGCTGAGTAGCAGAACGTCAAGCCACGAACAGAAGGAGAAGTCCATGACGCAGGAGCAGACAGAGCAGGTTATCTCGGATCTCGGGTTACCGGATCAGGCCATACAGAGCGACGAGTTGCCCTGGGTGCCGCAGGGGGAGCGGGTCTGGTTCAAGCCCTTGAGGTTCGACCTTGCGACCGGGCGTTGGATCAACGTCCTCAAGGTCGAGGGCTCCGGCAGGGTCAACCGCCACCGCCACACGGGCGGGCAGGTAATGGGTTTCTGCATAAAGGGCTCCTGGCACTACCTGGAGCGCGACTGGGTCGCGAGACCTGGCACGCTCGTCTACGAGCCGCCGGGCGATATCCACACGCTCGTCGTCGACGAGGGTGTCCAGGAGATGCAGACCCTCTTCATCCTCGAGGGGACCGTCCAGTACATAGACGATGACGACAATTTGATCTACCAGGACGATGTCTTCTCCAAGCTGGAACGCTACCTCAAGTTCTGCGACGAGCAGGGCATAGATCCCCAGGACCTCCGATACTAGTGGGCGTACTCGACGACTTTCGCCTCGACGGCAAGGGCGCCCTGGTAACAGGAGCGGCGCGCGGCCTCGGGCAGGGCATAGCGCGCGGCCTAGCCGAAGCCGGCGCAGACGTAGCAGCCCTGGATATCGTGTCCGTAGCTGAGACCGGAGATCTGGTCCGGAACGAGGGCAGTCGCTTCCACGCCATGAACGTCGATCTGCTCGAGGCCGACGCGAAGCTCGCCTCCGAAGTCGTAGAGGAGTGCGTCTCGGAACTCGGCCGTCTCGACATACTCGTCAACAATGCCGGCATCATCCGCCGGGCTCCGGCGCTCGAGTTCGGCGAGGACGATTGGGAAGCTGTCGTAAAGATCAACCTGAGCGCCGCCTTTTACCTCTCCCAGGCCGCCGCCAGGCATTTCGTCGAGGAAGGCCGGGGAGGCAGGATCATCAACACCGCCTCGGTCCTCTCCTACGAGGGCGGCATGATCGTGCCTTCCTACTCCGCGTCCAAGGCGGGTATCGCCAACCTTACCCGCGCTCTCGCCAACGAGTGGGCGCCTCTGGGGATCAACGTCAACGCCATCGCCCCGAGCTACTTCACCACAGAGCTGACTAGCGCGCTGCGCGAGGACGAGGAGCGCAGCGCAGCACTCCTGTCCCGCCTTCCCGCCGGACGCTTCGGCGAGCCGGAAGACCTCAAGGGCGCCGCGGTCTTCCTCGCCTCCGATGCCGCAGACTACGTGCACGGCACGATCCTGCCCGTAGACGGCGGCTGGCTGGCACGCTAGCGACTACATCGAGACGCCGAGCAAGCCTCGGGTAAACTGGAAATCGGTGTTGCCAGCCTCGAATAGTTTGGGGACGTACTCGCGTGAGGCC
>DASSCV010000499.1:0-3533 GCA_035697505.1 Rubrobacter sp.
GAAGAGGACATCGAGATTTCATACCAGCGAGACGATCTCGACGGGTTTCGAGAAACGGTGCGTGGTTGGATGTGCCAGCTCCGGGGAGATCGTGATCTTCCGCCCCGAGCTCGTCGAGAAGATCCTGGCCGGCGAGACTGAAGTTGCCAGGATTCTCGAGCCGGGCTACGCAGGGTCGCTGAGACGCTACTCCTCTCGATGGCAAGAAGAGAACCGGGCGGCGTGGCGCGAGTGCCACCAGGGCCAAGCCGAGCGTCACAGGGCCGTCCTCAAGGGTTTGATAGCGCACCACGAGGAGCAGGCCGCCAAGTTGATGGACATCCAACCGGAAGGAGCAGCGTAATGGCCAGGGAGAGATACGGCAACGGCTACAAGGGGCGGGGTGGCACGCGCCGGCGTATGAAATCCCGTAACCGAGGTTACGTGGGATCGGCGAAGTCGGCCGGCCATGCGAAAGGTCGCATCGCCCACGATTGGACCGTCGGAAAGTGGAGGTAGAAATGATCTACAAGAGGGCAGCTAACCATTGGAAGACGCCTACCCGCTTTGAGCGTAGGGAGAGCGAGCAAGAGGAGGAGGAGTCTCAACCCCTCCGCCAGAAGACCGGGAGGCCCCGGTCCTTGAAGGACATCACCAAGGCCAAGCCCAGGAGGGCACCTTGGAAGTGACTTACCAAACGGGGCCGGCCCAGATAGGACCGGCCTCGGGGGCAGGCGAAGCCAGGGGCGGGAAAGGCTATAGCAGGTGAGCTTCATCAAGGGTAGGCTGAGGCGCCTTGAGGGAAGCATGCAAGGAGGTCGCTGCCCGGAGTGCGGCCTCCCTCCGGACGGGCCGGGGCGCATCGTCCTCATAGACGACGGCACGCCCACCGAGGGCTTCCCCGACGACCCGGGGGAGCGCTGCGAACGCTGCGAGCGCCCGCTGTGGTGCGTGATACGGCTTGTTTACGAGGAGGAGGGGGAGGGGGCCATAGCTGATGCCTAGATGCTCGCATACTTACGCGGATTCCTCTCAATGCAGACGCATAGTAAGCGCAGAGCAAGAGTATTGCTACAGCCATGACCCGCTGCGTGCCTCGGAGCGCAGGCGAAACGCCGCACGGGGTGGCAAGGCCAAGGCGAGCGGGGAGCTAGGGCGGGTGAAAGCACGCCTGCAAACCTTGGCGGATATGGTCGAAGTGGGCCAGATGAACCGTGCAGACGCGGCCGTAATCTCTCAGATATGGGGAACCTACCTGCGGGCCATCTCGACAGAGATGAAGCTAAAAGAACACCTCGAATTAGTGGAGAGGCTGGAGCGGTTGGAGGAGGGCTTGGAACAGAACAAGGGTGATAGTACCAGGTGGCGAGCATAGGCAAGCGTGTAGAGGCTCTGGAGCGCCTTATGCAGCCGCCAGCTTCGTCAAAGGACGAGGCCGCAGCCCTCCGGAGGGCGCTCATACGTGACATCTTGGACGAGTTTGCCCGCCTGAAGGCGAGTCGTGCCGTGCACCACCGGGGCAGCAAACGCATAGAGTCTGAAGACATACCCGGAAAGGTTCTAGGGCCCGGCTACACCAAGTTCGCAGGCTAAGTACGCAAAAGGCTATGTTAATCGGTTAGTAGGCAGGGTATAGTGAAAAGAGAGAAAGGGGGCACGCGTGTACAACAGCATCGAGCGGGAGAGTGTGGAAAACGAGGTCTTGCGAGCTCTGCAGGAAGCCAAGGAACCGTACTCTTTGATGGGGTTGATCCAGTATCTCAAGGCTAGAGGCGTTCGTGACAGCGCGGTTCGCGCGGCTTTATGGCATCTCATAGACAGGATGGACGTAGAGCTTTGCGACAACTGGGAACTTCGTCCTATACGCTGACGTCTTTCTCTGTTCTCTTTTAGACTCAATACGGTTTAGTTAAGGAGAACGACCGCCTCTCGGAAGGACTTGGTTGGCTGAGGCCAACCTCGGTGGGAGGGACTCTTGACCCCGAACTTGGACATCTTGCGTTTGACCACCCGAGGATTGCAGCGGTTGGCCCTCGGGGACAGCGGCCTGGCTGCCACGTCCTCCAGTAGCCCTCGGTATAGTCGAGGATGGTCGGCCTTGGCGGTGCGCTGCGCCTCAGGGATCATCTCCCTTATGAGGCGCAAAGTGTTGGTGAAGCTCAACCGACTCGGCGGAAGCTCAGCCTTTTTAGCCGCCTCCACCATCACCGCCCGGACCACGTAGTGGGCTATTAGCAAACCGTAGATCTCCTGCACAACACCAACAGCTTTCTTGGAGCGAAGGGGCGTGCGGGGGACGCGCTGGTGGCTCTTGATCTCGTCTGTGGCCAGTTCGAACTCCCAGCGCGAATGGTAGGCTACCACCAACTCCTGGGCTCCGGCTCGCTCGGGGTTCAGCAGCGAGGTAATCAAGCGATGCTCGACGCGGTGGCCGGGGCGGTTCGGGTCGTCTATGGTGTAACGGATCAAGCGCACCAGCACCCGCTCTCCTCGCTTGCGCCGCCCGTAGTTGGAGGGTCGCACCCACACCAGCTGCGTACCGTCTGAGAGGGTCGCGGCGGGTGGTCCGGGCTTGACCGTCCGGGGCAGACGTCCTAGCAACTCCGAGCCCCGAGCGAGGGTGCCTTGGACCATCTCGAAGCTGTGCAATCCCCGGTCCCACAGCAACAAAACACCCTCTCCCACGCCGCGCAAAAGCCTCAGTGCGGCGGCGCGCTCGTCGAAGTCGTGGGGCCACACCCCAGCCTCCAATACCGCGTGGGTGGCGCATTCGCTTAGGGCGACCACCCTCGCCTGCGGCCAAGCGCTCGTCCCGCGCGGGGAGTGGCGTTTGCCGAAGACTCGAACGTTCTCTGGGGTGTCTGGCAAGTCGAGCACAGTGCCGTCCAAAGCCATAAGGCGCAGCCCGAACAAGAACGCCTCGGGGACGGTTTCGGGTTCGGCCAAAGGCTTGGAGCAAACCCTCTTGAACAGAGCAACAAGGGGCCTGGCACCCAGCCGGTAGCGGGCTTGGCACAGCGCCCCCTTGCTCACATGCGGCGCCGTTGTTGGGTCGGCGAGCAGCCAGCGCACTCGGCTGAGCAATCGGAAGAAGACGTGGGTGATGCAATCGTTGGTGTATAGGTTCATCGCCACGCACAACAACATAACGAAGGCGGCGGAGAGCTTGCGGGTGCGCCGCTCGGTGGCGTTGCACTCCTTTAGGACCTCGGCGACGGTCGCCTCGGGGATAACCCGAGCCAGAGCCTCCAACGAAACCTGCGAAGCGGGGGTGGCATCGGGGTCAATGTGGCGTATCCTTAACGTCATGCGCTGGCTCCTTGGTGGAGAAGGTTGGTGGTTCTTCCTTCACCTTACCAAGAGCCAGCGTGTTCGTTAACTAAACCGTATTGTCCTAAAGGCCGCAGCCTCCTAAAGGCATGGAATAACACGGAGTGGGTCAAGAAAAACCTACAGTGGTCCTACGACGAAGGCAAACCCGGCGAGTCGAGCCGCTTCTGGAAGCACTACCACAGTGCCCGCCAGGCGCTGGCCTATACGAAACGCTCGAAGCC
>DASSCV010000500.1:0-3096 GCA_035697505.1 Rubrobacter sp.
AAGTCCGGCGGCTCGACGGGCGCCGGCGGGTTGGTCGGGTCCTCGATCGGCTCGGCCACGGTGGTGAAGAAGCGGGCGTGCTGGCTTCCGGGCGAGACCAGCGTCAGGATCCGCACCATGCCGGGTCCCGGGTTGTGCAGGGAATGCACAACTCCGGGCCGTAGGCTCAGGAACTCGCCGGGACCGAGCCTGTAACGCTGCCCGTCCGCCTCGATCTCGAGCGTTCCCTCTAGCACGTAGAAGGCCTCGTAGTTGCGCTCGGAGTGCGCTGGCACGCCGAGCGTGGGCGGCATCCGATGCTCGAAGAGAAACAGCGCATCATCGGTGTCCTCCGGCTCAGCTTTGAAGCTGATCGTCTGCCCCAAGTTAGCGAATGCAGGGCCACCGTTAGCCGGAAGGTGCTTGACGCTCGTCATTGTCGATGGCATCTAGGTCCTCCTATCGGGTTGGTCGCTAGGCGACGACATCGTAGTCGTCTACCCTTTTCTGCTGTTCTGGTGTGGCGTTTCGAACTAGTGCTTAGAGCAGGGTTTGCGCTAGAGGACCCCACCCTTCACCCTCTCTTTTTCCTCTGCTCGCTCCTTTCCCTTGGACCAATATATGGTAAAATACTTTTACGACATAGTAAAACCTTTTTATCAGATTGTCAATAGGGAGTTTCCTGCTAATGGCAGATCGAACGGTCATAAAAGAGCGCCCGGGGGAGGAGCACGTAATCTTCAGCCAGCTGCTGCGAAGGCCCTATGAGGCCTTACTCACGAAGATACACGCTGAGTTGGCTGCTGCGGGGTTCGCTGACAGTTTCCCTTGGGGCACTAACATCTTTCACTACCTTCGAGAGGGAGGGCTTCGCCTGACCGAGCTGGCGGAGCGGACCCACACGACCAAGCAGGCCCTGCTCTACACCATCAACCAACTTGAGGCGGCGGGTTACGTGGAGCGTGTGCCGGACCCTACTGATGGAAGGGCCAAGATCATTCGCTTCACCCAGCGAGGATGGGAGTTGCGGCGGGTAGGAGATGGGATCATAGCCAGCCTCGAGGAGGAATGTGCTCGTCGTCTCGGTGAGGAAAAGATGCGGCAGTTCGAAGCTCTGATGAAGGATGTAAGTAACGTGCTCGAGGAGAACCAAGCGCAAGGTTAAAAGGCTGCCACCAGAGCACCCGAACTTCTATGAGAAGGCACTGTTTGTCAAGCCGACGTGGCGGCCCTAGATCGTGGCCGAGTGCAACTGCAGCTCTGCCCTTCGCGCTATGCTTCTATCCGCACTTCCGAGGAGCCACACCCTTCGGTGGCTCTGTGCATTTGATGAGATCCATCTTTTCGAGCCAAAGGCGCTGCAATCTTCCGAGCGGTCTCTCCTCCTCTTTGAGGATGGACCAAGTTCGCATGGCGCAGTCGCCTCATGCTAGATCCGAAGCGCGTTCGGGCGAGATCAGCCGTGGCCATCGACCACTTTAGGGTCGCCTAGCCGCTGTAGCGCTATCTTCACCTCCCCTCTTTGCTCGTCTGAGCCATGGCCTCTGTTCAAGCCGCCTCCTTCGATTGGCGCCGATTGGCGTTGTAGAGCGGGTCGTAGACCTCCCCGCTCACCCACAGGCGGTGCAAGAGCACCGCAAGCTTCCTCGCCACGGCCACCACAGCCCGCTTCTTTGAGTTCTTGCCTCCCCGGGAGGCTATTTTCTCCCCGTGGCGCCTCAGGTCCGAGTCGGAGCCAAAAGGTCCCAGGATGTAGTGGGCGCTGCCTACCAAAAGCCTCCTTAGCATCTGGTCGCCCTCCTTGGAGATGCGTTTTTGGGGGTCCCTCTCTCCCGAACGGTCGGTTGCGGGAACGAGCCCCAGGTATGCTCCTACAGAGCGGCTCTTTTCGAAGCGGTAGGGGTCCTCCAGGGTCAGCACGAACGTGAGCGCCGTGAGCGGCCCGATCCCCTCGACCTGGCGCAAGAGCGAGGTTTCTGGGTAGCTCTCCTTGGAGATCGCCTCCAGCTGGCGATCGTAGTCCCGGATGCGCTCGGTGAGCGAGCCGATCTGCTCCAAGATGGGACCCAGAGCCGCCAAAAGTGCCTCGGGAATGTGCTCTTGGGCCCTCTTGTGGAAGCTCCTGGCCGGGCACTTGGGCAGGCGATGACCGAAGGACTTGACCGCCCCGCGGACGTGGTTGACCAGCTGCGTGCGGCAATCCACCAACGCCTGCCTCGAGCGGATGATCGCCATGTGAGCCTGGGAGGCTTCGCCCCGGTGCTTGAGCGGATACAAGAGCTTCGGATCCACTCTTGCCAGGCGAGCCAGATTCTCGGCGTCGACCTCATCGGTCTTGCGCCTGTTGGCGTAGATGAGCCTCAGCTTGCGTGAGTTGGCCACCAACACCTCGTGGCCACACTCCTCCAAGAGTCGGCTAACCCAGGGCGAGTGGGTTCCCGTTTCTATGGCTATGCGCACCGAGGGCTCGGAAGCGAAGCGTCGTCTTAGGGCTTCGGGGGTGGTGCGCAGCCTACCCTCCTCTATAACCTCACCGCTGTCTGTGTCGATGAGGCACAGGTAGGAGTACCTGTCGCCGAGGTCCAGTCCGGCTGTGATCTTTGGTCGCCCTTTGCTACCATCACTCATGGGCCGATCCTCCTTCCTGGGCCGCTAAAGCCCGTATAGTGCTTGCAGACCTAAGGGTACTGCGTATGGGGGGTCGGCCTTCTCATCTCATCTTCCGAGAAGGCCGAACAGGCGAAGTTCTAAGAATCGACCTTCTA
Source organism: Rubrobacter sp. (assembly GCA_035697505.1). Lineage (GTDB taxonomy): Bacteria > Actinomycetota > Rubrobacteria > Rubrobacterales > Rubrobacteraceae > Rubrobacter_D. The sequence continues at coordinate 2,745 of DASSCV010000500.1, forward strand.
CGAGGTTGGTGAATAGAGAGTGAATCAGAGCTTATTGGAGTTCGCTGAGCTCGCTGGTCTGGAATCTCTCCAGTATTAGATCGAAGGCTCCTGTGCCTATACGGGCACCGCCTGAGAAGGGGTGCTCCATGGCCCCTATGGTGAACAGCACCAACCCGATCACCGCCGCCAGGGTCAACACCATCAGCCTGTGCGCCCACGTGTTCTCCATACCGAATAGGTAGGTGAAGCCTATCGCCGCTACACCCCCGAAGATCAGAACGGCCCAAAGGACCCCGGGGATACCCTCCTCGGCCGCGACCAGACGCATTCTCCTTGCGTCGGCCAGTCTCTGGACCTGGTCCAGTCCTTC
>DASSCV010000501.1:0-8472 GCA_035697505.1 Rubrobacter sp.
ACTTCAACACACCTGGTACGCAAGCACCGTGGAGCTTCTGGGCTTTCATCGGGGTACAGGTCGTCTTCCTGATCCTGGCCGTACTCTACCTTCGCAGACGCGGCTTGCTCTGACGCGTCGCGGACTCACAGCAGGACGACGGGCTCGAAGCCGTGGTCCTCGGAGAGGCGCGTGATGAGATACTCGGCGTCATCGGAGAGGTCAGAGACATCGTCGTCATCGGGGCTGGCCAGGCCGGCCTGTCCTCTGCGTACCACCTCAAGAAGCGCGGGCTGGTGCCAGACCAGGGATTCGTTGTGCTGGATCAGGCGCCCCAGCCGGGTGGCGCCTGGCGGTTCCGCTGGCCCTCACTAAAACTGAGCACCGTTAACCGCATCCACGATCTGCCCGGCATGCACTTTTCCGAGGCGGTCGATACCGATGCCACCGAGGTCCAGGCAAGCGTCGCCGTGCCGCAGTATTTCGCGGCCTACGAGAAGACCTTCGACCTACCCGTCTATCGGCCCGTGAAGGTGACGGTCGTTTGCGATCGCGGCGAGCGATTGAGGATCGAAACGGATCGGGGCAGCTTCTCAGCCCGCGGGGTGGTCAACGCTACGGGCACGTGGGAGACCGCATACATCCCGGAATATCCCGGCGCGGACCGATTTATGGGCAGGCAACTGCACACCAGGGATTACCGAACGGCCGAGGAGTTCGCCGGCCAGCACGTGGTCATCGTTGGCGGCGGTATCTCGGCGATTCAGCTACTCGACGAGGTCTCGCGCGTCACTACCACGACATGGGTCACCCGGAGACCGCCGGAGTTCCGCCCCGGCCCCTTTACCGAAGACCGCGGCCGTGCCACCGTGGCAAGAGAGTTGATGGCGTTTCTCGGGCTCACGTGACCATCTGGTTGAAGTCTGCTCGACGAGGAACACAGAGACCCAGGTTACTGAAAACAACGCTCCGATAGGGACGGTTTGATACCACTCTGACACCACCGGGAACGCAATACGGTGCAACACACAGCAAGCCGGAGAATAGAAAACCGCTTAGAAATGTGGGATCTGCAATCCCGTGCAAACCCCTGCAACGCCTGATGCATCACTCGTAGCTGGACCAGGGGTAAGCGGTTCGAGTCCGCTCGTCGGCTCTCTCTAATCGGCTTAGATAAGCCGAATACCGCGGCCATTGTCGGGTTTGTCGGGTTGGATTGTAAGAGAGGACGAGGGAGGTCGAGGCGAGCCTGTGCCTGCCCTCGCTGTACACGACAAGCTGGTCGCGGAGTGCTCTGAACGAGCAGCCCGAGGCAGAAGTACCCCTTCTTGGCTCAACCACTACAACCTGACAGCGGTACCTGAGGCACCAACCATCACCGTGCTAGCACCCTGGCCTATCTTGATGGATTCGTAGGGCACGTCCACCCTTATCATCGTACTGGCCCCTTCTTCGCTGCACCGGTAACCATCTCCTTCAAAGCTCTCTGCCTAGCTTCCCTCAAGGGGCCTCTCATAACCTGCAAAGCGCTAGCCTCCACTATGTCCGTGAGCCATGCGAAGAGGTAGAGCCTCTCCTACGATAGAGACGTGGCTAGGTCCGTCCTTCAAAGAGCTCATCCATCCTAGCCGCCATGATGAAGTCGTTTTGGTGCAGACCACCGATCTTGTGTGTCCACCAGGTGACCCTTACCTTGCCCCACTCGGTCAACAACGCGGGGTGGTGGCCCTCCTCCTCGGCCTGCTCACCCACTTTGTTGGTGAAGGCCAGCGCCTGGGCGAAGTTACCGAACTCAAACGTGCGCTCCAGGCGTTTGGTGCCCTCCCGTTCCACTACTTGCCAGTCGGGGACCTGCGGGCGCAGCTCCGCGATCTCGGCGTCGGTCAGGGTAGGTTCGTCGCCCCGGCAGGCGGTGCACTTCATCTCCGCCAGCTCGCTCATGTTTTCCTCCTTTCTATCAAGCCCCTAGGATAAGAGTTAAGTTTATCCCCCGTATGACTGGGATGTGCCGGCATCTGTGGGGTGGCATCATTCGTGGTGTCATATGGCCTGTCGGGGAAAGGCGTATCGGTAAGGAGGAGACGAACATGTCGGCAGAAGAGAACAAGGCCCTGGTGCGCAGGGAACAAGAAGAGCTCTGGAACCATACCGGTAACCTCGACGCTGCAGAAGGGCTTTTTGTCCCTAAACAGGCCGAGGCTGCCAAGCAGGAGGCATCCGATTTCCGTCGAGGCTTCCCGGACGTTGTAAGCACCATAGAGGACCTCATAGCAGAGGGGGACAAGATGGTAGCTCGCTGGAGGGCTCGCGCCACCCACCGGGGCGAGTACGTGGACGTCCCTCCAACAGGCAGAGTGGTGGAATTCACGGGCATCTCCGTATACCGCATAGAGAGGGGTAAGATCGCCGAGTCATGGAACGTCGAGGATAAGTTGGGCTTGATGCGGCAGATCGGCGTCATTCCTGAGCCGAAGCAATCGGAAGAAGCCAGCCCTACCTAACCCACTGGACCGTCATTTAACATCGTAAACTTACAGACGAGACGTCTGTGACGTTTATGCCGCCAGAGAGGTGCGGGCGCGTGGCCCCGTTGGTCAGTGAGTGGGCGGAAGGTGGATATAAGGCCCGCTGCTTGAGGTGTGGCTCACACGATCCGTGTCCGAAGGTTTCGGAGAGGCGCGTCGGGCGCTCTTGGAACTAGGGCGGCGTAATCGAAGATAGCCTTCACGAACCGTTTTAGGATTTGCTTGTTTGTTTGTTCGATACGACCAGTATAATCGGTTATGAAACGATTCTTATTATCGATACACGATCCCTCTTTGGAGGATGCATTGGATAGGAGCAAGGCTATAGACGCCGCCGTCTCGCAGATAGAGCGGCAGTTTGGAAAGGGCTCCATCATGCGCATGGGCGACGAGGAGCCCCAGAGGGTGGCCTCGATCCCAACCGGCGCCCTCGCCCTCGACCTGGCCCTTGGCGTCGGCGGCGTCCCAAGGGGCCGCACCGTCGAGATCTTCGGCCCCGAAGGGAGCGGCAAGACCACCCTCGCCCTGCATATTATCGCCGAGGCTCAAAGGGCAGGCGGCCTTGCCGCCTTCATCGACGCCGAGCACGCCCTGGACCCCACCTACGCCCAGGCCATCGGCGTGGACCTCGAGAACCTCTACTTCTCCCAGCCAGATAACGGCGAACAGGCCCTCGAGATAGCTGATACCCTCGTGCGCTCGGACGCCCTGGACATCGTCGTCATAGATAGCGTAGCTGCCCTAGTACCGCGAGCCGAGATCGAGGGTGAGATGGGAGATTCTCACGTAGGGCTTCAGGCCAGGCTCATGAGCCAGGCCTTACGCAAGCTCTCAGGCTCTCTCTCGCGCTCGGGCACGACGGCGATCTTCATCAACCAGCTCAGGGAGAAGATCGGGGTGATGTTTGGTTCGCCGGAGACGACGCCGGGTGGGCGGGCGCTCAAGTTCTACTCCAGCGTGCGTTTGGACATCAGGCGCATTGGGGCCTTGAAGGTTGGCAACGACACGGTTGGCAACCAGACCCGGGTCAAGGTCGTCAAGAACAAGGTGGCGCCACCGTTCAAGACCGTCGAGTTCGACGTGATGTACGGGGAGGGCATTTCCAAGGAGGGGAGCCTGCTAGACATCGGCATCGAGCACGATGTGATCCAGAAGTCGGGTGCCTGGTTCGCCTATGGCGACGAGCGCATCGGCCAGGGCCGTGAGAACGCCAAGCAGTTCCTCAAGGAGAACGATGAGGTGCGCGAGCGGATCCTCGGCGACGTCTACGAGGAGCTCGGCTTAAATAGACCCGCGAGCGGCCCAGAGGCGGAGCTGGAAGGGGTAGCGCAGGTGGCACCGGGGGCCGATGGGCATCGCCTGGAGGAGCCGGCCGAGCAGGTGTTCTAGGGGCCATCGTTGAGGACTAGCTTTGCGGCTACAAAGGCGCTCAAGTTGATTCATAAAGGAGGTTAAGTCCTGGCACAAGTGGTCTTACGCGAGCTAGAAACGCCTTTTGCCACAGATATCCAGTAAATACCGCCCGCAGACGGTAGGTTATCGACCATCCTCACAAATACCAGCCGTGCAGAAAAGTTGTGTTAAGCAGGTCTTTTGAGTTCCATCTGACTCTCGTGGTCGGTGCGGGCGATGTTTCCTGCAGCCTTTCCCTAATGGCCTACCATCGCTCTCCGTGTATCCTTCTGCCGGAGCAATACCGCGATGCACCTAGCCAGTGACTACATCCACCCGACCCCCAGAGGTGGCCAGTGCCGCGTACGCATCTACCTCCCCGAAGAGGAACAGGATGCACCCGTAGTTATATGCTCGGAGCTTCCTAACAACGGAGGCGCGTCCATCACTTACGCCGCAGAGCAACTAGCCGCAGAGGTGATCCGCTCTCATAGATTGCCTACTCCTCTGGTATTGATATGGCACTGGCCCGAGGAGAGCACCGAGGGTGGAGAGGAGACGTTCGAGTTGGTCGCCTTCTCTAGCTACAAGGTGGAGGAGCATGCTCCGTATCTCGGGGAGGCAAGGGCTTGGGTAGGGGATGCAACTTGGAAACGTCTCGACCGTGCCACCGTGGAGGTGTTGGTGGGTGGGAAGGTATAGGGCGAGCTGCACAGCTGATTCGCCTCAGGTTTCTTTCCGCCGCAACCCTCGTCCTTAGGTCTGGCAGACGGAACCTGTATGGCTGCTTTAGGAGTGTGGATTCATAGACAGGCGCTTCTATAGGAGGAAGTAGGACGCTGCCAAGACTTTAGAAGCCTTCCCGGCGAAGCTGAGAGACGAGGCGGGCCTGGACGCCTTGAGCGACAATCTGATAGGGGTAGTGCACGATACTATACAACCGGCTCACGTCTCTTTGTGGTTGCGCCCTGACACGACCTCGACGAAGGACGAAGCGCTCGGCTGAAGAAGCGCTCGGCTCAACGCTGGAGTCCCTAGCAAGGGGCTAGCCCGCACGTGAGCTGGTGGGCACTACGCGCTCCTATACGTTACAAATGCAACGCATCGCTTAGCCTCTCCGCCACGTTGGGTGAGGAGCCAGAGGCCCAGGTGGGGCCGGTCTGGCCGTTACGCGCGGGTAACCTGCTCACCGAGTCGACCAAAAAGCAGTGTTCTTCGAAGATCGGATTTCCGCCCGCACCCGGATAGCCCGCGCCTCTTCGAAGGCCGGCTCACCCAGCCACGAACGTAAGGCGGCATTGGTGCGCTACTACTCCGACGAAGCGAGCTGCAGGTACGGGCTCAACAACGGGTTTCTCTAGGTGCCTAAGCCGTGGGGTTTCGGATCCTGCTCATCGACTTGGCTATCCGTCATTGCTACCACCCTCCATGTTCGGGCACAGGGGAGGTAAGAAGGAGCAATACATAACGAGAGGTTTGAGACACGGGCGAAGGGGTAACGAAAGCAACAAGGACGACCTCGATTCTGCCCACGGCGGAGGCGAAGCGAGAGAAGGAGGTATGGACCATGCTGGGGCAGTACAGGGGCCGCGGATTCTATGACCCGCTGAGCGAGATGAACCGCCTGTTCAGCGAGATGTTCGGCGGCACTGTCCAGCAGCAGGCGGGAACAACGCAGGCGGCGCCTGCGGAGTGGGCTCCGACGATAGACGTGCTCCAGAGGGACGAGGACATCGTCGTCAGGGCTGAGCTCCCCGGGGTGAGGCCCGAGGATGTGGACATTACGGTGCAGAACGGGCTCCTGACCATCTCTGGCAGGCGCGAGGAAGTGAGGCAGGAGGAGCGTGGTGGCTATCTGGTGAGGGAGCGCCGCTCCGGCTCGTTCCGCAGAAGCCTGCAGCTGCCCCAAGACGTGGACGAGAGCAAGATCAACGCGCGCTTTGAGAACGGCGTCTTGGAGGTCACCATACATGGTGCGACGGTGGTTCAGGAACCCAAACGCATACAGATAGAGGGCGGCGAGAGCCCGCGCGGCTAATAAGGACGCCGGCGGCAGGGGCTCTGGCAGCTAAGAGGTGACTTCCGGGCGAGCCAGTAGGCAGGAGAGGAAACGGAGTCCTACCATCATAGCCTCCGCCCGAGTCGGTGCTCCCTTTTTCCCCTCCCATACGGGATGCCGATCCGAGCGGAGATAGACTTCGCGGTAGATTGCTCAACGAGCGCGGACCATGAACCTCCTGCCCCTTGGTAGGCGCGGCGAGCAGAATCCAAGAAAGGAGAAGGAGGCGGAAGAAATGGCCACAAGGATGTGCGACGTCTGTGGGATCAGGCCGGCTGTCGTCACGGTGAGGCGGGTTGTTCCCGGGGAAGGCCAGAGGGTCGAGCACCTCTGCGAGATCCACGCAGCGGAGGCCGGAGTCGGGCGTTCGCCCTTTGGGGGCAGGTCCCCGCTAGGGGGCGGAAGCGTGTTCGACGACTTCTTCGGCAGGTTCTTCGACGAGGAACCCCTCGGCCGAGTAGGTGGGGAGGTTCCCCAGCGGCGAACTGAGCAGGTAGACATAACGCAGTTCTTCTCCGATGCTACGACAGAGCTCTTGCAGCGAGCCGCCCAGCAGGCCGTGGAGTGGGGCAACCTGGACCTGACGAGCGAGCACCTCCTGCACGCCGCGCTCCAGGACAACGTGGTGCGGCGGGTGCTCGAGGGTGCTGACGCCGATGCGGACGAGATCCGGGCTCAGATCGAGGAAGAGGCCCAGAGGGGCGGTCGAACAGACGTCTCCCCATCGCTCGCCCCCGACGCCAAGAGGGCGCTGCTCGCCGCCTACGACGAGTCCAGGGCCCTGGGCACCTCCTACATAGGCCCCGAGCACGTCCTGCTCGCTCTCGCCGCAGACGACGAATCTGAGGCGGGGCGGCTCTTGGGTCGTTTCGGGCTCTCGCACACGAGGCTCAGAGGGGCCGTGGTGCGCGGCGTCGAGGCGGGCGGCGAGGCGCGCGAGCCGGCAAGCGCCACGCCCACCCTCGACGAGTACAGCCGGGATCTCACCCAGATGGCTCGCGAGGGCAAGCTAGATCCCGTCATCGGGCGCGCTGAGGAAGTGGAGACCACCATCGAGATCCTTAGCAGGCGCACCAAGAACAACCCAGTCCTAATCGGCGACCCCGGCGTGGGCAAGACCGCCATCGTCGAGGGCATTGCTCAAAGAGTAGTCAACGACGAGGTGCCAGAGACCCTCTCCGGCAAGCGCGTCCTGCAGCTGGACCTCTCCGGCATCGTGGCCGGCACCCAGTACCGTGGCCAGTTCGAGGAGCGCCTCAAGAAGGTCATAGACGAGGTGCGGGAGAACCCCGAAGAGCTGATCCTCTTCATCGACGAGCTGCACACGGTCGTGGGGGCTGGGGCGGCCGAGGGATCGATGGACGCCTCCAACATGCTCAAACCCGCGCTCGCTCGCGGCGAGCTGCACGTGGTGGGGGCGACGACCATAGACGAGTACCGCAAGAACATAGAGAAGGATGCGGCCCTGGAACGCCGCTTCCAGCCCGTGCTCGTCAGCGAACCCAGCGTGGATGACACCGTTGACATACTGCGGGGCTTGAGGGACCGCTACGAGGCTCACCACCGCGTCAAGATAACGGAGGAGGCCATCATCGCAGCGGCCGAGCTCTCCGACCGCTACATCAGCGACCGCTTCCTCCCCGACAAGGCCATAGACCTGATGGACCAGGCCGCTGCGCGCGTCAGGCTCCGCTCGCGGACCAAGCCAGAAGACACGAGGGCGCTCGAGGAAGAGGTGAGGCGCCTGCAGCGCGAGAAGGATCAGGCCGTCGCCGCTGAGGACTTCGATCGGGCGAGGGAGCTCAGAGACCGCGTGGAGGCGCTCCAGAGCGAACTCGAGGAGACCCGCCAGGGACGGCGGCCCGTGGCCGAGGTGAGGGCCGAGGACATAGCCGAGGTCGTCTCCAGGGCCACCGGCATCCCGGTGTCACAGCTCACCCAGGAGGAGCGCCAGCGCCTCATGCGTCTCGAGGAGCAACTGCACGAGCGCGTTGTCGGACAGGACGAGGCCGTCGAGGCGGTCGCCGAGGCCATCAGGCGCGCGAGGGCCGGACTCGGGGATCCCAACCGCCCGATAGGCAGCTTCCTCTTCCTCGGCCCGACCGGGGTCGGCAAGACCGAGCTCGCCCGAACTCTAGCCGAGGCGCTCTTCGGCGAAGAGGCGGCGATGGTGCGAATAGACATGTCCGAGTTCCAGGAGCGCCACACGGTCAGCAGGCTCGTCGGGGCGCCTCCAGGCTACGTCGGCTACGAAGAGGCCGGACAGCTCACCGAGAGCGTGCGCAGGCGCCCATACAGCGTGTTGCTCCTCGACGAGATCGAGAAGGCGCACCCAGACGTCTTCAACATATTGCTTCAGATCCTCGACGACGGGCGCCTCACCGACGCCCAGGGCCGCACGGTGGACTTCAAGCAAACGGTCATCATCATGACCTCCAACATGGGGGCCGAGAGGATCCAGGCCCACTCCTCTATGGAGGAGTCCTTCGAGGATCTCAAGGAAGACATGATGCAGGT
>DASSCV010000502.1:0-10767 GCA_035697505.1 Rubrobacter sp.
CCGAAACTCCCACGCCGATGAGCCCCAAGCACACCACCGAAACCACCAACCTGGGAACACTCACAGTGCCCTCCTCGCGCAGCCTGAAGCCGTTGTGCCCAAGGAGGTAGAGCGCAACGCCGCCACTCAGCGCTACAGCAGGGATCGTTCCGAGCGGCTCCCCGACGTGGGCCAGGGTCTGCTCGATGCCCAGGGCTGAGAAGATGATCCCTGCCACCATCGGAAGGTGCAGGTAGCTGTAGGAGTCGAGCGCTAGCCTAGCCCTCTGATCTCCCCTGGCCGCAGATAGTCGTGCAGCGGCCCGAGCACGCCGGTCACGCCATGCACACCATCTTCGTCGACGACCTCGATGCACTCGTTGACCAGATCGCCGATCGGGGCGTCGAGCCCTCGAAGCGGGAGACCTACTTCAACGGTGCGCAAGGTTACTTATCACGATCCCGAGGGGAACGAGATCGGGTTTGGCGGCGCCCCAATCTGACCAGAGCTCGCCGCCAGGACATCGCACAGACTACAGCCGGGTAGTTAGCAACAGCGAACTTCCGAGATTTTCGATACGCTGGACTTTGGCCATTTTGAGTTGAAGAGGTAGGGTACGCTCGTCACCGCAATCTGCTACAAAGAGGTGATCGAGTGCGTACCCTACCGGCTACGATGATACGGGCTTTGGCCCCCTTCACGCCACTGTTCTCAAAGAGTGTCTTCCAACACGTTCAAGTACTCGTTGCAGGTGCCATCCTCGCTCCTGGAGGCAGGACCGTTAGCTCCGCCCTGCGCGCGATAGGATTGAACCAGCATTAGCGCTGGATCGAGTTCTGTCCACTCCAGCGCACTAGTCATTTCTGCCCTTTGGGGGCAGTTGCTGCTTCACCATCACCAGCAGAATTAGTAGCGCCACCTCCACGACTGTCGCTACGGCTCCCAGACCATCCACCGGTAACCGCACGGGTGCGAACAATTCGGGGACGCTCACCACTCGTGTGAAAACCCAGACGAAGACGACTAAGAGGTTGAGCACGATGCCAAAGCGCACCGTCCTCCGACCGGGACTGAATAAGAGGCTCACCGCCAGCAATCCTTGGCCCATCGCGACCAGGAGGAAGAACATGCCAGGCAACATCGCCACCACCAACTGGCCCGGCAAAACCCACAAGTGGATCAACTCCGAAACGAAAGCCAATGCTGCCGAGTAGCGGAGCGCGACCCCGCCCCGTTCCGGGTACGCTATGCTTTTCATCATTGCCATCTCTAGACCACCTTGAAGTTGGCCATCATCATCATGTCCTCGTGCTCCAGGTTGTGGCAGTGGAAGACGTACTTGCCGCGGTAGCCGTCGAACCTGGCGACCACGCGCACATTTCCGCCTTCCAGGTAAACCGTGTCCTTCCACCCGGCGTCGTAAGGCCCGGGCGGTCCGTCGTCGCGGGAGAGGACCCTGAAATGGACCAGGTGCAGGTGGATAGGATGCGCGGGATCGCCGCTTATCTCCCAGATCTCCGTCGAGCCGAGGAGCGGCCTCGCGTCTATGCGATCCGGGTCGAAGACCTTGCCGTTTATCGTGGACATCCCGCCAAAGACTCCTGCGATGAATTGAAACCGCCGTGTCACCTCGGCGTCGTCAGGGTTCGGACGCTCCTCCACCGGCGCGAGTGCGTCGGGTACGATGCTCTCATCCTTCTCCCGGCGCGCCACCACGAATCGCATGATGTCGGAGGTTCGTCCCTCTCCGCGGAGGTTCCTCAGCGTCACTTCCGTGCCAACCTGGTAACGCGAGAAGTCTACGACCACGTCGAAGCGCTCGCCCGGGGAGGTGAGTATTGTGTGGTGGGAGATCGGGGCTTCGAGTAGGCCTGCGTCGCTTCCCACCTGCACAAACGGCTTCCCCTCGGGCGGCGGATCGAGGGCCAGCTCGTAGGCACGGGCGTTGGAGGCGTTCAGGACCCTAAAGCGATACTTCGTGTTCGAGACCTCGAGGACGGGCCAGGGCGCACCGTTGACCAGGATCGTGTCGCCGAACACGCCGCTGTACACGGTGTTGGTGGCGCTTGCGAGGACGCCAGGCTCGTCGGAGAGGGAGGGATCTATCGAGGGGTAGTAGAAGGACCCGTCCTCCCGGAACGTGCGGTCGGCGATCACGAGCGGCACCTCCTTCTCTCCTCCCGGCAACGGCAGCGAGTCCTCGATCTCATCGCGCAGGAGGTAGAGGCCCGCGAGCCCCTTGTAGACCTGGGGACCGGTGAAATCCATACGGTGGTCGTGGTACCAGAGGGTAGCCGCCCTTTGGTCGTTGGGGTAACGGTAATCCTTGAAGAAGTGAGAGTGTCCTGCCATGGAGCCGTGCCCGGTGTGCGCATTGGAATCGCGCCCGTGACCCTTTGGCAGGATCAGGTCGGTTGGGTAACCGTCGCTCTCGGGCGGCGTCTTCCCGCCGTGCACATGCGTCACGACAGGGACCGGCAGCTCGTTCCACTGCCGGATCACCACGTGCCTGCCGCTCCTGGCCTCGACGGTCGGACCGGGGAAGATACCATCGTAGCCCCAGATCTCCGTCTTCAAGCCGGGCAGGATCTCTTGCTTTGTTGCTCTCTGGGCAATCTCGTAGTAGTCCGCACCGCCGTCCGTGCGTACCGGCTCGAGGACCGGGGGCATCGGTAGCGGCACCCGGAAGGGCTCGACGCCAGGACTCCTCATCGCTGTCGAGGCGGCCATGCGCGCCACCGGGACGGAGAGGGTTCCGAGCGGAAGCACGAGGCCCGCGCCGGCCATTGCTCCAAGCTTCAAGAGTCTTCTGCGCGTAATCTTCAATCGGAGTCCTCTTCCGCGGGTCATCCGACGTTCATCGGGTTCCTACCGCCACGTTGTTGGCGCCGCCGGTTATGAAGATCTCGTAGCGGTCCGTGGCGCCGGCGTAGCCCGGGCTCTCCAGCCTCGTCTCGCCGCCGATGGCGCCGAGGCGCTGGCCGTCGAGCGCCAACTTGCTCGCCCCGCCCCCCACATCAACGCGCGCGGCGACGCCTTCGGGGCGGAGGACGGTGACGTTGCTGGCACCCTCGTCGATGCGGATGGGGACGGCGCCGGAGGGGTCGGGTAGCGTCAGCTCGACCCTGCTAGCGCCACCCTCGACCTCGAAGGAATCGAGCCGGAGTCCGCCAAGATCAGCGTCGAGCCTGGATACACCGCCCCTAACCGTAATCCGCCAGGGTACCTGCGCGTTTAGCGCAATGTCCGCGCCCCGCCTGCGCCAGTCGAAGGGGTGTAACGCCCAGGTGTACTTGACGGTGACGGCGCCACCCTCAGCACCGACGTCCGGCACAGGTCCATCGAAACGGGCGTGGTAGAGATCCTCCATCCCCGAACCGACGTGGAGGGTGACGTTGGCGGCGCCGCGGACGAACTCCAGGCGCGCACTTTTAGCCGAGCCTAGTGGAGCCGTATGTTGCCTTTTTTCTTTGTTCATGCTGTTTTCCTTTCCGAGGAGGGGTTACTCGTGGCCGCTTCTTGTTTCGGGCCGAATACCTTCCACAGCAGGTCCGATAAAGCCCAGATCAGGAACGAGGCCGCGTTGCGGCCCATGGGCCGTACACGGGTGTTCTGGAACGCAGCGAGGCGCCATTCACCGCCCTCTTGGCGCGTGGCGACGAGGGTCTGGATCGAGTCTCGCTCCCGCGAAGGCTCGCTCTTACCCCTCATCACCGTCCCGCCTACAGCGTGCATCAGGGCGACGTCGGGGCTCAGGAACCGCACGTCCTTGACCTGCCCCACAAGACGCGACCCCTTCAGCCACCTGTCGAAGAGTTGCTGGTGGAATGGAGCGATCTCCTGACGCCCTCTGAGGTGTGTTCCATCGAACCCGACGAGATCGCCGTCCTCCGTGAAGGCGGCGGCGAAGGCAGCGCCGCTGCCCTGGTTCCATCCATCCATTACCAGCTGATAGAGGGCACGAACTGCCGCCTCGTCGGCGGAGTGATTTGCTGTGCTCGTGTCGTGCATGGGTGTCGTCCTTTCGAGGTTGTTGCTCACCGGGTTAACCGTCATGCTTGCTTGACAATGAGAACGCTTTCAGTGCCGCCAACCACCCCGCCAGAGTGAGCAGATGACGTCCGTAGTCCAGAAGCAGCCATTGCGACAGGGTTGCCTTGACCTCCGCCTGGGACAATTCCTCGGCGCCCATCAGCCGGATCATCGTCGGGATGAAGTACGAGAAGGTCGCACTCCGTTCAACGAGGATAATGGCGACCGCCGCGAGCCACCAGTAACGCCGCGGTCCCCGGTCCCGCCAGGCGGCGACCAGGTTCGCGAGGGTGAGCAGCGTGAGGGGCACCGTCGTCACGTAGACCCAGAATTCGAGACCGGTGTTGGGCCACGTCTGCGGCGGAATGTTCTCCCACCGGGGGATGACGACTCTAGACTCGTAAAGTCCAGCGCCGAACGCGATACCGAGGTCAATGACGAACAGCCATAACAGGATCCTCGGGACGTACTTTCGCATCTTATCTACCCTCCTTGCTTTGGTTATTGCGTAGCCTGACCGGCAGCACGATGAGCGCTGCTAGCCGCGGCGGAGCCGATCCGGAAGACGCTCCCTTCTTCACGCCCGGTGTGGTTGGTCATCATCATTGCCCTCGCGTGCTCGTCCATCACCGAGTTGCCCGCAACGCTCTGGTCCTGCAACTCACCGTCGCGCAGCATCTCTTCACGGCGCTGCTTCCAGTGCTCAAGGTCCATCGTTTCGTGCATCCTGGATGCTCCTCTTGCAGACAATCCATCAAGTAGCCCTAACGTACAGCCCGACCGGGTGGAGCGGCATCCCCCGAATGGGGGATTAGGGGGGAGGAGATCACCGCCGATGGGTCGTCATGGGCTTTGCGGTCACCGATCGGGAGCCGCTACTGAGGTCTGCAATGTGGGACGCTTCGGGATCCGAGGACTGCTTGGTCAGAGACTCGGTTCCCTGGCTCCGACAGTGCATGTCGAGCACGCCGTAGATGCGCTCGACGTGGGTGGCGTTGCTCGATCGTGGACCTCCCGACGGCAGTCGAGTCGGTAATGACGAAGATGGCTCGCGCCGGTCTGTCGTTTTCGGGTAACTAGATCAGGTTCAATTCCCTCGCCCGCGCCAGCGCCTGGGTGCGGTTGTGGGTGTCGAGCTTGCGGTAGATGTTCTTGATATGGGTCTTGACCGTACTCTTTGCCACGAACAGTTCCCCTGCCATCTCCTGGTTTGTCTTACCGGCGGCGACGAGCGTAAGGACCTCGAGTTCGCGCTCGCTCAAAGGCTCAGGTAGCTCCGCACTCGGCGAGGCGAGGTCAGGGCCTTCCTGTTCTAGTGCTGCGCGCAGCTTCCTGAGGTAGTGTGCCGAGACGCGGTCGGGCGGGTACAGCTGGCCTCTCTGCTGCACTTCGAGCACATCAGATATGAGGACAGCCATCTTTGGGCCCTCGTCCACGAAGCTCCGCACGTAGCCCTCCGGTTCGCCCAGAGCCAGGGCTTTTGTCAGGGTGTTCACAGCTCGATCTTTCTCTCCCTTTGCCCGCAAGGTCAGTGCCTGGAGCGCCAGGATCTCTATATCTCTGCCGATCCGTCCCGCGGCTTGGGCCGCCTCACGAAGGTCGGCTAGTAGCCGCAGCGCCTCGTCTTGTTCGCCCTGGGCGATGAGCAACCGCGCACGGGCGCTCTGCTCGATCTCCCGCACGAAGACAGGGTCATCTTCACCCATGCCCACCCGCTCCAACTCGGAGGTTGCGGCCGCCAGCTCGCCCTGAGCCAGGTGCAGCTGCGACTTCCAGGCCGCCGCCTCGACGATAAACTGACGCACGCCGGAGCTTCGTGCCAGTCGCTCCGCCTCCTGAGCCGCCTCGACTGCGCCGTCTGTGTCACCCTGGGCCCGCTTCAACCGTGAGAGGGAGACGTACCCGTCCACCTGGCTACCGAGCTGTCCCGTTCGCTCGGCTAGCCTCACACCTTCCTTCAGCCTATCTTCTGCGGAGTCCAGCTCGTCCCACTCGTACAGCAGCTCGCCCATGGCCACCTGCACCTCTCCGGTCGCGGGCAATGAAACCTCGCCCCGCTCTGCTGCGAATCCGCGGGCCCGCCGCAGGATGCCGTCCGCCTCATGGAGGCGACCTCGCGCCATCTGCAGCTCGGCATGGTAGCCCATGGCTTCAAGCGCCAAGTAGTCGTGACCTGCAGCCAGGCCTAGTTCCGCGGCCTCGGCAAACGCGGCGCTCGCCGCCTCGAAGTCACCGGCGAAGGAGTACGCCGCAGCCAGGGAGAAGGCGGCGAAGGTGCGTGGACGCGGGTCGTCAGGCAAGAGCTCTAGA
This sequence comes from Rubrobacter sp., assembly GCA_035697505.1. Lineage (GTDB taxonomy): Bacteria > Actinomycetota > Rubrobacteria > Rubrobacterales > Rubrobacteraceae > Rubrobacter_D. The sequence goes on from DASSCV010000502.1 coordinate 6,322, forward strand.
GCTCGCCGGGCGAACTCGATGCCACTCTGCGGATTGCCCAGAAGGTTAGCGTGCCAGGCTCGGGTGGCTGCGGCGTACCCCAGCAAATACTGGCGGTGGATATTCTCCACGCTCGAGGGTGAACCTTCATCAGTTCCCTCCGCCGCAGCGTCGACGATGCGCTCGGCCTCTCCTACAAGCGACTCGACGCCTTCCAATCGGCCGACCCACATCAGCACCGTGGCGTGCTCGAGCAAGAGCCGGGGACGACGACGCTTTGCTCCCACTGGCAACCCCTCCAGCCAGCTTAAAAGCGTCATAACCTCGCCGCGGAACCACATCTCCCCTATCACCTGCTCGACGAGTTCCGCCGCCCGTTCGTAGTCTTCCGCCGCCAACACGTGCCCCACCGCCACAGAGTTCAAAGCGTTCCCTTCGTACCACTCCGCCGCCCGGGAATGCAGCTCGGAGGCGCGCTCGGGGCTGTCGCGTTCTAGGCGGGTCCTTAGGAAGTCGGCGAAGAGGTGGTGGTAGCGGTACCAGTGCCTCTCCTCGTCTAGCGCAACTACGAAGAGGTTCTCTCTCTCCAGCCTCTCCAGCATCTGCTGACCATCATTGCGGCCGGTCACCGCGTCGCACAGCGAACCGCTCAGGTAATCCAGGACAGAGGTTTCGAGCAGGAACCTCCGTATGCTCTCAGGTTGTCTTTCGAGGACCTCTTCTGCCAGGTAGTCCAGAACGTCACGGTGGCTGCCGGAGAATGCCCTTACGAAGCCGGACACGTCCCTACGGTCCCGCATGGAGAGCGCGGCCAGCTGCAAGCCGGCGATCCAGCCTTCAGTGCGCCGTTCGAGCGCGGCGATGTCTTCGGCCGAGAGCTCCAGCCCCATCACACTGTTTAGGAATGTCGCTGCCTCCTCTAAGGTGAAGGACAGCTCGGCGTCGTCAAGCCTTATCATTTGGTTCCGAGCGCGCAACCTCGAGAGTTGAAGGGGCGGGTCGATACGACTCGAGATGATTAGGTGCGCGTTGGGCGGTAGGTGCTCGAGCAGGTAAGTGAGGATCCTGTGAACGGGTTCGGAGTCGATCACGTGGTAATCGTCAAGGATTAGCGAAGGCTCTCCTGGCAGGGCAGCAAGCTCGTTGATCAGAGCAGCCGTTATAGTCTCGATTTGCGGTTGCTCCGGCGACCGCAATGCGGAGAGAACACCCGCCCCAATATCCTCCTCGACAGACCGAAGCGCGGCTACCAGATAGGTGAGGAAACGTGTCGGGTCGTTGTCACCCTCATCGAGCGAGAGCCAGGCGACGGAACCTTCGTCGCCCGCGACTTCCCTCGACCACTCGACGAGCAGGGTGGTCTTGCCAAAGCCCGCCGGGGCAGAGATCAGCGTCAGCTTGCGACCGGCATCTCGCTCGAGCCTGGCAATCAGCCGCGGGCGAGCGACCAGCCTCGGGCGTGTCTGGGAGGGTCGCAGCTTGGTGGACACGAGCGTGTCAGATGCGCCGATCATCCTAGGCTGACCTCCGATGACTCATTCTACTAGCTACCGAAGGCACTTGACAGCCAGAGCGACAAGTCGTCCGAGCCAGCAGAGCTCAGAGATATCGGCGAGGCGTCGATGCGCCTGAGAAAGGAGCACGCAAGCTCACGTCGCCGGCTACAGGTGAGGAGGAGCGACGACACAAACTGCTCCCTTAGCGGTGGCGTGGTTTCTCAGTGTGTTGCCACACTCTCGAAGCTAACACCTTGCGAGTCGCCGGTGAGTAAGGCGCGGAACTTTGGCTCAGAGTGTGTGTAGTTTCTAAACGTTGATGATGTGTAAGCGTCTGGCAACTTCGAGGTTAGTCCTACATAAGACGCGGAGGTGCTTGCCACCAACGGGGCTATGGAGAGTACCATGTGCACGCAGAGCGCTACAGGGGAAGGAGCAGCATGGGTGCCTACAACAAGCTCCCCGGCCAGGAGCAGCAGATGAGGGGTGCATTCTCGGTCCAATGTCCCCAATGTGGAGCTCCGCCAGGGTTTGCCTGCCGCAAACCGCAGGGGAAAGGCCCCTACGACTCACACAAGGCCCGCAGAGAGCTTGCATACGCTCGAGCCTTGGCCCAGGCCTTGGCCGCCACCGACTAGAACACCCCGGAAATCACACTTCTCGCATCATCTCCATGCCCCGCAGCGTGATGGTGTAGAGCGGGCCTCCTCTTCCTAGCTCGCGGGATTCGTCCGCCTCCTCCAGTACGTCCTCGGCCTGCAGATATTCCATAGCCACTCTGTAATGGGTAGATTCGGGGTCCAGCCCAGCCTCAAGCGCTGCTGTGTAGGGATTTACACATGCCCCCGCCGCGTAGATGTAGGGCTGGTGCTCCTTGATGGCGTGCAGCAGCTCCAGGGCGTGTTGCTCGATACGGTCTTCTATGATCCTCCTAACCGCCGAACATCCTCCCCGCCATGTTGACCAACGAAACCATAGTAGCAAGCATCCCCTACCAGACGCATCCCCCAAATAGATGATCTTTGTGATCACTCCCCCATTTGACCGGTGCAGGCAAGGCGCGCCCCTACTTCAGTAAGGAGGAGTTCGTCTACGACCCCAAACAGGACCTCTACTACTGTCCGGCGGGCAAACTCTTTAGGCCCAAGACCTTGAGAGCTGCCAGAAACCAGATCCTCTACAAGACCGAGACGGGTACCTGCACCTCCTGCTCGATGAGATCCCAATGCACCCATAACAAGACAGGCCGCCAAGTGCTGCGCCACAGCGACGAGCGCTACGTAGATGGGGTCAAGAGCTACCGTGGCACCTTCGCCTACGAGAAGGCACTTCGCAAGAGGCGGGGATGGGTGGAGCCTTTGTTCGGTGAAGCCGAGGAATGGCACGGTTTTTAGGCAGGTTCAGGCTCAGGAGGTTGGAGAAGGTGAACATCGAGGCGCTGCTGATCGCCTCCGGACAGAACATGAAGAGGTTGGTAGCAGCTAGGGAGCGGGGTCCGCGGAAGTTGGCACAGGCTGAGGCCTTGCGTCCACCGTATCCGGTGAACCGCTGCAGGTCTCATCTGAGTGGGCAGTGACCTTCTCTTGTTAGAACAAAGGCGTATTTCAACAGGCTGGCAAGCTTAGTCTTTCTGATACCCTTATGTTCCATGCCGACATCCGGGCCAGGGCCGACCGCGCACTACCTGATCGGCGCTGACCGGGGCACACCCTTGCCGTGACCGTCGTTAGCCACCCGCTCAGGTTCTCGATGTCGCTGGTGTCAGAGCAACTTAGGTTGAGCTAATCCTCCTGGAGGGCGTCCTCTGTCTCGCTGAGCGAGCCGAGCATTCTGTAGGCGACTGACCTCAGGTGGGCACGGTTCTCCTCGAACTGCTCATACAGAAATTCGTGTTCGTCCATATCTCTGTCACATTCTCCCGTCGCGTGACGTCATTGTAGTAGTGACTCCAAAAAAGAGATGAGTAGTAGATGACAGAGCAAGCTCGTTCAACATTGCCCGGACCAACCCCGCCAGCATCTCGATCCCGAAGCTCCGCGCCGCCCCCAACGGGCGGGTGATGAGGCCTGGCGACGCCGGCTACGACGAGGCGCGCGTGCTCGAGATCGGGTGCGGCCACGGGTCGCGGCGACGCTCGTCTGCGATCACCTCGAGGGAGGCCATCTCACTAACGAAACCAAGCTGATGTGACAAGGAGGTCGAGGTGATAGGCTCGATGGGCAAGAAGATCGGGTCCCGGACCGCGGAGACTGGCCGGTTCGTGACCGCCTGGGTGGAGAACCGCACCGGCGCGCTCTCGTGGCTGGCGCGCTTCCTCAACCACCCAGCGCCGAAGAGGGGCGCCTGGATGTACGCGTTGGGCACCACAGCCCTCTTCCTGATGACGCTGCAGTTCCTGACGGGGATCCTGCTTCTCTTCTACTACGCACCGACCACGGACGACGCTTGGAACTCGATCTACTACATCATGAACGAGGCTTACTTCGGGCAGCTCATAAGGGGCATACACTACTGGTCTGCCAACGTCCTGCTGGCAATCATAGGGCTCCACATGGTCCAGGTGTTCCTGAGCGGCGCCTATAAGGCCCCGCGGGAGGTCAACTGGGTGCTCGGCGTCACCCTGCTGCTCCTGACTCTGGGCATAGCATTTACGGGGTACGTGCTCCGGTGGGACCAGGACGGCTTCTGGGCCACGGTGGTCGGGATAAAGATCGGATCGTACTCGCCGTTCGTGGGGTCGCCGGTGACGCACTTCCTCTTGGGGGGTGACGTAACCGGGCCGGCGACGCTTAGTCGCTTCTTCGCGCTCCACGTCTGGGTACTCCCGGCGCTCATAGTGCCGCTCGTGCTGTTGCACGGCGTCGTCCTCGTGCTAAAGCATAGAGTGTTCGGCAGCGAGATGGAGTACCGCGACAGGATCGCTAGGCTGCGGGAACGGAGGCGTCTTGAGGAATACGGACGCTACGAGGAT
>DASSCV010000503.1:0-3653 GCA_035697505.1 Rubrobacter sp.
CTTTTCTGCCTGTTCGCTACCGTCCGGGCCCGAGTGGTAGATAGCCGCGTTGACCTCCGCTCCCAGCAACACCACGGATGCGGAGAGATACAGGTAGAAGAGCAGACCCACCGCCGCTCCCAGACTCCCGTAGGTGACGCCGTAGTCTGCAAAGTTTGCCAGGTAGAAGGAGAAACCAACCGACGATATGGCCCACAGAACCACAGCCAGCACTGCCCCCGAGACCACTGAGCGAAAGCGCTGCCTGGCGTCTGGACCGAAACGGTAGACGAGCGAGAGCACCACGGCGAGCAGAGTGAGTGCTACGGGGAAGCGCAGCCACTCCCACAAAGAGACGAAGACTTCGTCGAGGCCCACCAACGCCGCTATGCGCTCCACCAACTGCGGCCCGATCAACATAAGCCCTACCGAGACGATCACCATGAGCGCGAGGATGGGACCGAAGGCCAGAGAGAGCGCCGACACCTTCCACCAGCGACGGGTCTCGGGGACCTCGTAGACGGCGTTGAATGCCTCCGTCAAGGTGCCTGCTAGCGCCGAGATCGACCACAGCGCCAGGGCTACCCCGAGGAAGAGCAATTCTCCCCCGGCTTGTTCTTCAGCCTGCTCGATCATCCTCTGTAGAGGTTGGAGCTGCTCCTTGCCCCGCTCGATCACCGGTTCGAGTTGATCGGGAACGTGCTGGGATGATTCGGAGCTAGCCTGGTCTATAGCGCCCTTGAGGAAGTCCGCCAAGCCGAGCGTGCTCGCCAGCACGACGAGGATGAGCACGAAAGGGAAGAGACCGAAGAGCCCACGGTAGGCCAGCGCGGCGGCGTAGGTCGACATGGGGTGCTCGAAGAACTTACGGATCGAGCGTTTGCCGACTTCGATGATCCCGGTCCTGTGTGGGCTCGAAGCGCGCATACCATCCTATCGGGAGGATAAACTGCAACATTGCTCCATTTCGGAGACTTTTGGTTCGCAGTCTTCCGTTGCTCTCCAACCCCCTTTCCCTCTAACCGGCTACCTCATTCAGATGTAGGAGGTGGCGACGACGAGGCAACGGCGGGCTCGTTCGCCTCTTGATTCGTACGCCGGTAAGCCAGTAGTTCCGTAACTACTATGCGAATGATCTCGGCCACCGGGATGGCTAGCAGTGCGCCGGGGATGCCGAGTAGCTGCCCGCCTACCAGCAGCGCTATCAGGATCACCAGCCCATTGAGCTGGACGGCTTTGCTGTAGACCAGAGGCTGCAGTACGCTGCCTTCGACCTGCTGGTAGACCACGATGTAGACGAGTAGCACCACGGCCTTCCACGGCTCTACGAACAACCCAACGATCACCAGCAACGCCCCACCCAGAGTTGCGCCAACCAGCGGTATAAGGTCCAGAACAGCTACCAGGAGTGCCAGCGGGGCGGCGTAGGGCATGCCGAGGATCAGCAGCACGATGAAGGTGGTGATACCGCAAATCACGCTGATGGCGAGGTTGCCCGTGACGTAGCCGCTGATCGCCCCCGCCGACTGGGAGAGGAGGCGTCGCACGAGCGGCTGGTGTCTTTCGGGAAAGAGCCCTACCCCGGCGTTCACATACCGCTCGCTGCCAAGGATCAGGAAGAAGGTGAGCGTAAGGACGGTAGCCAGCGCAGCGACCAAACCGGCGACGCTAATGGCTATTTGTCCGCCAGCGGACAAGAGGTTCTGGAGCACCCCTCCCAGTTGCTTCCTGAGCTCGTCGAGTTGGTCGCTGAACCTCTGGAAGAGCCCACCTAACCCGTTATCCTTGGCGAGGCTCTTGATGTATTCCGTCGGACCCTCGGGGGCGTTGGCCGCGGTGGTGACAAATTTGATGAAGCCATTTATCTGGTCGGTGAGCACGGGCACGAAGATCCCCACCACCAAGAGCAGAGCCACCAATACTCCAAGGTATGTAAGCCCTATGGCGAGGGGGCGCTTCATGAGCCTGTGGCGGCGCTGGAGCCAGTTGACGGCAGGGTTGAGCACCGCCGCCAGAAAGAGGGCGATCACGAACCAACCTATGAAAGTGCGCACCTGCCATATCAGGAAGAGCGCGCCCAGCACTACCGCTGTGGTGAGTAAGGCAACGGCGACCGTGCGAATCACCTGAGAAGTCGAGGTGCCCGCCCACCCAACGTCCTTTCTTGGCGACACCGACGCGTTGGGTTGCGTAGGTGTCGTTTCGGGTTTCGCCTGTGGTTGTGCCTGCGAGTCCCTCGGTGCGGCCTTTCCCTCGTTCATATCTCTAGCCCCTACTGTTCCCTAGGGTGCGACTCTTCAGCCGCGCCGGGTCGATTGACGATCGAAGTCCTCATGTGCCGGGCTCCTTCCATCTGGAGATCTCATTGTGTCTCATCCGTTACTATGAGTCACTGGTCGGCACAGAGCCAACACGGGTCGGTAGCTCGACCGCTCCTTGCTTCTCTGGAGCGTCCGCGGCCATCCCCTCAACCCGGCGGGCGTACACAGCCGAGAGCGGTGCAGCGGTGAGCCCGTGCAACAGCACACTGAGCAGCACCGTAAGTGCCACCACCGCCTCGATCTCGTCTCGCCCGGGAAGCAGCGGAGCTTCCTCCACCACGATCAGGCCCAACACTATCGAACCCAGCCCTCGCGGGCCGAACCAGCCTGCGAATAGAACCGAGACGGTGCGCAGGTGCTTTCCATACAGGGAAAGCGCCACCGGCAGCATACGGATCAGGGTGAGGCTGAGGAGGGCATAGAGAGCAATCTCCCAACTCAAGGGTTGGATCGCCCCAAACACGAGGACACCGAAAATAAAGAATACGCTAAGGTTGAGCAGCTGTCCTTCGGCTTCGCTAAACCGGATCAGTTGCTCTCCAACGCGCTCCACGGTCGGTCCGACCGCCAGGCCCCCGACGAAGGCGGCGATGAAGCCGTTGCCCCCGATCTGGTCGGCCAGCGCCCAGGCGATGAGCGCCAGAGCCAGCAGCGCGATGCGCTGGAACGAGTCCGTCATCCACCCTTTCCTTGAGGCCCACCTCACCAGCAAACCCCCCGCCAACCCAACCCCGACACCGACGAGAGCGCCAAAGCCTATCTGCTCGAGGGCGAAGCGTATCCAGACGCTTGCGGACAAGTGCTCCTCCTCGGCCTCTGCAAAGGTCAGAAAGAGCGCCAGGAAGGGCACCGAGATGCCGTCGTTGAGCCCGGACTCGACGTTGAGGGCCTGGCGAATGCGGACCGGGACGCGCGGGTTGCTAACCACCGCCTGGCCCAGCGCGGCGTCGGTGGGTGCGAGGACGACTCCCACAATGGCGGCCTCCCAGAACGTGAGGTCGGTGAGCACCAGCGCCGCGGCTGCCGTCCCAAATGCGATGGTGAGCGGCATCCCTATCCCCAAGAGGCGCAGGGGCAACGCCTCATTCTGTCGCAGAGCAGAGAGGTTAATCGTCGCGGCGCCGGTGAACAGCACGATCGCGAGGGCGATCTCGCCCACCAGGAGCACCGTGTGGTCGTCGAGCCCGACCTCGACCACACCGAGCCCCCAAGGACCGAGCACGATGCCCGCTGCAACGAACACGAGCGGCGCTGTGAGAACAGTGCCCTCCAGCCGCCGCGAAACGAGACCGAAGACGAATACGACGGCAGCCAGCACAGTGAGATCAACCACTCTATCCTCCTCCGGTGCGG
>DASSCV010000504.1:0-3740 GCA_035697505.1 Rubrobacter sp.
GGGCTCGAGCCCTGTGCACGACGCTGTAGGGATCAGGCTCCGGGCAAGTAGAGGTAGTAAGGCTTAGGTTCCAAACCGAGCCCTGCGGCCTCCATGATCTGCTTGGCCTGAGGCTCCTGCGGGGCCAGGCGCGCCAGCAGGGTCTCGGTCAGGGTCGGCTCCTGCACGTAGCGGACCACGGTCGTATCTTGAGCGCCGGCGAGCCTGCCCGCGGTGGCTGACGCTTCGTCGAGGCCCCCGAAGGAGTCAACTAGCCCAAGTTCCCTGGCCTGGCTGCCTGAGTACACGCGGCCGTCTGCGATCTCACGCACCCTGTCCTCCGGGATCTTGCGGCCCTCGGAGATCACGCCCACGAACTCGGAGTATGACTCGTCCACGATCGACTGGATGATCTCACGTTCCTCCGGCGTCATCTCGCGGAAGGCGTTTCCCATATCCTTGTACTTACCGCTCTTTATGACCACCTGCTTTATGCCGTACTTGTCAGCGGCCTCTGTGAAGTTGTTGAGCTGGAATATGACGCCTAATGAGCCTGTCAGGGTCGTCTCGTTGGCAACGATGCGGTCTGCCGCTGTCGATATGTAGTAGCCTCCCGAGGCGGCCGTATCTCCCATAGAGACGACTACCGGCTTACCCGTGTTCTCCCTGAAATCCAGTATGCTCTGGTGCATTTCGTCGCTCGCCGTGACCCCGCCACCAGGGGAGTTGACCTCCAGCACTACCGCGACGACGCTCGTGTCCTGCCCGGCCTGGCGCAGGGCGTCTGCCAGTCCTTCCGGCGTGGCCGTCGGCTGCGTACCGCCCAGGGTGTCATCGGCCGGGGCGATCGTACCCTCAACCGGCACGGCGGCTACTATGTCCGGTCCGTCGCCGGCCACATACTCCTCAGCGTAGACGGCGGGGACCGTGGGGCCGCTCGCCGCCAGGATCAGAACTACCGCCACGACGGCGAGGCCGATCAGACCGAGAGCCATGAGACCACCGACCACAAAGGGCCACCTGCGCCTTCTCCTGGGCTCCCCTTCAGGCCTCTCGGGTTGCCGGGACGGCCCGTTGGATAAAGTGTCCATAGTGCTCCCTTCGCCGCTGTGTGCTCTATTCCATTTCGCTGAGATTGCGGGCCCGACCGGCATAGCGGCCCCGACCAGGAGGATTATAAGGCCGATGCAGGGCGGCGTATCTCCATCGCCCCGAGGGTAGGTTCAGGTTCGTCGGCGCCGGCGGGGGAGGTTCTTCAAGATGTCGTCCTTGGCGGCCTGCGGTGAGATCTTCTCGTCACGCGCCTCCAGTGCAAGCCGCTCACGATGGTAGATGATCCAGAGGTACAGGTCGAGCTCGGTGCGGTCGGGGAAGGCGTCTAGGATATGTTCTTCCCTGATCATCTCTGCGATCGGGCAGTAATCATATTCGTACCAGTCCCTAAGGACCTCTTCCGATGAGACGTAGCGCTTCCAGAGCTGGGAGACCCTGAAGCCGTGTGCCTCGATGTATGTGGCGAGCCTCCTATAGTCAGCGACGTCGGAGAACTCGACCCCTATCTCGGGTAGCACGTGGTCGATGGGCAGCCGCTCCAGAAGGTGGCGGTGCTCGACCTTGTGGAGTAGGTCGCGGGCCGTCAGCGCCGAATCCACGGGCACTCTGGTGCGGAGCTCTATGACCTCGGCGTCGATCATCTCGACGCCCTGCTGGCGGGCTACCGAGACCCTGTGGTTGCCATCCTGGACGAAGTAGGCGTCCCCGATCTTGTACAGGCTGACGGGGGGCAACTCTTCGTCACTGTGCATGATCTCGTCTATCCGCCTCCAGCGGGTGCCGAGATCTGGTTTGGAAGGCAGGAAGGTCCTGTCGAAGTCTCTGTGGCGTCCGACGCTACCGACGATCTTGGAGACAGGCACCTCCCGAAGCCCCAGGTAGACCTGCGAGACGGCCCCAAGGGCTCCCTTGACCTCGTCGAAGGAGAGCAACTTGTTGGAGCCCGGGTCTCTGCGCAGGTACGCGCCGATCCTTCGCAGAAAGGCCCTTCTGCGGGCGCGTGAAAAGTCTCTGTCGGATTGCTCGTGGGGATCCATAAACCTCACTAGTGGACCAATCTACAGTCCACCGGCCCTGCCAACAAGGGCGCGGAACGGGAAAACTTACACGTCGAGGATGCGGTGGCCGTAGACGTTGACGATCTTGGTCTCTCCCTTCTGTCGGACCCGCTCCTGATCCGGCCCATAAAGGTGTACGTGTCCGTGCAGCCACAGGGAAGGATGGTGTCCGTCGATGAGGTCAAGGAAAGATTCGAAGCCCACGTGGGCCACATCCTCCTGGTCCCCGAGGCCGAAAGGCGGGGAGTGGGTAGCGAAGATTCTAGGCTTCGGACGGCCGAGAAGGGTTCGGCAACGAATCCTGACCGAAAGCGCCCGCGCCCGGCGGCGCATGTGGCGCTCGGTATACTGGTTGGGGCCGCCGGAGTAAAGAGGAGATCCGGAGAGCCCCGCAAGAACTACCCCGCCGTCTTCGTCCTCCGCCTCCACAACCCGTCCGTCCAGTGGTGTGCAGCCACCGGGGTACTCGGGGCCATCAGGGCCAGGATCGTGGTTACCAAGCACATAGTAGACAGGGACGCCGAGAAAGGTGACTATGTATTCGAGGTAATCGAAAGGCAGGTCCCCGCAGGAGATCACCGCCTCGACTCCCCTGGCATATGAGGTCAGGTTCGGACCGTAAAGCATCCTCTCCACCCGGTCGCTTATGCAGAGTATCTTCATGTGTATATTCCTGTCACCCTGCAGAGCATACCCTTTTTCGCAGGTGATCTCCGTCTTCGACGCGAAGGGTGCGGGGGCCACGGCGTGGAGGGCCACGCGGCCCGGATGCGGGCCGCGGTCCGATCCCTTGCCCCTGGCGGCACGAACCAACATAATTCACCCCGCCACGACACGGCATAAGCTTTCGATGCGCCGGACAGGCAGGAGGTACGAACCTTGGCAGGACCGGAGACCCCGAAGCTTATGGTCGACGTGGTGATCCCCTCTGAGGCTGGGGTGGTCTTGATCCGCCGGGGCAGCGAACCCTTCGAGGGGCAGTGGGCGCTGCCAGGGGGTTTTGTGGACGTGGGGGAGACGGTGCATGAGGCCGCCGTGCGTGAGGCCGCGGAGGAGACGGGCCTCGCCGTAGAGGTCTCGCGCCTCGTAGGCGTCTACTCCGAGCCAGACCGCGACCCGCGCGGCCACAATGTCAGCGTCGCCTTCCTGGCCCGCGTCCTGGGCGGCCAGATGCAGGCTGCCTCTGACGCCGCCGAGGTCGGAGTCCTCGACCCCAACACCGTCGAACTGGCCTTCGACCACAGCCGAATCATCTCCGACGCCATGGTATAGCGCTTCAGCGAAGACAAAGGCTGACTCGCTGCAGCGTCCCCTCCGGCAACCCGAGTGCGTGGGATATGGCAAACTGGTCGACTACCTCGTTCGCGGTGTCGCAGTCGAGGACTATGCGTGTGGGGTCCATTTTCTCCTGTTCGATTCGACACTCACGGCCGTATTTTAGGCCAGTGGGATGGGGGCAGGTTGGTTCCACGCTTGCGGAGGTGGTGTAAACTTACGCCAGGAGGCACGAGACTTGGATTGGGAGATCATTTTCTGGGTTGCGCTGGCGGCCCTTGCCTTCGTCGGTGAGCTTCTTACCGTCTCTTTCTTCCTGCTCTTCTTCTCGCTCGGCGCTGTCGTGGGGCTCGTGGCCGCCCTGCTTGGCTTCGG
>DASSCV010000505.1:0-2965 GCA_035697505.1 Rubrobacter sp.
CTGCGCCAACAGATAGAGGGCTACGAGCTAGAGTGGATCACTACGCAGAGCCCCGGAGATGCCAGGGAGGCTGCCAAAGAGTGGCGCGACGGCCTGCTCATAGTGGTCGGGGGCGACGGTACGATAAGCGAGGTCGTGAACGGCCTCGGGCAGGCGGGATTCCCCGCAGGCGTGACCCTGGCAATCTTACCGGCGGGAACCGGCAACGACCTGGCCGCTACCCTCGCCATACCAGAGGATCCCGACGAGGCAAGGGCCGTATTGCGCCAGAATCGGGTGAGGACCCTGGACGTGGTCCGGGTTCGTTCGGAGGGCAGCGGCGAGCAGTTCTTCATCAATGTGGCCACAGGGGGTATGGGGGCGGAGGTCTCCGGCGCCGCCGATGGAGAGATGAAGAAGCGGTGGGGGAAACTGGCTTACCTGCGGGCCTCGCTCGAGGTTGCCCGAGACTACGAGGCAAAGGAGATCACGCTAACGTTGGACGGTGCGGAGCGCAAACTTCGCGCGGTCAGCCTGGCGATCGGCAACTGCCGTTACGCAGGCAGTGGTTGGCTCGCGGCCCCTAGGGCCAACCCCGAGGATGGATTCCTTGACCTCGTGGTCATAGAAGACGTCGGAGTGCAGGAGGTGCTCAAGCTCGCCCCCGCGGTTTTGGCCGCTTCAGACTACTTGGACAAGGAAGGAGTCTTCTTCGCCCGGGCGAAGGAGATCCGGGTGGAGGCGAGCCCGGGGAGCTTGGAGTTCACCGTCGACGGAGAGGTCATAGGGGACGAGCCCGCCGTCTTCGCGGTGATCCCGCGAGCCCTGAAGGTCATAGTCGGTCCCGGCTACATCCCGGAGCCTTAGCAGGGTAGGTCGCAGGCGCGCGGTGGGTACCCGACATCTTCGGGGTGGCGAACCGTACAGGAACCCGCGATATCTTGGCCATCCTATTGATCGGAGACTTCGGTGTCTTCACTGCGGGCCGCTTCATGCGTCTGCTGGCGCACCCGCTTGGTCCCCAACTTGATCCAGAGCGCAGTGGCGCCCAGGCCCAGGGCGAGCACACCGACTGCGAAGCCCGCCATCACCACTATGCCTTCCGAAGATCTCAGTACCAGCCCTGTCAGGTACAATGCGAGGCCGAAGGCCAGGATGAGAAAGCCAACGCGCTTTTCCGAGAGTAGCCGCGCGTGGGTAGCGATAGCATCCTTCTCGCCGAGTGCGCGCTCATCCGCGCCGATCTCCTCGCGTAACTCGAGCGCAGACTCCGCATTATGAGCGTGGGAGAGCACCGTTGCCCCTACGAGGTCCAGGGACACACCGCTGATGATGAGCGCCTCGGTAACAAAGCTCACGGGCACACCCTTCCGTTCGGGTTACAAGTGCGAACCGTAGCACAACCTCGATACGGCAAGCGGCTCACCCGGCTCGTCCAGTTAGCAGGATACCCTCAGCCTACCTTGATTCAGGGCACGGACCCAACGCCGCCACTTCGCCGAAGGTCTATTCACCGAGTTGCCTACTAGAAGCCCTACAGCATCAGTTAGCCCGTCCGTAAGCTACCCTTCCGGTGAAGGGAGGAAGGGAGAGCGATGGTCGTGCAAGAAGGGATCATGGAGCAGCCGAACATCGTCGGTCGGTGGTCTGAGGCAATGAAGGCGCTGCACGGGCGAATAGCGCACCGCTTCGCTCGCTCGGAGGCTAGGGAGCGGATCCGACGCTACCTGCTGGGGCAGCTCGGACGGGTCGAGCGCAAGAACGGCAGGCAGCTTGCAGAGGCGATCGGAGAGGCGGATCCGCAGGGCGTCCAAAGGCTGCTCAACTCTGCGAAGTGGGACGCGACCCTGGTGCGCGATGATCTGCGCGAGTACGTAGTGGAGCACCTCAAGCGCCAGCCGCCATGCTAGGAGCAAGCCAAAGCCTTGCTTATTATCCGGGCCGAACCTGTAACCGACTTTCCGGAGAAGAGGTATTGAACGTGATGGACCCGACCGGACGAGAGGCCTGCGAGATCTCGTTGAGAAGGAGCTCTCTAAACACCTACTCGATTCATTGTAGTCTTATTCATCATCTGTTTTTCTCTTTTTGGGGAAGAGCATAAGGTTGACCACTGGTCAAGTTGGGTAATGGCTGGCAAAGAGTGCGATAGTAAAGATACATCAGACGCCCAGCAAAAGGAGCAAGGAGAGGGATGGCAAAGAATGCCCAAGACAAGAATATACCGCGCCGAAGGAATTCCGCGCTAGACGACGGCATGGTTCACTCCTCCTTCGAAGCACTTGCACCGCACACCAGCACAAATGAATACGCCGAGCTGAAAGGGATCATTAAGCGGCAAGGCTTGCTGGACAAGCAACCCGCCTACTACACCTACAAAATCCTCCTTACTCTGGGTATGGTGGCTCTGAGCCTAACCTTCTTGGTAGTCATAGACAATCTCTGGCTACAACTCCTCAATGCTGCATATCTAGCGTTCGTTTTCACCCAGATCGGCTTCTTAGGTCACGACTTTGGTCACCGGCAGATTTTCAGTGACGCTCGGAAGAACACGATCGGTAGCCTCATCTTCACCCTATCTGTCGGGGTCAGTGGCGAGTTGTGGGTTCGCACGCACAATGCGCATCACGCTAATCCCAATAACATCGACCTCGACCCGGACATTGACACCCCAGTAATCGCCTTCACCCGAGAAGAGGCGTGCCGCAAACAGGGTATTGCGCGCTTCATAGTGAAATACCAGGCCTATCTCTTCTTCCCGATCACGTGTCTACTAGCGTTCAGCCAGCATATTAGCGGCATCCAGTTTCTGCTCCAGAAGCAAGGAAAACACACCGCCGCCGAAGCGCTGTGCATGGCCATCCACTTTGTGGTGTACTTTGGCTTGCTGGTCTACTTTCTGCCCCTTTGGCAGGCGGTGTTGTTTGTCGTCATCCACCAAGGGCTTCACGGCCTATATATGGCCTCCGTCTTCGCCCCCAACCAC
>DASSCV010000506.1:0-4481 GCA_035697505.1 Rubrobacter sp.
TGCCGACGCAGAAGATCTATCATGAGACCGGAGAACACAAGCCTTTGATCTGGCGCGTCGACGCGCTGACGCCGGAGGTGGGCCCGCACACGACTCACTATCTCCAGCGGGCTGACCGGCTTGGTGACGTAGTCATCAGCCCCCACCTCGAGGCCAAGTACGACGCTTCTTTCGCCGTCGCGGGCGGTCAGCATGACTACCGGAACATCGCTGCTTTTCCTAAGTTCCTGACAGAGGCTGATCCCGTCGATGCCAGGGAGCATTAGGTCTAGGAGAACCAGATCGAACGGGCCGGCCGATCGAAAGCGCTTCAGCGCCGCTTCACCGTCCCCAACCGCTTCGACACTCAACCCCTCACGCTCGAGGGCGATCTGCACTATGTCTCTTACCGCAGGATCGTCCTCAACGATTAGTATGTTAGGCATCTTCGCTTGCCTCCGGCAGCTCGATCTCGACCGCGGTCCCTACCCCTTCTCGGGAGCGAATTGAGATGCTGCCCCCCATCCGCTCGGTAAGGTCCTTACAGATGGATAGCCCGAGACCGAAGCCCTCGGAGCTTCCAGTGCCCTTGTAGAAACGCTCGAAAACGTGTGGAAGATTGACGGGGCTTATCCCGGCTCCCTCGTCCTGCACGGTAATCGCGCCAGACTTTGTACGAACCTTGATGTCTCCGCCCCGGTTAGAGTGCTTTATGGCGTTGCTGAGCAGGACCATAAGTACCTCCTGGAGCCATTCGGGATCAGCGCGTACGCAGCTACCATCGCCTTCGGTGAGAATCCTGATCCCGCCGCTCTCAGCGAGCGGCTCCATCAGCTTGGTCACCTGCCGCCCCCCTTCCCTCAGATCTACTATATCCAGGTCGGGCTCCCTCCGGTCCCAACCTATCCGGGATAGGCGTAGCAGGACTTCCGATAAGCGCTGCAAGCGCCGCCCCTCGGAAAAGATGTGATTCAGGAGGCGTCGCCTTATGGTTGGGTCCGCATCCTCCCCGGTCGCCAGCAGTTCAGCGGCGCCCACGATGGCCATGATAGGTGTCCTGAGCTGGTGGGCGGCGTTGGCCAGGAACCGCTGCTGGTTAGCTTCCAGCTGGCGCCCCTCCGAGAGGTCTTGGATCACTACCAGCACCTCGCCACGACTTTGTTCTAGCTCGACCAGGCACTCCAGCTTGATCCGCAGGAAGGTTTCATCGTAGCGCACCCCGGCCTCAATGCTCTCTTTGTGCCTGGTGCAATGGGCGACCGCCTCTGGCAGATCAAAGCCTTCCCAGGGATCTGGTAGCTCATCGAGAGGCTCCTCGTCAGGTACTCCTAACATAGAACGGGCGGCTGAGTTTACGAACACGACGTGCCCCTGTGTATCAGCTACTAGCACGCCTTCGGCGAGGTTGTTCAGTATGGAGTTGAGCGTTGCCTCGCTTTCGCGCAGCGCCTCCTCTGCCCGCTTACGCTCGGTGGTGTTGGCGAAGACGATGGCTAGCCTTCGGCTGTCCTCGCCGCCGACACGCGAGGCGTAGACGTCGAACCACTGGTCCAGCGCCTCGGCGTAATTCTCGAAGCGCACGTCCTCGCCCGTCTCCACGACCCTGCCGAGGGTCTCGAACCAGTACGGTTCGGCGTCCGGGTTGAGCTCGAGCGAGGTCTTGCCCGCCGCGTCCGCGAAGCCAGTCATCCGCCCGAACGCTGGGTTCGTCTCCAGGATGCGATAGTCCACCGCCCGGCCCTGTCCGTCGTACAGCATCTCGATGATGCCGAAGCCTTCGTCGATCGAATCGAACAACTTGCGGTAGCGTTGTTCGGACTCGCGCAACGCCTCCTCGGCGCGCTTGCGTTCCGTAACGTCGCGTAGAACAGAGAGATGGCGTCCCCGCAAGAATCCGGCTTTCGCCTTGAACTCCAGGCTGCGCATCTCCCCATCGGGGCGATATAGTGGGAACTCCCCCTCCTGCTCCCCTTGCTCCAAGAACGCCTGCCAGGCCAAGCGAGTTTGATGCTCTTCTCCCGGTCTTACGAAATCCTCAATCTTGGCTCCAAGCAACTCCTCCAAAGAAACGCCGAATAGCTCGCAGGCCGCGTCGTTCGCCCCGACGTACTCGCCGGTATCGCTGGCTATCAGGATGGCGTCCAATGTGTTCTCGAACAGGGCGCGAAATTGGTGCTCGCTCTCAAGCAGCCTCTCCTCGGCCAGCTTGCGCTCGGTGATGTTTTCGTGGGCGATCACCGCTCGTGGGGGACCACCGCCTGCAAAATGCGTCACCCTTCCAATGTACCAGCGCCGTTCGCTGGGTGAATGGCAGGGATACTCTAGCTCGAATTTATTGCGCTGGCCGCTGAGAACCGAGCGGATCCCCTCCGCAAAGGGAGCAGCCTCCTCGGAATGTGCGCCCGCTGCCGAATCGCATGCCCGGAGGTAGTTGGCGCCTTCGGCGTAGGTCTGCGCAGCTAATCCATTTTCCCGGGCAAAGTCTCGCCAGGCCTTGTTAACGGTGACGATGGCACCCGTCTCGTCGATTATCGCTATATGCGCGGAGAGGCTGTCCAAGGTCCGTTGGCGGTCCTCGCTGCGTAGGGCTTCCTCTTGCCTGGCGGCTTGCTCGCGTCCTAGCGCGCCGAGCAGCTCGAGTCTCCCGACCACCGCTTGGGCGAAACCCCCAAGCACCCTCATCTGGTCCTTGCCAAACTCGATGGGCTGGGCGTTAAGCAGGCAGAGGGTGCCGATGGCGTGATTATCGGAGGTGATCAGCGGTGTCCCCGCATAAAAGTGGATGCCGTAGTTCACACACCAGTGTTGCTCCCTAAATTCTTCGGTAGCCGAGAAGTCTTTCACGACGAGCGGCATCTCGCTGTCCACCACGTACTGGCACATGCTGTGCTCGAGGGCGTCTTGCCTGGCTTCGGCCAAGTCCGCGGGCAGCTCTCCCGACCAAGTCCGGAAGTATTGCACGTCGGAAAGATTCAGGTTAACCATGCATAGATCGGTGCCGAATATGCTACGCACTTCATCGGCCAGTTGCTGAAGGATGTGATCAGTCTCGGGTCGTATTGCATTCAGGTGATCCAGCGCCGCGAGTCGCTCCGCTTCGCGGCCATCATTATCAGATGCTGGATCAAGTCCCGATGTTTCTGTAATTTCCTCCAAGAAGCCTCACCCCTCTTCTACTCCTCCAAAAGCATGACCTCCTTAGCCTCGCGATCCCTCACACCTCGATGCTCTCTCAACTCCTCCATGTCCAGGTAACGCCGCCCCGTAACCCACTCCTCGGATTGCTCAACCGCCAAAGCACTCACCAGCCTCAGGCACGCCTCCCGGTTGGGGAAGATCCTAACCACCCTTGTGCGCCGCTTTATCTCCTGGTTGAGGCGCTCCAGGCCGTTTGTGGTGCGGATGCGTCTTCTGTGGCTCTCGGGGAAGGCCAGGCATGAGAGGCACTCCTCGATGTGCTCTTCTATGTGTTCTGAGACTTTCTCGTGACCCTTCCCTCGCCACTTGTTGGCCACGCTCGATGCGATCCGGAGGGCCTGCTCGATGTTAGGTGCGGCGAAGATCGCCCTGAGGTCCGCTCCAAGCTCCTTGCGCTTTGAGGCGCCCACCATCCCAAGGAGGTTCCTCATGTAGTGCACCTGGCACCTCTGGTAGGCGGCACCCTGGAAGTGGCGGCTGACGGCGCTCTTTAGGCCCTCGTGGTCATCTGAGACCACAAGCTCCACGCCCGAAAGCCCTCGCCGCTTCAACGACCGGAACAGCTCGTGATAGGTAGCCTCGCTTTCGGTGTCTGCAACCTCCACAGCGAGGATCTCCCTAAAGCCGTCCTCCCTTACGCCCGAGACGATCAAGACGCCCTGACTGACGATCCGGTGGTCCACCCTCACCTTCTCGTAGCGAGCGTCCACGAAGAGGTAAGGGTAAGTCTTTGCCTCCAGACGGCGATTCCTCCACGCTTGGAGCTCCGAGTCGAGGGAGCCGGCCAGCTCACTGACGAGGCTCTTGGAGAAAGACGTGCCGCAAAGTGCTTCGGTCACTTCCTTGACCTTCCTGGTTGAGACCCCCTCCACATACATTTCCATCAGAGCCAAACACAGCGCCTTCTCGTTTCTTTGGTAACGGGAGAAGAGCCTGGTTGAGAATGTCCCTTCCCTATCCTGGGGCACCAAAAGATTCAGGGTGCCCACCCTGGTGCGTAACATCCTCGGCTTGTGGCCGTTGCGGTGTCCGGTGCGTCCCTCGATGCGCTCGTAGGGTGCTGCTCCTATGTGCTCGGTCATTTCGGCTTCCAGGATCTGCTGCACCACCCGCTCTACGATCTCACGCAGAAAGTCAGAATTGTCGAGCAGAACCTCTTGCACCAATTCAGCGTCCACCCTACGATGATCTTTGGTCATCGTCACTCCCTTTCGATTGGTTGACCTTAGGCACCAACCATCTTGGAGGACGATGGCCCTTCTTTCTAGCAGGCCATCAAATTACAGAAGTTTACGGACACATCC
>DASSCV010000507.1:0-5747 GCA_035697505.1 Rubrobacter sp.
TGCGCCAGCACGTTGTGCCCGTTCTCCAACTCGACCCGGAACTGCGTGTTGGGCAGCGCCTCGGTTACGGTGCCTTCAACCTCTATGACGTCTTCTTTGGCCAAGGACCTCCTCTTCTCAAGTAGTTACAAGATGGCTGAAGCCAAACGAATATCTTACCACGCCTGGGTGGACGCTCCCACCGACGAACGCCTTTCTCTATGCGCCGGAGCCCCCGTTCTGCGTCAACACCAGGGGGCCGTTCTCGGTAACGGCGACGGTGTTCTCGAAGTGGGCGGAGAGGGAGCCATCGGCCGTGTAGATGGACCACCCGTCCCACTCGCTGAGGCGGATCTCGTAGTCGCCGAGCGTGATCATGGGTTCTATGGCGAAGGTCATCCCAGGGAGCAGGCGCGGACCCGTACCCGGGCTGCCGTAGTTCGGGATCTGGGGGTCCTCATGCATCTGCCGGCCGACCCCGTGGGAGACCAGGTCCCTTATTACCCCGTAACCACGCGACTCGGCGAGGGCCTGTATCGCGTGGCCCACGTCGCCAAGCCTGTTACCAGCCCGCATCTGATCCGTCGCCGCGGCGAGACACTCCCTCGTGGTCCCGAGCAGCCCGACGACATCCTCGTGCACGTGCCCCACAGGGACGGTGGTCGCCGAGTCTGTTACGAAGCCCTCGTAGCGGACGCCGACGTCCAGGGAGATAATGTCGCCGTTCTTCAGGCGGTATGAGCCTGGGATACCGTGCACGATCATGGCGTTGGGCGAGGCGCAGATCGCAGCCGGGAATCCCTGATACCCTTTGAACTCAGGCTTGCCTCCGCGGTCGTAGATGAACTCCTCAGCGAGACGGTCGAGCTCCCGAGTAGTAACGCCTGGCCTGACGTTCTCCTCCAGCATCTCCAGGCAAGCTGCGGTTATCTTTCCGCCCTCACGCATCGCCTCGAGCTCCGTCTTGCTCTTGCGGACGATCAAGCGTCTTCCCCTCTGCCTACGGCCTCGAGGATGTCCTGTGTTACCTTCGGGATCTCCTGCTCGGCGTCGACGGTGATGAGGAGGTCGCGGTCGGCGTAGTAGTCCTTCAGAGGCTCGGTCTGGTCGTGGTAGATCTCCAGCCTGCGCCTGATGGCTTCCTCGGCATCGTCATCGCGCTGGACGAACGGGCCCGGGTCATCCTCGGGCGGCGGATCATACTCGACGTGGTAGATCTTGCCCGTAGCCCGGCTCTGGCGCCTTCCCGAAAGCCGCTCCACGAGCGCGTCGTCGGGTGCTTCGATGGCGACCACGGCGTCGAGATCCTCCCCGATATCTTGGAGGGCCTGGTCCAGGGCCTTCGCCTGGGCCTCGTTGCGGGGGAAACCGTCGAGGATCCAGGAGTCGGCGTCGTCCAGGTAAGGCTTGGCCATCTCGACGATGATCTCGTCGGGCACCAGCTCGCCCCTGTCGTTGTAGTCCTGCACTTTCTTGCCCAGATCCGAGCCAGACTTGATCTCGGCGCGCACTATGTCCCCGGTGGAGATGTGCGTGGCGCCCACCTCGTCTGCGAGGCGCTGCGCCTGCGTTCCCTTGCCCGCTCCCTGGGGCCCAAGCAGGATTACCTTCATCGCTTCTTCAGGAACCCTTCATAGTTGCGCATCATCAACTGGCTCTCCAGCTGGCGTACGGTGTCCAGTGATACGCCGACCACGATCAGCATCGAGGTGCCGCCGAGGAAGATGGAGTTCCCGAGGTTCAGGCCGCTCGAGATGAAGTAAGGCAGCACGGCCACGACGGCCAGAAACAGGGCGCCGAAGAGCGTGATCCTGGTCAGCACATTGTTCAGGTAGATGGCCGTTGGCTGGCCGGGTCTGTAGCCAGGGACGTACCCGCCGCTCTTCTTCAGGTTGTCGGCGTGCTCGACGGGATTGAACTGCACCGCCGTGTAGAAGTAGGTAAACATGATAATTAGCAGCGCGTAGAGGATCAGGTATGGCGCGTTCCCAGGATCGAAGAAGGCGGAGAGACGGGCGAGGATCGAGTCCGGGTCCCCCCCCGCGGCGAGTTGCGCCAGCACGACGGGGAAGAGCAACAGCGAGGAGGCGAAGATTATGGGAATAACCCCTGCCATGTTGACCTTCAAGGGCAGGTATGTAGTGCCGCCCTGGCTCATCCTGCGTCCGACCTGTCTTTTGGCGTAGGTTATTGGGATCCTGCGCTGGCCTTCGTTGACGAACACGATGGCGGCCACGATCATGACGGCCAGAAGCCCGAGAATAACCACCGTAAGCACGTCACCGTTCTCCCTGAGCGCCGTGATGGCCAGCGGTGCCTGCGAGAGGATAGAGGCCGTTATGATGAGCGAGATACCGTTGCCCAGGCCCCGCTGGCTTATGAGCTCGCCGAGCCACATGGTGAGCATCACGCCGGCCGTGAGGGTAACGATGGCGACGAGTATCTCGATGGGGCTGGTACCGGCGAGCGCACCACCGCCCTGCGCCGAACGGAAGAACAAGACCATCGCGACGGACTGGATAAGCGCCAGCGCGAGCGTGAAGTAGCGGGTGTACTGCGTGATTTTCTGCTGTCCTGTCTCGCCTTCTTTGGCGAGTTCCTGAAGGCGTGGGATGGCGACCGTCATAAGCTGCATCACGATCGCTGCTGTTATGTAGGGCATGATCCCCAGCGAGAACACGGAGAAGTTGTTGAAGGCTCCGCCCGTGAACGTCCCGAACAGGCCTGTTATGGGGTTGCTGCTCTGAAGACCGCTGCCGAGGACGCTCGGGTCGACCCCGGGCAGGGGTATGTAGGCCCCCAGACGGTACGCCGCCAGCATGGCGAACGTGAACAGGAGCTTCATTCGCAGCTCCGGGATTTTCCAGGCGTTGGCTAGGGATCCCAACATCTCTACCGCTCCAGTACCTCGACGCTTCCGCCGCCATCCTCTATCTTCTCCCTGGCCGACTTGGAGAAAGCGTGCGCCTTTACCGTAACGGCGCGCCCTGCGTCCCCTTCGCCAAGGATCTTGATGAGCTCAGCCTTCTTCCTGACGAGCCCGGCGGCCCGCAGCTCGTCAGGACCTATCGTATCACCGGAGACGCCCTGGAGTTCGCCGAGGTTCACAGGCGCGTAGATGGTGGGACGGGCCACCGTGTGGCGGCCCCTCGCTTCGCCCTTCCGGCGCGGCAACCGCCGCTGCAACGGCATCTGTCCGCCCTCGTAGGCCGCGAACGCGGAGACTCCAGAGCGGGCGCCCGCGCCCTTGTGGCCGCGTCCCGAAGTCTTGCCGCGTCCCGAGCCCGTGCCGCGCCCGACTCGCTTGCGCGCCTTCTTCGAGCCTGGAGCACCCTTTATTTCGTTGAGCCTCACCGCTAATCCACCTCCTCGGCATGGACGAGGTGCTGCACCTTGTGGACCATACCCCGGATCTGGGGCGTGTCCTGGTGCACCCTGGAGTCCCTGATGCGCTTGAGACCAAGGGCGCGCACCGTCCGCTTGTGACCCTGCTTGGAGCCTACGACGCTCCTTACCTGCGTGACCTTGAGGGGGCTCATAGTGTGATCTTCACCCCTCGCGTCTGCTCGATGTCGGCCTTGCTGCGCAGCCTCTGGAGCCCTTCGACGGTGGCCTGCACGAGGTTCACCGAGGTCGTCGAGCCGAGCGCCTTGGTGAGTACGTCCTTTATGCCGGCGAGCTCGAGGACGGCCCTGACGCCACCACCAGCGATCACACCAGTACCCTCCGAGGCCGGCTTGAGGAGCACCAAAGAGCTCTCGAACTTGCCTGTGACCTCGTGCGGGATGGTGGTATTGCGCATCGGTACGTCGAACATGTTGCGCTTGGCCCGCTCCTGGCCCTTCTGGATGGCGGCGGGGACGGTGTTGGCCTTCCCGAGCCCCGTGCCGACCCTGCCCTTGCCGTCGCCAACGACCACGAGGGCCGAGAAGTTGAAGCGCCGGCCGCCCTTGACGACCTTGGCGACGCGCCGGATCTCGACGACCCTGTCCTGGAGATCCGAGGCCCCGTCGCGTTGCCGGCCGCGTCCTCCTCCCTGTCTGTTATCGGTTCTTGGTCGTCCCAAGATAGTTCCTCCTAAAGAGTTAGAGCCTCAGTCCGCCCTCGCGCGCCCCCTCGGCGAGCGCCGCGATGCGTCCGTGGTATTTGTTTCCGCCCCTGTCGAAGACGACCGCCTCTATCCCGGCCTGAGAGGCCTCTTTCGCGATCAAGGCTCCGACCTTGCGGGCTGCGTCTTTGCGGTTCTCGGACTCCCCCACCTGGCGGGAGTCGGCCGCCGCGAGCGTCCTTCCTGCATCGTCGTCGATGAGCTGGGCGTAGATGTGCACGTTGGAGCGGTACACGGAGAGGCGCGGCCTCGAGGCCGTACCGGCCACCTTGCGCCTGACACGCTTGTGCCGCTTCTCCCTGTGCATCCGCTTTTCGAGAACAGCCATTAATCCTCCTACTACTATCCGGCCTTGCCGACCTTGCGCCGGATCTGCTCGTCGCTGTAACGGATGCCCTTGCCCTTGTACGGCTCGGGCGGACGGACCATCCGGATCTCCGCCGCCGTCTGGCCTACTCTCTGTTTGTCTATCCCGCGCACGATGATCGTCGTGGCGTTCGGAACCTCGAATTCTATCCCCTCGCGAGGTGAGATGGAGACAGGATGAGAGTAGCCGACCTGCAGATTGATGTCGCTTCCCTGCAGGGCCGCTCTGTAGCCGACGCCGGCGATGTTCAGCGTCTTGGTAAACCCTTCCGTCACGCCTGTTACGGCGTTGTAGATCAGGGATCGCGTAAGCCCGTGCAACGCACGGTGCTCGGGCGTGTCCCCGGCCCGCTCGACTATTACGTTACCGTCTTCCTGCCTTACATCGATCCCGCGCCCCACGGGCACCGTGAGCTCGCCCTTCGGGCCGTTCACCTTTACGCTACGGCCCGAGAGCTCCACGCTGACCGTGCCAGGGATCTCGACAGGAGCCTTCCCGATTCTCGACACTCCTCAATACCTCCCTAGTAGACGAAGCAAAGGACTTCGCCGCCGACGCCCCTGCGCCTGGCCTGGTGGTCTGTCAGGATGCCCTGGGAGGTCGAGAGTATCGCCACCCCGAGCCCGTCGAGCACGCGGGGGATGTTGGTCTGCTTGCGGTAGACCCGGCGTCCGGGGCGGCTCATCCGCCTCAAGCCGGCGATGCCGCGGCTACCGTCGGGGCCGTACTTCAAGGCTATTACGAGCCTCTTTTCGACCCCGCTCCCGCGCTCGGAGACGTCCTGAACGTAGCCTTCCTCCAGAAGGATTCGGGAGATCTCCGCCTTCATCTTGGAGTGCGGCATCTCGACCTTCTCCTGCTTGGCCATGTGCGCGTTGCGGATGCGCGTCAGGAAATCCGCTATTGGATCGTTAACCGACATAGTTATCTACCAGCTCGCTTTCGTTACGCCAGGGATCTTCCCCTCGTGCGCCAGCTCCCTGAGGCAGATCCGGCAAAGCCCGAACTTCCTGTAGTAACCGTGCGCCCGGCCGCACCTCTGGCAACGGTTGTACTCCCTGACGGCGTACTTCTGCTTTTTCTGCTGCTTTACCAGCAACGCCTTTCTCGTCATTTCCTACCTCTCAACTCTGCCTGAACGGCATACCGAGGAGCCGCAAGAGCTCCCGCGCCTCTTCGTCGCTCTCCGTCGTCGTCACGATCGCCACGTCGAGTCCGCGGGTCGCGTCTATGGAGTCGTAGGATATCTCGGGGAAGATAACCTGCTCCCTGAGGCCTATCGCATAGTTTCCA